>CAZGGF010000138.1:0-2079 GCA_964524715.1 uncultured Verrucomicrobiota bacterium | reverse complement strand
GTCGGCATGAAACCGCCCGCCGAAGGCAACGACGAGGAGAAGGATTGATCGCTCAGCGGACTGAAGCGTTGCGCTTTTTCGAGGGGACGGAGCCTTTCTATTTGAACCGAGGACAATGGACAAACCAACTCCAGCAAAGCTGACGAACGAAGAGATTCGGCGTTACTCGCGACACCTGACGTTGCCGGAGGTTGGGTTGGCCGGCCAGGAGAAGTTGAAGGCCGCCAGTGTCCTCTGTATTGGAGTGGGGGGATTGGGGTCGCCGGCGGCGATGTACCTGGCAGCCGCGGGCGTCGGGCGGCTTGGCTTGGTGGATTTCGATGTCGTGGACGAAACAAATCTCCAGCGACAGATCATCCATGGCACCGGCAACGTGGGGCGATCGAAACTGGAAAGCGGTCGCGCCCGGATCAACGATATCAACCCAAACGTTGCCGTCGAGTGCCATGCCGTCCGGCTCAGCAGCGAAAACACACTCGATCTCTTCAGCCGCTACGACATCGTCATTGACGGCACGGATAATTTCCCGACCCGCTATCTGAGCAACGACGCGTGCGTGTTGCTGAAGAAACCGAATATTTACGGCGCAATCTTCCGCTTCGAGGGACAGGCCAGCGTCTTTGCGCCGCACCTCGGCGGGCCATGCTATCGTTGTCTTTTTCCGGAGCCGCCGCCGCCGGGCATGGTGCCGAGTTGCGCTGAAGGCGGCGTGCTCGGCGTGCTGCCGGGTATCATCGGTGTCATTCAGGCGACGGAGGCCATCAAGCTCATCCTTGGCAAAGGCGATGGGCTCCTCGGCCGGTTGTTGCTCTATAACGCGCTCGACATGAAGTTCCGCGAGATGAAGATGCGGCGCGATCCGAATTGCCCCGTGTGCGGCGAGCGGCCTGTGATCACCCATCTGATTGATTACGAGCAGTTCTGTGGTGTAAGAGGAGAATCCAGCATGAATGAACAGCCAGCCGGCGACGAGATCACAGCGGTCGAGTTGGCAGCGATGTTGAAGCGAGGCGAGAAATTCACGCTGGTGGACGTGCGCGAGCCGGACGAATGGGCCATCTGCCGCATTCCCGGCGCGACGCTGCTGCCGCTATCGAAACTGCCGCAGCGTTTTGGCGAGTTATCGAAAGACGCCCGCATCGTGCTGCACTGCAAAGGCGGCAAGCGTTCCATGAAAGCTCTTCAGTTCCTGCGCCAGCAGGGCTACGCCGACCTCAAGAGTGTCCAAGGTGGGATTGACGCCTGGTCCACCGACGTGGACCCAAGCGTGCCGAAGTACTGACGGCCCGCGCCGTCAGGCCTTGCAGCCGGAGCGGCGTGCGAGTCGCCGCGTCTCGTCGAACGAACGAATGCCGGTGGACGCGCCGATGGCTTGCACGCAGCACGCGCCGACGGCGTTGGCGAAAATACCAGCATCACGCACACTGAAATTGTGCAGGCGCGCTGTGATGAATCCCGCCAGCCACGAATCGCCCGCACCGGTTGCATCCACGACTTTTTTCGCGGGCACCGGCGGCACGTGCAGCGACTTGGCCGGTTCGGAGGGATCGTTGAGCAGGCAGCCTTCCGCGCCGAGTTTGACGCCCACAACGCCCTGTGCGCCGGCAGCGCGGAAACGAGCGATGATCTTCTCCGGTGATTCCTCCCCGCTGACGTTGCGAGCCTCGTCGAGGCTGGGCACGAAGATGTCCAGCCACGGAAGCGCCTTGGCGAGATTGTCGAATCCTTTCGCGCCGGCGACGCAATCCAGCGACGTCAGTGTCTTTGGCGCGGCGCGACGGATGGCGCGCAGCGCGCGGCCAAATTCCGATTCCAGTTTCGGCATCAGACCGAAATAACCCAGGGCGACTGCGCGGCTGCGCTTGATGTAACCGAGTTGCGCGATGATGTCCGCGGCGGTGAGTTGGTTGCCGCAGCCGCCGGTATGAAAGAAGGTGCGTTCGCCGCTGGGATCCACGCAGACGACGGTAGCGCTGCTCTGGCCGTGCTTATCCACGATGACCCCGCCGAGATCGAGGCCGGCGCCGCGCAGGCGCTGCTGGAGGAATGCGCCCCAGTTATCGTCGCCGAGGCGGCCCA
>CAZGGF010000137.1:0-2830 GCA_964524715.1 uncultured Verrucomicrobiota bacterium | reverse complement strand
ATCGCGTCGGCGACAACGCCGAGCAGCAGGTGAAGGTCACTCGTTTCCCGTGGGAATTTTCGGTGCGTGTGGATGACGTGCGCTCCCCGATCACCTGGACCGTGGAAGCGCAGACAGGAACCCCCGATGACCCCGGCCGCCGTTGAACCACTCATCCTCGACGGCATCGCCATCCGCGACGGCGAGCAGCTCGCGTTCCGCGGTACCCACTGGACCTGGCGGCACGGCGAGCAGTGGGCCATCCTCGGCCCCAACGGTTCCGGAAAATCCCTTCTTGCGCTCGCACTATGCGGCAAGGCGCCGGTCGTGCGCGGCGAAATCCGCCACGGTCTCGAGGACGATTCCGCGTCGAGAGAAACCGCCGCGTTGGTTTCGCCGCACATCCAGCGCGAGATGATCCTTCGGGAGAGTTCCTTCTATCAGTCGCGCTGGCACAATGGTCTCGGCGAAGGCCAGCGCACCGTCGCGCAGTTCCTGTCGCAGGCGAGCGTCGAGGAGATCAACCCGTTCGAGGTCGGCGCACGCCGGGGCGACGCGCGGGAATTCCGGCAGCGGCGGGAGCGTTTCGTCCGCTGGCTCGGGATCGCACCGCTGCTGCGCCGGAAACTCATCCACCTCTCCAACGGCGAGCAGCGCAAAGTGCTGCTGGCCCACACGCTGTTGCGCGCGCCGGGGCTGCTGATCCTTGACGATCCGTTCGGCGGACTCGACGTGGCCACGCGCCAGCGGCTGCGCGAAGTCATCGCGCGGCTGATGCGCAGCGGGTTGCCGGTGCTCGTCATCACGAGCCGCCCCGATGAGATTCCGCCGGGGACAACACACCTCCTGCTGGTGAAGAATCGCCGCGTCGTTGCCCAGGGAACGAAAGCTGCAATGCTGAAACATCCGCTGGCGAGAAAGCTTCGCAGGAGCCGGAGCAAAGAAGCTCATATTCCCGCCACGCCTCCGGAACGCCTCCTGGCGTCGGTGCCCGCAAAACTTTCTCCGCTCATCGAACTCAACCACATCACAATCCAGCGCGGCCGTCGGCGCATTCTCGACGACGTCTCCTGGACCGTGCACCGCGGCGAGCATTGGGCGTTGCTCGGTCCGAACGGCTCCGGCAAGACCACGCTCTTGAGCCTCATCCAGGGCGACAACCCACAGGCCTACGCGCTCGATCTCCGGCTCTTCGGCATGCGGCAGCACACGACCCAAACGCTCTGGCACACGCGCCAGAAGATCGGCTGGCTCTCGCCAGAACTGCACCAGCATTACCCGGCGGCGTGGTCGTGCCTCGATGTGGTCAGTTCCGGTTTCTTCAACAGCATCGGCCTCCACCAACACTGCACGCGCCGCCAGCGCGCCGCCGCCCGCCGCTGGCTGCGCGAATTCGGCCTGATGGAAAACGCCGGCGCGGCGTTGGGTGAGTTGGCGTTGGGCGACCAGCGGATGATTCTGCTGGCGCGCGCGGTGGTCAAGAGGCCGAAGCTGTTGATCCTCGACGAGCCTTGTCAGGGTCTCGATCTCGCGTACCGCCGCGCCGTGCTCGACACGGTGAACCGCGTGATTGCGCAAACTGGCGCGACACTGATTTTCGTCACCCACCACGCAAAGGAAATGCCGCGCTGCGTCAGCCGCATCCTTCAACTGAAGTCGGGCCGCATCGTCAGGGACATGCGCCGGGCCGGCTGTTGACGGCGCGTTTCTCTACCGCCGGCGAATCCACTCGGGGCGCGAATAGCGGGTTTGCACGAGTTGCTCGGTGATTTCCCGCGGCCATGCGACCAACGGATCGTCAGCCGCCCACGCCAGGCGCAAGCCCTGGTCGAGCCAGGCGGCATCTGCGGGGAAGTTGGTGACGAAATCCAAATGCAACCGGTTGGCGCGATAGGCGGGCTGGCGCGGCGGCTCGCGCAGGTAGCGTCCGACCTGGTCGAGGGGAAAGTTGTAGAGCAGCGTGCCGTGGTGAAGCAGCCAGTTGCGGCGGCGACGCTGGGCGTTGCCGGAAAACTTCCTGCCGTCGAGACAAAGATCGCTCGTGCCATCAAAACCGACGTGCGGCGCCTTGGCCGTCAGCACTTCGGTGATGCGGTCGAGGATCAGGAAATGCGAGCGGGAGACATCGTTCAGCTCCGGGCGCCGGCGCATGTCGAGTATGAGCGAGAAGTTCAGGCAACCGGGACCGATCAGCACAGTGCCGCCACCGCTGACGCGACGCCGCACCGGCACATTGTCGGCGGCGCAGGCCTCCTCATTCACTTCGTCGGCGAGGCGGCAGAAACAGCCGAGCACGACGCACGGCGCGGCAACTTCCCATGTGCGGAGCACTTCCGTGCCGTCGGTTTGCTCGGCCAACGTCAGCAACGCCTCGTCCAGCGCGAGGTTCTCTTCCGGCGTCGGCAATGTGAGGTCGAGGAATTGCATCTGAATCCATCCACGGCGTTCTGCCGCCACTTCGTGGCGAGGTTACGTTACTCGCACCAAAAGCTCAACGCAAACGGCTGACGGCTGCAGCAACGGAGAGCGGCGCGGCCATTCACTTGCCCGCAGCGTTCTGCTTCAATCTGGCGAGCGCCGTCTGTTCGTGCAGGATTCGTTTCTGCAAATCACTCTCTGGAAGAAGCGTTCGGGACACTGACAATTCGATCGAGACTCCGGGGCATTCCCGCTCAAACAGGTATTGCGCCCGTGCCGCGTGAAAATCCGATGTGATCAGTATCACATGGCTGAATCCATGCCTCTCAATGATGGGTCGGCACAGTGTCGCGTCCTCAATGGTGTTTGAACTCTCCGCACACTCCACGACTGCCTCGTCGGGAATCCCGCGTGTTTTGAGATACTCGCGCAC
>CAZGGF010000136.1:0-17109 GCA_964524715.1 uncultured Verrucomicrobiota bacterium | reverse complement strand
CAGTAACAGTGACGGTCTTGCCCGGCCGATAGTCGCCGGCATCCGGCGTGACAGTCACGCGAAGCTTGCTGGCTGGATTCTCAACATTGAGCTGGCAGTAACCCACGCGAAACTCGGGCATCTTCGCCTCCCGGGGACAGTCTGCCGCGCCGCGAATCAGGGTGACCGACACAAACACGTTGGGCGCGTCGCCTGCGAGGATTGGAACAGAGATGACGGGCGCGTTACCGCTGAGTGTCGTGACGAACGACCGCAGCACCTTGTCGCGCTCAACGGTGACGAGCGCGTTGCCGCTGATGGGCGTCTTCGCGAGGATGACCGCCGTCTGACCCGGCTCGTAACGTGTCTGATCAGGCACGAGGCTCATCTGCACTGCGTTACGGTAATCCCACGCCAACTTCTCCTGTCCAGCGACGTTGACGGTTGTGGTGGTGACGATTTCACGGCCATTTGCATCCCTGGCAGTGGCACAGATGAGATAGCTGCCGGCCTTCGGCGGAAGCAACTCGGCAGATACAGCATCAGCGCCCAGTTCCCACTGCACGCCCATGCGATGCAACGCCAGCGTCTTCACGTCCTGCTCGGCGACTGGAATGAACCTGGGTTCACTGCGATAGCCGATTGCGCCACCGGCGGCCTTCACGCGGACGGTCTGCCATTCGATCCGCTGCAGCGTCACGTGCGCAACAACCGGCTCGGGCAACGGTGTGCCGTCCGTCCGGACCGCAATAAGCGCGACAGGCAGCTTTTCACCGGCTCGCGCGACAGTGCTCAGTTGTTTGAGGCCGAGATAAAAATCAGAACTGTGGCGCGTGAACTCAACGGTTTCGGAAATAGTCTGCTGGTTGAGATCGGTGATCTCGACATGCAGTTCCATGTGGCGCGGTTGTGGCGCGGCACGATTCGCCGCAAGCTCGGGTTTGATGAGAAACTCACCTTTCGCCGAAAGGCGTCCTTCTCCCTGCGAAGACACCGCGCCGGGCATGCGGTCACGATCCGCCTCATCGCCGTGCGCGCAAAACACGAAATCATCAAAGCCCTTTGGTTCGAAACCAGTGTCGCTGGCAGCAATCGACCACGAGAGCTTCGCTCGCGAGAGCGGCTTGCCCATGAAGTATTTTGCAGTCACAGGCACCTGCAAGGCGTCGCCCGCCGCGTAGGAAGGCTTCGCCCCCACGACGAGTTCGAACGCGTTGGGCTGGTAATCTTCCACGCGGAACGGGTGCGTTGCGCTGCATTCGCCGCTGGTCAACTCAACACGATAACCACCGAGCGGGCCGGCTGGCAACGGCACCGCGACGTCAACCGATCCCAGCGTGGAAAACGTGAGGTTGGTTTCGTAGAAGCACTGGTCGCGAGCATCCAGAACCTGCACCCTGGCAGGGCCCGGCTTGGGCACGGAGAGCCGGCCATCAACCCAGTCGCGCGCGATGGCTTTCAACAGCAGAGACTCGCCCGGCCGATAAACCGGCCGGTCGCTGAAGAGCAGCAGTGAGCGTTTGGAGGTCTCATCACCGGATTCCCAGGCCAGCGGAATGCGAAATCTCCAAAGGCGGATGTCCGTACTGCTGTCGTCGAGTTCCAGCGCATGCAAGTCATCCTTGTGCTGGACCATGATCCAGCTTGCCTTCTCAGGTTGTGGCAGCATGGCAACCCCGCCCGCATCCGTAACTTGCTCCTTCAGCGTCTCGTTCTCATCGGTCAAGAGCCGCACGGATGCGCCGGGAACCGGCTTGCCGGTGGCATACGAGAAAACATAGACGCACAGCGCGCCCTGTTCGCGTTTCCAGAGAAAGCCGAGGTCAGTGATCTGCACCAGCGCTTGTGAGCCGATTCGCTGAGTCGCGCCGCTTGCATTCGTGTCAATTTCCGCGGCGATGAATACCGCGCCTTGTTTGCGGTCGCGGAGCACGTCGGACCAATTCAGTTTGAGCCGTTCAACGACATCGATCGGCTTGTCGATGTGAAGAGTGTTTGTGAAGATCGTCCTGCCGGGAATGACATTGAAGTCCACTTCGGAATACGGCTCCAGTTTGCAATCCGAATCATTTGCATGCTTGAAATAACTCCGGTAACCGCGCAGCGCGTGGACAAGCGTGCCAGCATCCAGCAGCTTCGCGCGGACATTCACAAAAGGGGCATTGATGGCGACCAGATCGAACTGCCGCCTGCCCACGCTAAGCTGATCAGTTGTGAACGCGGGAAAATAGAGCCGCGGGGGGATTGGCTCGAAGCTCACGTTGGTCTGCCAGGTTGCAGCGAGTGTAAACGCCCCGTCTGCCGGAAGGCCTGCCTTTACCAACACCGTATGATTGTTGGTGAGCGAGAAACTGCCGCTCAACTCCAGCCGATTGCCATGAACGACCGCATCGAGATCGGCGGGCGTGGGGACGACCGTAACCCAGTTCGTAAAATTGGAGCTGGTGACGGCCGGTGCAATGTCCTTCGAGAATTCGATGGAGACGGTTTTGCCGTCGCCGATCACGTTGTCGCTCCACGCGCCTCGAACGATGAACGGCCGCACCGTGCCAATGGGGACTTCGACGGATGCCCCGAGGCGGAGTGGGGTTTCAGTTGCCGGCAGTCCTTTGGCCAGAACAAGCCGCCAGTTCTCGCCGACAGGCAGCGGGCTGATCGGTTTGACAACGACGCAGTTCGGTTTGGGTGCAGCATCTTGTTCGACGGCGCGTCTTTCGTGCCTGCCGTGGGATGAAGCCGTCTTTGATCGCGCAGCAGGAAAGCGCTGCTTCCATGTGCCCTCGAACACATTGTCCCACTCATAGAGCGACATGTAATCGTCTGCGGCCGCCTGACGAACCACAGCCTGCACGGCCCGTCCCCTCCCATCACGGAATTCCATGAAGGGGGCAACGTCGGCATCGCTCACATCGGCATTGAAACTGAGCTGTATCTCGACGCGCGACGGTGCGTTGGTGCGGTTGAAACGGCGCGGAGAAAACGCCGTCATCGCAAACGGCGGCGTGTCCAGCGTGCGGTCAAGCCGCGCCGACAGTGGCTGATGATCGGCGCGTTGGAGGCCACGCCGCAGCATGAAGCGGTATGCCGTCCCAAGCGCAGTCGGCTCGGTGGGAGTGAATACGCCGCTGTGTTGGCTCAGCCAGACGAACTTGCCCGCCAGCGGTGGCGTGATGATCAGCGGCGACTCTCGCGCCGGCAAGCCAACGTCGCTGGCGGCGATGACCGCGTCATCGAACCTCAGCTCGAACGTGCTGGTCGGCAGCAATTCCCGGCTGTTGATGACGAGCCGAACGCCGTTTTCGACACCTGGCTCATGAGGACGCCCACAGGCAGCGAGAAAAACCGCGAACAACGCCAGAAACCAGGAAATCGGGAGGGACTTTGGGAACGACAAGGGGGAAAACATAGACGCACCAGTAGTCCGGCCACATATGGCCGGATCCATTTTTCGATTCACTTAAAAAATTGGTCAGCACCCGGGGCTGATGTTGACTGATCGCATGCATTTTGTCCATCCCTGCTCGGGCAGGGGGGGGCAGCCCGACCGAAGCTGGGGATGGACAGAATCAAAACCATCAGGCAACATCAGCCACAGCTACAAACTAGTTTCCGAGTGGCTCAAGAAGGTAAGTCCGGTCCCAAGCAACAGTGTTTTTTGTGAAAATCAAATTTCAGTCTGCAATGATCGCCGGTCTTGGCTTGTTAGCGTGCGCAACGATCGGTCGTGCGGAACAAATCAACACCCTCGCCAGTTTCGATGGGACCGACGGATCCTACCCCCAGTCCACGCTGACGCTGGTTGGTTCGACCTTGTACGGCATGACCTCGCAGGGCGGCAGTTCCGGTGTTGGCACTTTATTCTCGCTGCCGATCACTGGCGGCACGCCCACGGTGCTGGTGAATTTCGACGGCAGCACCGCCTATCCCGGCTTCGGTGCCCTGACGCAGATCGGCTCGACGTTCTATGGCACGACGTCGGGCGGTGGCGGTCATGGCTCGTTGTTCTCGGTGCCGGTGACCGGCGGCACGCCGACGGTGCTGGCGAGCCTTGACGGGAATAATGGGCATTGGATCTACAGCACGCCGACCTTGTCGCAGGACGGTTTGACGTTCTACGGCACGGCCCAGTCGGGCGGCAGTGGCAATGTTGGCACATTGTTCTCGGTGCCGGTGACCGGCGGCACGCCTTCGGTACTGGCGAATTTCAACGGCAGTAGCGGGTCCTATCCCCAAAGCACGGTGACGTTGTCGCAGGATGGATTGACGCTCTACGGCACGACGTCTTGGGGAGGCACTTACGATGATGGCACAGTGTTCAAGTATTCGTTAACCGACGACACGTTCACGGTACTGGCCAATTTCGATGGAGCCAACGGAAGCTCTCCCCAAGGGCCGCTGGTGTTGTCGCAAGACGGCTCGACGCTCTATGGCACAACGGTAGGTGGTGGCGGCGGCAACGGCACGGTGTTTTCGTTGGCGGTCACCGGCGGTACACCCACGGTACTGGCGAGTTTCAGCGGGACCAATGGAGCTTCTCCCGAAAGCTCCGTGATACTGATCGGCTCGACGCTCTATGGCACGACGGCGGCTGGTGGAGCGTACAATGACGGCGCGGTGTTCTCGGTGCCGGTCACCGGCGGCACGATCACGGTGCTGGCGAATTTCAACGGGACCAACGGAAGCTCTCCCTACAGCCCGTTGACGCAGGTCGGCTCGACACTCTACGGAATGACGCGGAGCGGTGGAGAGAACGGTTACGGCACGGTATTCTCCCTCTCGGTTGAAACCGTTCCTGAACCTTCGACGGTGGTGCTTTTCGGCTTCAGCGGATTGGCCATGTTCGGCTTCGCCCGCCGCCAACGTCGGTAAGTCTGCAAAAGGAAACTCTTCGGTCATATTCCTTACAGTGCGGCGGCAGTTCTCCGGCAAGATCCGCCCGCGTTTGACAACAGAAGAAAACCCCGCGCACTTGTTTCCAGCCACGCGGGCTGAGACTGGAGGCGGGGAGTCGCAGTTTTAGGACAACAGCGAAGCAGTGCAGTGTTGAAAGCTGAGAGCGATTCGCGCAGGGGATGTTCACGATAGTGTCGGGTTTGCGCCGAACAATAATGACGCGTAGACTACCCATGAACACAGCCACGGCAACGATCGAGCCAGCGCAACACTTTGGATGCGCAGGTCAGCGCGGCTTTGACAGTAGATAACGAAGAGAACAGGGAAATGAAGCCACATACTGTCGCCATTGGTGCAGTCGTCTTGGGAGCAATCAGCCTCGTCCTCCCGAATCTCGTTTTGACGGCCAATAGCCAGTCAGACGGTTCAAGCCGACAGGGAACTCAAGAGAATGGGCCACGAAGCGTGCCCAGGATTGAGAAGCCTCCTGCTGGCGTCCAAACCATTTGGCTTTTCTACAAGCCCACTCAATACTTGCAGATCCAGGAGTTCAAAATCCACGTCTTCGGAACGGCAACGGTCAGCGAATGGATGATGCGGGAGTCCTATGCTTTGATCCACAATATGGTTGCCGCTCTGAAGCGGGATGAAGACCGGCGTAAATTCGTTGGGCATCAAGCTTTTCTCATCACGGATGCTGATCCGGATCTGACACAGATTGGAGCTGTTCCAGGACACCGAAACACCGGAGGGCGGGGATTCAGTCTATTTAATGAAGTCCTGGTTTGTGCAAAAGCGGTGGACACAATCAGGCCCAATTCCCCACCTGTCTATCGAGGCTGGAATACACCCGTTCACGAATTCGGACATGCCATTGAACATACTTTGAAATTGGAATCGCGCAGCGACAAGCTCTTTTCCAGGAACATGCCAAACTACAATCCTAAGGTCGCTCGCGAGTATTTTGCTTGGGCGACAGAAAAGTGGTTTGCCAGTGATCGTGTTGGCAGCCCGGGTCGCAAGGCATTACCCAAATGGGAATACGACTATTTCGCGACGATCTTTTCCGAAGATAACGAATGGGTTCCCAATCAAGCCCCAAGGCCATAGGGCATTATGCCGTCAATCCAGTAGCATGCGGTGAAACTTCTTGGTCACGCGCTCACGAGAACTGCCGGCGATGATGTGCAACATGGACCAATGACGCTGTCTTGATTGTATCGGGCATTCGAGAGAGAATGAATGGGTGATCATTCCAAGCACGGGAGAAGTTGGATTCACCGATGGTCTTCGGATTGCGGCTCATTCACTGATTCAACCGTTGATGGTGACGCCGTTCCAACCAGTCCCCTCTCGCGCTTTGCCCGTTCGGGGATGGAATCAGCATTGCCTTGGCGAACACCCATCAAGCTTCGGACAATTCACCGTCGAGGTTTCCACAGGACCGGGACAGCGAATTGAAGCGGTGTACCTGAGCCACGCTCATTCTTTTTACGATGCCGCCACGCCGGAAGATTCCGAGCGGCACGTTTTTCATGAGGGAGTTATCGTTTCCGACCTGCACGGTCAGCAGGAGTTCCCGTGGGGTTGTGTCTTCTGCCGCCTTGACCCACAGGCAAATCGCGACTGGCTCGTTGTGATCTACAGTCCCTTCTGCAACGTGCCACTGCATCAGCGCGAGGTTTACAAGATTCTGTTCGCCCACGAAAGACCACCACAAGACTGAGTGGGTCAGGGTGAACATGCGCGCTGCGCGAAGTCAGCACACCAGACGCCCCGCTTCTTCACAACCACCTGCCTGTCATTTACCCCCTTCGCGGTGTCACTTTCGGCATCAGAATCCAGCCACACCAACAGAACCTCAGCACTGTCAGCGAACAACCACGCGCTTTTGCCTCGCATCACCGACCTCCCCTGTGATGACACTTTCGCCAGCTGGATCGGACGGCAGTGGATAAGGTTGCGGAGTTGCTGGATTATTCAGGATCGGAAATATGTGGCGCCAGCGATGTCATTGCACAGTGTTAAAAATCACTTTGCAGGCTCCGGCATGTGTGAAGATATCCGCAATTTCCCTTTTATCCATCTCGGTGATGCCCCCATGAACAGGACGATCGAAGCTGACACTAACTCGCGGGGCAAGGAACGTCCTCGGGCTTGTCAATTGACGCAGCGCGCTTCGCACAATCGCGTCGCTCTTATCAAGGTCAGTCATAAGAAATCGCGGATGGCCAAAAACTTCTGGATGCTTGCAATACGGGAATGAGACAGTTCTTGTACTCTTTTCAGCGGTGAAGGTCAGGGCGTCATTCGTGAACGAAGCCCGAATCCATGTAGGCTTCAATAATTCAAACATGTATGCACCTTCCTCATTCGTGTCGTTTTGGAATACATGGCTTCTCCGCTTCAATAAACGGTTTGCCGATTGGTCGGGCGCGGAGTCTGCGTTTCAAACCGAAAGATCCCGATCGTGGTGTCGTTGTGTTGTCTTTCAGAACTCCCGATGAAACTCCCAATGCCTGTCATCCGGGCCTGTCTTCTTGAAAGCAACACAGCGGCTCTTGGGCAGGAGTCCCAAACCTGAGTCCGGATTTGCCCATTCGGGTTTCAGAAAACGATCCAGTAGCGGCAGGTGTTTTACGACTTGGCCCGAGAACGTGCTCTTGGGCGGCAGACACCGCGCGCGGCTTTTGTGTTCCAGACACCGATGGACCGAGTAGGCGCGATTGGTGGCGACATACCGGCAGACCTTGCGGACACTCGGCCAGTCGGCGTCGTCGAAGACCACGATTCCCCCAGGCTTCAATAACCGGTCAATGTAGTAAAACTCGACGAGCGTCTGATCATAGATGTGGTAGCCATCAATGAACGCGAATTCGATCTCGACACGATCGCGAAGAAGTTGAGGCAGGGCCAGTTCAGAACCATGGCTGATATGCTCAGCCAAATCCGCATAGCCCGCGGCTTGAATGTTGTGGAGGCCGATGTTCTGCCAGTGGTTCTGCTGATTCGGGTCGATTACAATGTGTCGCTTCGCACCGACTTCTTGCAACGCCTCGCAGATGTAAAGAGCCGAAATGCCATAGGCAAGGCCAACCTCAAGACTCACAACAGGCCTCAGTTCCTTGATGAGACGTTGCAGCATCTCACCTACTGCCGGAGGAGCATGGGAATGCAGATCGCAGCTCTTTCCATCTACAGTGCGTACTTGTCGTGTGCTGAGAATGTCTTGCAGAACTCGATTCATAGAGGCGCAGGCAGTTTATAGACCTCCAGGCATCCGGCCGGTCTGCACAAAGTGCGGCTCGGCCATCTCGCCACCGATGCAGGCGTGCTGCAGCTTGCCATTCGGTGACGTAGCACGCGGGCCGGAACTCATGATCAACGGTGTGACAACAGTCGTGGCCGCAGTGGCATGCAGGAACCGCTGGCGCGACAGGCCGCTCGATGGAAAGGCCGTAGGACGTTGAAACGTGCCGTAACGGAAGAGGCGCGGCGTGCTCATGCATGAATGCCTAGCATTCTCGGAGGCGTATTCAAGCCGAATCTGACTGGATCACGACAGCATCAACAGAGGCTCAACACATGGCGCGGAGATTCCCCATTTGACCTGTTGTCCATGGCATCAGTTTGGTGGCTAGATTCATTGACAACAGGGTTGTGGCGTGTCTTAGATTCTCCCGGCGCATCGTCCCAAGGACACTTACTGGAACCAGTGAAAACCGTGCAGGTATCCAAGAGCCTTTGGCTCACCCTCTTCGCGTTCTTCGTCGCTTCCATTTCCGGAACCCCAGCGAAGGCGGATGTTCTTGCCTCTTACGATTTCGACGACATCACGAGCGCTTCAATTTCCACAACACAATACCAGACCGGAAACCGTTTGGTTTACGGCGCCACATTCGGAAGTTGGGATGCGTCGGGTTTTAATGCGATCCACGCCATTCAACTCAGCGGCTCGGATTGGGGCGGCGCCGGCAACTACGCCGTCATGATTTACGGCGACAACGTGATCACCTTGAACTCCGGGTTTGCCGCCAACGACCTCGATGTCACCTACTACGTCAGTTACGATCTCGGTCCGACTGTGTACTCTGATCCCAGTCAGGCAACGCAAGCCGGAGATACCTTCCGTTTCAGTTTGCTCCGGGAGGATGACACCGTCCTCGTCTCCAACGATGTGACGCCAGGCGCTTGGGCCGGCGAGCAAACATTCAGCAGGGAATATTTCTCCTACACGGGCGATGGGAGCGGTCTTCTTCGCATACAGCTTGAGAGCGGCAATACGCTGACCCGCTTCGCGGGTGCTATCGACAACGTGTCCTTCTGGGACAGCGTTCCTTCCGTTCCCGAGCCGTCGTCCTTTGCCTACTTCGGATTGGGTGGTGTGCTCTTGATGCAGTCGGCCGGCCGTCGCCGCCGGGCTGCCTGAGAGTGTTTTGACCTGTCCTTCCGGCAATCAACCGCTTGAGACTGCTCGCAGTGACAGGTGGTTGAATTGAAAGCGACAGGATGCGTATGAAGCCATCGATCAACATGAAGGCGGGCAGGATCAGGATTCCTATCTGTAACAGGTAGCGCAAAAGCTGGGTTGGCGGTGGGTTCAAGGTGGAAACACAAGGGCTATGACCATCAAGAAGCTCAATTCCATGTACGGCATTTTGTTGTTTACGTGCTTATTCCCGTTGGCCGCCCAATCTCAAGCTGCGGAACGCCCACACGCCATGACAGGCACCAACGTGACATTCAGCGCAACTCATATCACTGTTGAGCAGGATCAGGCTGGCAAGGTCATCGCGTGCAGGATGGAGGACGTTGCATTCCTCAAGGGTTCCTATCGTACCATGAGCTACGTCACCAACGACTTGCCGGCCGATTTGGTCCCCACTGGGTTCGATAAAAGGGACCTGGAACGAATCATGAAGGCCAGCACTCTCATTCGAACCATACACATCTTCCAGGCTCAAACCAGCAAGCACTATGAGATTCAACCAGAGTGGGGCACCTATTCGGATGAAACCGAAGGTTATTCGCAGTGGAGTCAAGGCAGGCCACAGCCGACGAGCAAAAAAGAGACAATCGGTACTGAAACGGTGAACGGCCATCCGTGTGTGAAACAGCGGGTCACGATCAGTGTAAATGGCGAGCCCATAGCCGAAGCAACGGTGTGGGAAGCCACCGACTTGGGTGGCATGGTAATCCGACATGAAACCACGGAACCTAACAAGGGACTTGCTGTCACTGAGGTTAAGAGAATTAGTTTTGCACCTCCCCCCGAACCACTTTTCTCAGTGCCTTCGGGCTACCCGCTCCGAAGATCAACGATGCCGATAATGCCGAAATATGAGGATGTGAAACAAATGCAGGTTCTTGGGTTGATCGCCGGATCTCTGGAGTCGCCTGCGCCCTCCATGAACGGTGACAACCTTTTGCCACTGCGCTTGGCGTTGGGCACCAACTTCGCCTTTACGGCCAACGTCACCCACACCGCCAAGTTCGCCAATGGTGTTTCGGTGGACGACCACTGGCAACGCTACGCCTTCCGGCACGGGCAGTTCCGGTTCGAGCACAACCTGGCCAAGGGGCAACTGCAGAAGTTGATCATGGGGAGCGGCGGCCGCAAATATTACAACATGACCGCGGACATGGAGACAGAGTTAAAACTTACTGCGGGGGATCCGCGAGCATGTGCCACGGAGATTGTTCTCCCCGATCAACACCAACACTACACGATCTTTCATGCGGTAGACGCGTTTTACGAGAGAGAATGGTGTCTGCCCCGCAGGTTTTCTCAGGAAGCGAAAGTTGAAAAGAACGAATTGGGCCGTGAAACAATAGCCGGACATCCATGTGTGAAATACCAAGTCACGCTGAGTTTGGAGCAAGGTCCGGGAAAAAGGCGTTTCGTCTGGATCGATATCACCGTCTGGGAAGCGTCTGATTTGGGCAATCTGCCTATCAGGATCGAGCGCTCAACCGGTTCAGGCGTTTTCGTCTGCCAGTTCAACGATATCAAACTTCAACCATCTGATAGATCGCTGTTTCTGCCTCCCGCAGGTTGCAAATGCTATCGTAGCAAAGAGGAGTTCACCCAGCCACTGGGGGAGAAAATGAAGTCCTTGATGGAGAACATGCAGCCGCAAAAGCCGAAAGCACCGCAGGATGTCCAATGCGATCAGGCAACCACGATCACCCTGCATGTCATGTCAGTCCAAAAGCAACCCATTCCAGGCGCCACGTTTACTTACACGAGCGAGCGCGACAAGAAGACGCAGACACTGACTTCAGATGCTTCTGGTTGCATTAGATTCCGGCTGAATGGCGGAGACTCCATTAACGGACATGTGCGTTCGGACTCAAACTACACAGATGTGGAGGTTGATGTTTCCACTCGCCACGACTGGTTTGTGATGCGCAAGTGGCACACCAGTTTCGGAAGCCGGGGTCTTCAACTCTATGGGCACTTTGTGAGTGGACTGGATGATCAAGCAGGCCACTCAATTTTTGTTTACTTGCCACGACGCGATCGCGCTGAGCTTCTTCCGTATAAACAACTCGAACGGCTTGGTGATCAACTAAAGAAGGTTGGAGCCGCAATGTCTCAGCTCAATCCATATTCCAAAGAGGCTGAAGAATTGTGGCGGGGATTCCGCCCGGAATTCTTGATGAGCAACCTTGAATCGTATGTACAACTCCCGGAGCTTGCCCGCTGTTTTGGAGATCCGAAACAAACTGGGTATCCGTCTGACATCTGCGACTATCTAGGCCTGACGAATGCCGAACTCCGAAAACTTCTGTCAAAAATTGGGAAGGACAATGTTGAGCAGGGTCTCCGTGAACAGGCTTTGTCGCAAATGCTGTCAGTCCTCAACATCTCAGCCACCAACGCCGCCACTTGGCAGGAAAAGTGTAAACTGATTCAAGAACGGCTCAACTCGGATTCGGCAGTCATTAGCACGGTTTTCAAAGAATCTGGTCTTGAACAACACATGCCGAAGGACAAGCGGTAGCAAGCGTTTGGTCTCAGAATGGATATGTTCCAGCGCGCTCCCGCCTAACCAAGCCTACAAGAACCAGGTTTTTTACCGCCGGCTCAGGTCAGAATGGCCACTTAAAACCCAACTGGGCCATCAAACGCTTGAGACTGCTCGCAGTGGCAGGTGGTTGAATGGAAAGCGACAGGATGCGCATGAAACCATCGATCACCACGGGTGAATTGTCTCTGTCTTCGTCTCAAGGGCTGGCTGGGAGACGTCGAGCAACAAGCTTTCAGGGCTGCAAAATGGCTTGTCAATTTGTGCGGTCGGGAGAGACTCACGAAAACCACAAGCAATAGTTCGTTCAGCCGTGAATGACACATCAAATGGGAAATGTCGGCCAACTGCTGGGCTTGGGTGGTGGTCGAGATGATTGGGGACGGATTCGTAGTGCGGCGCATGTGCAACATCTCATTCCGCTGGAAGGAAATTGATGAGTAACGCGGAGAAAACCAATGAAATCACTGAACAAGATTGGCTACATATTATGGGACAGGCCTGAAGATGACAGTCGGTTGCTTGACACGATTGAGCGAACCAATCTGCAACTGCAGAGGAAACTGACGACAGTCTTGTTTGCAGTAGGCGGAGTTGGATTAATGACTGATGTCTGCGTTGCTATTATTGCAGGTCGCAAGGCGGGTCTGGTTCTGCTGGTTATGAGCGTAGTCGCCGTGCTCATCGCGTCGTCCAGGGCATACACCCTGAGACTTTATGCGCTGATAGGGAGGTTGACAGTTCAAAACAAATGCCATGACTGATGACGGAGAAGTTGACGTAACAGTCTTGGGCCAAGTTCCAGCACTGCTCATTTGTGATACCGCAGGTGATATCGCGGGATGAGAGGGGGATTTTTTCGGCAGGAGCCGATGTGTTGATAAGGCAGGGAATCTTCCGCACTTTGAAGGAGGCGTCTCCTTCTGGGTATTGATGTGAGCGGAAACAACAACATCAACCACCAAGACAGGAGACACCACAGGCAACGGAAACGAAAGAACAACGGGTGTGTCAACAGAACGATTCAGCGGAAACTTCGCTATCCCACACTATCTCACCAAGACATGCCACGACCATTTCCCCTCCGGTCTCGCGGCATCACTTTCGGAATCACAACGGCGAGTGGTCTGATTTCGGCCCCAAAAGCAAAAACCCGCGTAACTGTTTCCAGTCACGCGGGCTGAGATTGGAGGCGGGGGTCGGAATTGAACCGACGCATAAGAGTTTTGCAGACTCCTGCCTTACCACTTGGCTACCCCGCCTGCGGGGTGCCGCTACCGTCGCGGCGAAAAATCGCGAAGATAATACAGATCGAACCCGCGAATGCAACAGCGGAAGCAAATTCTTCAAATTTTGCGGGGTTTTTTTGGTTGCGGCGGACTATCAACTGTCTAGGATGGAGATGGTCGTTTTTACGCACTGCTGAAGGCTCTGGACGCGTCTTCAGCCGGGCTAACGGTGGTCCGCAAGGTGCGTTTGCGCAGGTCGTGCGCTGGCGGCATGCGCCGGAGGGCGACGGTTGAGCCCCCGACGCCGTTGCGTCCGTGAGCGGTCACGAATTGGTTTGACCAATTTTGGCCGCCTTCGCACACTCAAAACAAATGTTAAGTTTCGTTCGGATCACACGTTGCAACAGTCGGTTTTCTCCGCGAGAACGCGGAGCTGTTGGCTTGTCCTCCAAAACCGTGGCCGGGCGGCATCCATGATTGGTTTCCCATGATTATTCTCGTTCTCAACAGTGGTTCCTCATCCATCAAGTTCCAGGTGCGCCAGACCGATGGAGAGAAGGTGTTGTGCAAAGGCTTGATTGAAAGCATCGGCGAGCCCCATAGCGCCATGCACTTGACCGTCAACGGCCAGAAGATCAGCCGCAAGCAGGAGCTGGCCAATCACGTGGTCGCCCTGAACCAGATGGTCCATTTGCTGACCAGTCCCGAGCTGAACATCCTCAAATCGCTTGCGGACATCAAGGCGGTCGGTCACCGGGTTGTGCATGGCGGCGAGGCGTATTCCGACTCGGTGCTGGTGGACGACAAGGCCATCAAGACCATCGACGAATTGAGCGCACTGGCGCCGCTCCACAATCCGCCCAACTTGAAGGGCATTCTGGCCTGCCGCGAGATTCTGCCCGGCGTGCCGCAAGTGGCCGTTTTTGACACCGCTTTCCATCAGACGATGCCGCCGGTGGCCTACACGTATCCCCTGCCCCGCGAGCTCTACAAGAAGTACCAAATCCGGCGTTACGGTTTCCACGGGACCAGTCATCGTTACGTGCACGCCCGCGCGCGTACCATCGCCGGTCTGGACAATGCCCCCTCCAAGATCATCACGGCGCATCTGGGCAACGGCTGTTCCATCACCGCGATCAAGGACGGCAAGGTCATCGACACCTCGATGGGCTTCACTCCGTTGGGCGGGTTGGTGATGGGCACGCGACCCGGCGATATTGACGCCTCGCTGCCGTTCTATCTGGTGGACCAGGGAATCGCCGTCAAGGACGTGACCAACCTCCTCCAGAAGAAGTCCGGTTTGTTGGGGCTCTCCGGGGGCTTGTCCAACGACATGCGCGTCCTGCTCGAGAACGCCGCCACCAATCCCTTGGCGCGCCTGGCGGTGGATGTGTTCTGCTACCGTCTTAGAAAGTACATCGGCGGGTATGCAGCCGCGCTGGGCGGCCTGGATGTGCTGGCCTTCACGGGCGGCATCGGCGAAAACGCTGCGCAGGTGCGCGCGGAAACCTGCCAGAACCTGGAATTCCTCGGCGTCGAGTTGGATCCGCAGCGGAACAAGCAGGGCAGCGGCAAGGAATCCCTGATTTCCTGCGACGGCCGTTCGGCCCGCGTTTACGTCATCCCCACGGATGAAGAACTGGTCATCGCAGAGGAGACGGTGCGCCTCTGCAAGCCTGCGTAAAATCGAACTTCAACCTCTCAATTAACATCAACTGAATCAATCAACTCTCTTTTCATAAGGAAAAAACCATGGGCTTTGCTGAAGAACTCCTCGTACGTGCGAAGAAACTGAACAAAAAAGTCGTTCTGCCGGAAACCGAAGACGAGCGGACGCTCCAGGCCGCAGCCACGCTGGCCAAAGAACAAATCTGTCGTGTGGTGCTCGTGGGCGTGCCGGATCAGGTCAAGGCCGACGCGAAGAAATGGGGCACTGATATTTCCGGCTGCGAGATCATGAATCCGCTGGACGAGAAGCTGTCGGCTCCCCTCGCCGAGAAGCTCTACGGCTACCGCAAGGCCAAGGGGTTGACGCTCGACCAAGCGAAGCAACTCATCAAGGACTACCTCTACTTCGGCACGATGCTCCTCAAGGAAGGCATTGTGGACGGCTACGTAGCCGGCGCCACGCACACCACCGGCGACAACCTCCGGCCCGCGCTGCAGATCATCAAGGCCATGCCCGGACTGAAGACGGTCTCCTCCTTCTTCATCATGATTCACCCCAACCCGAAGTTCGGTGAGAACGGCGTGATGATCTACGCCGACTGCGGGATGGTGGAGATGCCCACGGCCGAGCAACTGGCCGACATCGCGATTGCCTCCGCGCGCTCGTGGAAGCAACTGGTCGGCACGGAACCACGCGTGGCCATGCTCTCCTACTCCACCAAGGGTTCTGCCAAGTCCTCCGATACGGAGAAGGTGATCAAGGCGCTGCAACTGGCGAAGCAGATGGATCCGAAGCTGTGCATCGACGGCGAAATGCAGTTCGACGCCGCCGTCATCCCGAGCATCGGTGAACGCAAGGCCAAGGGCTCGTCTGTGGCTGGCAAGGCCAATGTGCTCATCTTCCCGGACCTGGACGCCGGCAATATCTCCTACAAGATCACCGAACGCCTTGGCGGCGCTCAAGCTCTCGGCCCGCAGGTGCAGGGCATGGCCAAGCCGGCGCATGATCTCTCCCGCGGTTGCTCCGCCGACGACATCGTCAAGGTCTCTGCCATCGCAGCGATCATGGCGGTTTGAGGCGCAGCGGAAACCTCTGCATACGCCAGATAACGGGAAAATCGGCGCTTTTTCGCACCGATCACGGTGGTGGTGTGTTTTATCACGCCGCAGCTTGAGAAGACCCGTTTCCTGACGTAAGCTGGTCGTGTGAAATCAGCTGCGTTTGAAGCGCTCGCGCAATCGAGAATCGTGCGCGAGTATGAGGAGGCGTTTCGCGACGCGATCGGTCTTCCTCTGAAACTGGTGCCGGAAGGCGTGCCGGACAAGCGGCACAGCCTCGGCTCCGGTGAGAATCCTTTCTGCGCACAAATCTCGCGCCTGGCGGGCGGCTGCGAGGCGTGCCTGAAAGCGCAGCAGGAAATCATGAAGAAGCTCGGCAAGAAGCTCGCGCCCCAACACGTGCGCTGTTTTGCCGGATTGACGGACGTGGCGGTGCCGGTGGTCATCGGAGGCCAGCATATTGCCACGTTGCTGAGCGCACAGGTGTTTCGCCGCCAACCCACCAAACAAGACTTCAACAACCTGACGGCGAAACTGGTCGCGTGGGGACTGGACACGGACTTGCGTCAGCTTGAGGAGGCTTACTTCCACACGCGTGTGGTGACCGAAGAGCAGTTCCGGGCGATGACCCGGCTCTTGACGTTGTTTGCGCATCATCTGGCGGAATTTGGCAGCCGCTGCATTATCGCCGCACGCCACGACGAGCCGGTGCCCGTGGCGCGCGCCAAGGAATACGTCAAGGATCGCTCCGCCGACCGCGTAACGATGCGTGGCGCGGCTGAACATGTGCATCTGAGCGCGTTCTACTTCTGCAAGATGTTCAAGAAGGCCACCGGCATGACCTTCACCGAATACGTCTCCCGAGTCCGAATCGAGAAGGCAAAAAACCTGCTGGCGAATCCGCACGCGCGTGTCAGCGAAGTGGCGTTCGCATCCGGGTTCCAATCCATCCCGCATTTCAACCGCGTTTTCCGCAAGTACGCCGGCATGGCGCCGCGGCAGTATCGCCTCTCCATCCGGGCATGACGCGCGAAACGCGTCCGTGGCCGAACTGGCGCGTGTCCATAGCAACACAGATGGCGGAATGCGGATGACCCGCCGGGAAATCAGCCCGTTGCCTCATGGATAAATGACACCGAAGGGCACTGAGTAGGCAGGAATGATTGACTCAGGCTTTCGTGTTTGTTGGACAGTTTACTTTCTCTGTCAATCCCCCTCCTTGCGGGGGAGCGCCCTGCGGGTGGTGGAGC
>CAZGGF010000135.1:0-21521 GCA_964524715.1 uncultured Verrucomicrobiota bacterium | reverse complement strand
CCGTCGCGGGCGCGTTTGCGCGGGGAAGGTGGGAGGTGGAAGCCGCTGGCCACGTTTCCCGAGTTCGGCGGTGTCGCAACCGGTTCGCCGCCAGTGATGGCCGGGGTGATCCATCCGGCCTACCCGCAAGACAAGTCGAAGATCGCAGCGGGCGTGCTCGGCATCTTCCTTGGCGGGCTGGGCGTCCACCGCTTCTATCTCGGCTACGTTGCCATCGGCGTCGCCCAGATTCTGGTGACCTTTCTGACGTGTGGGGTGGGCCAGATTTGGGGATTCATCGAGGGCATCTGTATCCTGGCCGACGCAGCCATCACAACGGATGCCGAAGGCCGGCCGTTGCGGGAGTGATTGCGCATTCTCCAGATGCAGAATCCGGCCGTCGCGCGCCGGGTGCGGAAGCCAGCCGTTGACTTTCCGCCGAACTGTGTTTTGTTTCCGCACACCGTTGCGAACGAAGACGGTGCTGGGTAGTTCAAACTGAGAATAGCGATTGGAGGCTAATACACAATGAGCGAAGGTTGTTGTGAACAAGTAGTTAAGGTTGGCGCCCTGGTTCCGGATTTTGAAATGGAAACCTATGATCCAGCCGAGGGCGGTTTTGGGAAGATCTCGCTGGCAGAGCTGAAGAAGGCGAAAAAGTGGACGATCCTCGTGTTCTATCCGGCGGACTTCACATTCGTCTGCCCGACGGAGCTGGCCGATCTGGCCGACAAGTACGCGGCACTGAAAAAACTCGGCGCGGAGGTCATTTCGGTCTCGACCGACACGAAGTTCTCGCATCTGGCTTGGAGGAACTCCGAGAAGCTGATGGAGAACGTCCAATACCCGATGGGCGCCGACCCGACGGGCAAGGTGTCGAAGCTGTTCGGCGTGTATGACTGTGGCTCCGGCCTCGCGTTGCGCGGCACGTTCATCATCAGCCCCGAAGGCAAGCTCGCGTCGGCCGAGGTGAATTTCTTCAACTGCGGCCGCAACATGGACGAGTTGGCGCGCAAGATGGAGGCGAACGCTTACCTCCAGAAGCACCCCGACGAGGCGTGCCCGGCGAAATGGAAGGGTGGCGCAAAGACACTCACGCCGTCCGCCGCGATGGTCGGCCATGTTTACGAAGCGCTGCATGGCAAGTAAGACGGCTGATTCGAAAACAGTCCGCTGAATACGCCCAAGGTGGCGGGAACAGCGGAAGCAAAAGTGGTTTGCACAGCGGCACAGGTGATTTCGCCTGTGCCGCTGTCGTTTGCAGGAAGACGCGGGCGGGACCCGTTTCGGATTGCCTACTCCGGCAGCGGTTTGCCCTTGGTTTCCGGGCAGAACCAGATGAACACCATGCCGATGATATACACGAGGCTCACCATGCCGCAGAGATTGGCCCAACCGGAGGCCGTTTCAATGTTGAGCACAAAGCCAGTGATGATCGTGCCAATGGCGGCGATCAAGCGTGCGATGTTGTAGGCGAACCCCTGGCCCGTCGCGCGGCAACGTGTGGGAAACAACTCCGGCAGATACAACGGCAGCCAGCCATAGAAGCTCGCCGTCGTGCCGCCCACAATCGTCACCCAGAACAGAAAATAGTTGCCGTATTCAAGGTCGGCGCGGAACAGGTACTGGCAGGACACCAACGACAACGTCGAAAACACAAAGTAAGACATGCGGCGCGAAGTCAGTTGGGCCAGCCACGCCGCCAGCAGCGTGGCGACGATCGCGCCCGCGCCGCACCAGATCACGCAAAGTGCGCGAGCGGTCGGATCCGGGGTGAGTTTGGAGACCCAGTTTGGAATCATCTGCACCGAACCCCACGTGCCCAACAGGACGAGTGCTCCGAGGATCGTGCCCAGGATCGTCATGCGCGCGATGCCCGGCTCGAAGATGTCGCTGATCTTGTTCTTCCGCGTGGCCGTGGCGGCGCTGTGCTGCCAGCGTTTCGACTCCGGCACAAAGAACTGGATGAACAATGTCAGCAGCGCCGGTGTCGCGCCGAGGAACATCAGCAACCGCCAGCCACTGTGGTCCAGCAACGACTTTGCAATATTCTCCGGCACATGGAGGGCTTTCAGGATACCGCCCAAATCGCCGATGACTTGCGCCAAGCCCAAACCCATCAGGCCCGTGAGCACGAAACCCGTGTTCGACGCCACGCCAATGAATCCCGCCAGCGTCGGCCGCGAAGCCGCCGGCCAGACCTCCATGATGAGCGCCACGCCCAACGCCCACTCACCGCCCATGCCCAAGGCCGCCATGAATCGCAGCAAACCGAGATCCAGGGGAGTCTGCGAGAAACCGCACACACCCGAAAAGATCGAGTAGGTCAGCACGCTCAGCGACATCGCTTTCACGCGGCCAATCCGGTCGCCCAGCCAGCCGAACATGATGCCGCCCGCCGCAGCGCCGATCAAAAACGCCGCGGTGATGCCGGTAATCCATGGCATCTTGTAGGCCAGATTCTCCGGACCCAGCATCGCCTCGATGGCCGGTGTCGCCACGAGCGGAAACAACCCCATCTCCACGCCGTCGAACATCCACCCCAAGAACGCTGCGATAAAGGCCATCCACTGGCTATAGCGGCTGGTTTCGCTGGAAGCTTGTGTCATGTCATTCTCCTTGTGCTCCGTCTTGAGTAAGAGTGCACGGGCGCGGCGTCAAGCGCCAAACGCCGCGCAAACCATCGATTGCCGGCTGGCGGACTGCATCCCCGGCCTGCTATTCTTTGCAGGCATGAACACCATCCGATGCGGACTTTCGATGTTGGCACTGTTGGGGTTCTCGATTCACCCGGGTTGGGGCGACGATGGCGGCTTGCGCGAACAGGCACGCGCCGCGCTGGAAAAGGCCACCGCCTACATGTGTTCGATCTCCACCGAGGGCGGCTATCTCTGGAAATATTCGACCGATCTCAAGGAACGCGCCGGCGAGGTCAAAGCCACCGCCACGCAAATCTGGATCCAGCCGCCCGGCACGCCGTCGGTTGGCATGGCGTTCCTGCGTGCTTACGAGGCCACGAAAGACGCACGTTACCTTGCCGCCGCCCAAGCCGCAGGCGATGCCCTCGCCCGCGGACAGCTCGAATCAGGTGGGTGGGGCTACTTGATAGACTTCGACCCGAACAACCAGCGTATGTTCCTGCGCAGCGACAAAGGGAAACTCTTGCCGAAACAGGTCACAAAGCGGAAGAACATCTCCACCTTCGATGACAACAACACCCAGAGCGCGATCCGCTTCCTGCTTGCAGTCGTTGCGGCCAGCAAGGAGGACGGCAAGAACGCTGCCGCTCCCAACGAGCGCGACGCGCGCATCCGCGACGCGCTCGACTACGGTCTCAAGAAGATGCTCGAAGCCCAATATCCCAACGGCGCATGGCCGCAAGGCTGGGACGGCCAGCCTCACAAGCCAGACGAATGCCCCGTGACAAAGGCCCGCTTCCCCGAGAACTATTCGCGCGAGTATTCCAAGCAACCCTATTGGTTCCACTACACGCTCAACGACAACACCCAGCGCGACTGTATTGAAACAATGCTCGACGCCTTTCATCGCACCGGCAAACAGGAATACCTCGACGCAGCCAAAAAGGGCGGCAGTTTCCTCATCCTTGCCCAGATGCCCGAGCCGCAACCGGCGTGGGCGCAGCAGTATAACAGGCAAATGGAGCCGGCATGGGCGCGCGCGTTCGAGCCGCCGGCGATCACCGGCTGCGAAAGTGTCGGCGCGATGCATATCCTGATGGACCTCTACATCGAAACCGGCGACGAAAAATTCCTCCAGCCGCTCCCGGCAGCCGTCACGTGGTTCAAGCGGAGCGCCCTCGCGCCAGGCAAATGGGCGCGCTACTACGAACTGAAGACGAACAAGCAAATCTTCGGCGACCGCGACGGGAAGATCCATTACCGGCTCGAAGACATCAGCGAGGAACGCCAGAAACACTACTCATGGAGCGGTGCATATGGCGTGGAAAAGGCCATTGCATTCTACGAAAAGCTGAAACGCGACGGTCGCGAAACGATCCTGAAGGCGCGCCAAACCAGGGCCTCCAAGGCCGGACGCTCATCCGCCAAATCGCTCGCGCCAGCTGTGAAAGAGATCATCGCCGCCCTCGACAGCCAGGGCCGATGGGTGACCCGGGGCCATGTCCAGCAGCGCGACTGGGAGTTCGGCGATCGCATCGAGACAGAGGTGTTCATCAAGAACGTCCGCCGACTGAGCGATTACCTCGAAGTGACGCGGCCATAAAAGGGTCATTCGTTGTTCAACGATCCGGTTCCCATCAAGGTCCAACACCTGTGCCATTGAATCGCCGCAAGTTCTTAAAATCACTCCTGTGGTCCGGTGCCACGCTGGGCCTGGGCCTGGCAGGATACGCGTCGCTGATCGAACCGCGGCAGGTCGTCATCCGCCGGTTGCGGCTGCCCGTGCGCGGATTGCCACGGGCGTTTGATGGACTGACCATCGCGCAACTGAGCGACCTGCACCGCAGTCATATCGTCAGCGCTGCGTACCTGAACCACTGCGTGGATCTCGCCAACTCGCTGAAGCCGGACCTGATCGCTTTCACCGGTGACTACCTGACCTACGGCTGGGATTTCTGGTGGCTGGAGGCGCCGGTCATGAGCGACCGTCGAAGAGCGCCCGAACTGCTGCGAGAAGTGGCTGCATGCATGGGCCGGGCGCGTGCGCGGTATGGGACCTTCGCCTGTCTGGGTAATCACGACCGCTGGTTTGACGCGAACGCTGTGGCCACCGCCCTCCGCGGCGAGGGCATCGTGGTGTTGCGGGATGAACACACCACCGTCCGCATCAACGGTGAGCCGCTGCCGATTGTTGGGATTGACGATCCATGGACGCGGGTTGCAAACGTGGCACGAGCGTTCGCAGGCGCAAACGGGCCGTTCACGCTGGCGCTGACGCATCGCCCCTATGTTTTCGAACACTGGACGCGCCGGGGTGCCCACTTGTTTCTGGCGGGTCACACCCATGGCGGGCAGGTGAGGCTGCCATGGTTGGGGCCGCCGTTTGTGCCGTCGCAATACGGTCGAAGGTACGCGCACGGCCTTTTCCGCCGCGAAGATACGTATATGTATGTCAACAGCGGTGTTGGCATGATCCCACCGCCCGTGCGATTCAATTGTCCGCCTGAGATTGCCTTCTTACGTCTCGAAACAGCCCGAGGCTGAAAGATGGGATTTCTCCTCAATAATTCTGGATTAACAACTTGCAATTAAAGGAGTTAACACAATGTAAGGCACTGAGACGACGCGGCGACCCATGGTGGCTGTTTTCTAACAGTCTGTAAGGTCGGACTTTGCGATGAACGAAGGACATCGCCATCATCTATTAACCTTTCTTAACACCATGTCGCCGCCGGGAGGGTGTCCCATGGCACCCTGAACCGGCAAGAAAGTGGAAAAATTGTCATAGACTACTTCAAGGTGGCCATGTAATGTTCGCGACTCAACTTGCCAGAGGAATGGCAGTAAGGAGAAGATTATGTCAGAATTGATAAAGAAACTTGTGGTGCCGATCAGCGTGATTCTAGCGCTTATTGGGGTGGTGGTAGCTTGGACTCGCGGCAGCGTTCATGCCAAACTTCTGGACGAGGCGCGGACTCTACAGGTGCAGGTCAACCAACTGCAAACCCTCCAAATGGTTTCTCAACGGATTGCCCAGGAACTGTTGGTCTACAGCCAGCAGCAGCCGGCGATTGACCCCACGTTGATCGCCTTCGGCCTGAAACCAGGGCCGCAGCAACCGGCCAAATCATCTTCTGCCACGCAGCCGGCCCGGTTGCAGAATTCCACTTCATCCACTCCCGCTGCCCGTAGCCGCTAACCATTTGGAATAGAATCATGAGCCAACCGACTTTCAAATCATCGGAAGAATCACCGATCCTCGGCATCAGCATTGCCGTCGTCGCCATCCTTGTGTTTGTCCTGAGCTTGCGCGTCGGATCGTACATCGCGCTGCAGAACACCAATCTCGAAAGCAGCATCCAGAACATGCAGCGCCAGATGGAACAGGGCAAACCCCTGATCCAGAACTTCGGGCGTTTCCGCGATGCGTTGCTGCAGTACGTCAACCAGACCAAGGACGTCAATGTGGTGCGTCTGCTCGCGGCGTACGGCGTTGTTCAGGTTCAGCAAGCGCCGACACCCGATCAGGGTGCGCAACCACCGGCACAGCCATCCGCGGCACCCGCTGCACCGGCCGCGCCTGCTGCGCCCGCGAAGTAATTCGGTCGTTAGGATAATTGCGTAACGGCGTTTCGGGTGTTGCGTTCTGTGAACGAAGGTGAGGTGTATTCATGCCTCGTCGGCGTCAAGTTCTCCGTCGGCATAGACCAACGCGAGAACTGTTCCTGAAGAACGGCTTAAAAGGTAGTTCCCCCCGTCGCGAAGCTACGCTAGTATTGTGCTGACGTGACGGACACACCCAACGAGATTCCAGGCTACGAAATCCTGGCCAAGGTCGGCGAAGGTGGACGCGGCACCGTTTACCGTGCCCGCCAGTTGTCGCTGGATCGGCTCGTGGCTGTCAAAATCCTCGCGCCAGAACTTGCCTCCGATTCCGAATACACAGCCAAGTTCCTCCAGGAGGCCCGCGCAGCCGCCAAGCTCAGCCATCCCAATATTGTCCAAGCCATCGAAGCCGGTGTTCATAACGGCATCTGGTATTTCGTCATGGAATTGGTCGAGAGTGGTTCGCTCCACGAGCGGGTGACCACAGTCGGCAAGCTCTCCGAACAGGAGACACTCGACGTCGCCCAACAAATGGGACAGGCGCTCGACTTCGCCTGGCGGCGCGTGCACCTGATCCATCGCGACATCAAACCTGCCAACATCCTTCTCACGGCCGATGGCCGCGCCAAACTCGCCGATCTGGGTCTCGCACAGCGCCACGGCGCGCCCGCCGACAAGGCGGGTTTCACCGAGGGCACTCCGCAGTATTGCGCTCCCGAGCAATGCCGCGGCGAACCGAACCTCGACATCCGCACCGACCTCTACTCGCTTGGCGCCACGCTCTACCACCTTATCTGCGGCCGTCCCCCCTTCGACGGGGACAATCCGGCCGTGGTCATGGGCAAGCAAATCACTGACCCGCCACCCCCGCCGCGCAGCCTCAACCCAAAGATTACGCCCGCGTTTGAGGCGGTCATCCTCAAGTTGCTCGCCAAGAATCCGGCTGATCGTTTCCAGTCGCCCGCCGATCTCTTGAAGGAACTTGACCGCCTTCTCGCGCCACAACGGAGCGAGCCGGTTGTCCCCGCGTCGGCCACCGCGGATCGCCGTCGCGTCATTGCTCTCGTTTCAGCCGCTGCGCTTGCGGCTGTCGTTCTGATTGTCGGGATCGTCATCCTGCTCAAAGGGCCGGCTCACAGCGGAAAGCAAAAGGGCGCCATCCAATCCAAGAGCAGTATCACACAGAAGAAACCTACTCCCCTTCAAAGACCGGCCCCGGTCACCGGGACGCAAGATACCGCTGCACTCACTTCCCGGCCTTTGCCAACCGTTGCAACACCCCCGGCGCCTCATGTCCCACCGTCACCGCCGTCCGGCCCCACCGACGCGGAGGTGCAGAAGCTTCTGGCTGACGTTGCCGCCCTCGTCAAGGAAACCAAGTTTGCCGACGCTGAAACCGCGATCAGCAAGGCGCAGGAACAATGGAAGAGCGCCCCACTTCAGGTGCGGCTGAGAATCGAGAACGCCTGGAATGAAGCTCAAAGCGCCCGCGCTGCCCATGAGAAGAAAATGGCCGACGAAGCCGCAGCCAAAGCCGCGGCTGAAACCGCGCGTCGCGAGCAAGCCGAGATCACGGCACGCGCCATCATTGAGCCGACCGGAGGCTGGGCGCGAACCTTCTACATCGAATACGCCTGCCAGTACATGGCCACCCACCTTTCCAAGGCCACAGACGCTGATGTTCGTGCGCGCCTCCAGGCCCGCTCCAGCGAACTGAATCTACTCGCGGAATTGAAGAGCCACATGATCGCAAGCATCAACAAGAAGACGCTGCTTGCGCGCGACTTCACGCTGGTGCGCGGCCGGACTCTCCAAGGCAAACCCGTAAGCGCCACTGCCGACAACCTCAGCATCGCGGTCGGTGTCGGCACGATTGCGCTGCGCTGGAGCGATCTGACGGAGCCAACCATATACGCCATGCTCCAAAGCAGCGCCACCGCGCAGCAAAGCCGCGCCCTGGCGGCGCTGGCTCTTTACGCTTGGGAAACCGGGCGCGCGGATGACGCCCGTCGTTTTTACGACCAGGCCAAGGCCACCCTCGGCAACCAACTCCCCGAACCGGTCCGCCGCCGGGGAGAATCCGCGTCCGCACCCGAACCGAAACCGTAATGGATCGTCGATAATCGATAACGACTCACCCGTCGTGGTTCGTCCATCTTGACGTTATGAAACGCTGGTTCTTCTACATCGCCGCCGCGTGGATGTTTCTCGCGCTGACCTGGTGGGTCTGTGAGCGGCTGTTGATGACCGACGAAAAGCGCGTCCTGCGGCAGATCGAAACCCTTGCGCGACACGTCGAATCCGGCAGCCTGCTCACGCTGGACGATTACATTGCCGCCGACTACCGCGACGATTGGGACAATGACCGCCGCACCCTCATCCTTGCCGTCCGGGCACTGCGACAGCGCTATCATGATCTGGAAATCCATCTGGGTCGTGCCACGGTCCGCGTCAATAATGACGACGCGACCGCAGACTTGCGCGCCAGCGTCACCGGTCGTGTCGCTGGCGAGACCCAGATGGAAGGTGAACGCGGCGAATATCGTCTCACTTTCCACCGTGTGGAAAAGGAATGGAAACTGCGCGGTGTCACGCGCAAAGAGCCTGTGCCATAGTGTGATGGTGGACGCGAAGTTTCACTGTGCTCTTCGGGAAGTTGTGGCAAGATAGGTGGTCATGAGACTCATTCACAGCCTGTGGATCTGCTGGCTGGCAACTGCGACGTGGGCCGCGTCATCGCCTCATATCGAGGTCAGCGCCCGTGTTGAACCCACGACCGCGCGTGCTGGCGAGACGGTAAAAATTGTTGTCACCGCCGTCGTAGACGAGGGCTGGCATCTCTACTCGCTCACCCAAAAGCCTGGCGGCCCGCAAAAGACAACGATCACGCTGGCGGAGAATGCCGTCCTCGAAAAAGCGGGAGAGTTCATCGGTCCCGCGCCCAAGCGCGTGCGCGACCAATCGTTCGGCATGGACGTGGAGCAGCACGAGGGCAGGGTGGAATTTGCTGCGCCGCTAACGTTGAAGGCCGGCGCGGTGGCTGGCAGGCAGAAGATCGAGGGCAAAATGCGCTTCATGCTCTGCAACGCGCAAAGTTGCATGCCGCCGACGAGCAGGGCCTTCGCGGCGGAGTTCACCATTGAAGCCGGCGCGCCGCGAACCACGTCGGTCTCCACGACGGCTGCCGCGCCATCCCAGGAGGTGAAACCTGCACCGGAGAAATTCGGCGGCCAAGCCGACGGGCTGGGCGGATTGGTTCTGTTGGCGATCATCTCCGGCCTTGTCTCGCTGCTGACGCCATGCGTGTTCCCGATGATCCCGATTACCGTGAGCTTCTTCACCAAGGAAGCCTCGCACGACCGGCGGCGCGCGCTGCAACTCGCCGCGGTCTATGGCCTCGGCATCATCGCCACGTTCACGCTCGTCGGCGTGGTGCTCACGTTGCTGCTTGGGGCGGGCAGCGCCAACAAGTTCGCCGCCCACCCGCTGGTGAACATCGGCATTGGCCTGCTCTTCGTCGCGTTCGCGTTGAGCTTGTTTGGATTGTTCGAGATTCAATTGCCGTCATCGTGGATTGACGCAGCCCAGTCGCGCACCGGCGCGGGCACTATCGGTGCGCTGTTCATGGCGCTGGTGTTTACGCTGACGAGCTTCACGTGCACCGCGCCGTTCATCGGGCCGCTGCTGGTGGCGATCACGCAGGGCGCGTGGTTCTGGCCGCTTATCGGCATGAGCGTGTTCAGCGCGACGTTCGCGTCGCCGTTCGTGCTGCTGGCGCTTTTCCCGAGTTGGATCGCGCGGCTGCCAAGGAGCGGGGGCTGGCTCAACTCCACCAAGGTTGTGATGGGCTTCCTCGAACTCGCTGCGGCGATGAAGTTCTTCAGCAACGCCGACCTGATCTGGCAGTGGGACGTATTCTCGACGCCGGTGGTGCTCGCAAGCTGGGTCGTTCTCGCCATGCTCACCGGTCTGTACATCCTTGGGAAAATCCGGCTGCCGCACGATTCGCCAGTGGAAAGTGTCGGCGGCGTGCGCGTGATGTTCAGTCTCCTGTTCTTTGTGCTGGCACTGGTGATGCTGCCGGGGTTGGTGAAGATTCCGCCGCCGAACCTGATTGACTCCTACCTGCCGACACCGATCGCGCTGAAGCAGCAGGAGAAGCTGACGTGGAGCGACGATTACGCGGCGGCATTGAAACAGGCAAAATCCGAGGGCAAAAACCTGTTCATCGATTTCACCGGCTACACCTGCACAAACTGCCGTTGGATGGAAATCAGCATGTTCCCCCAACCTGAAGTCGAAGCGGCGCTCCAGAAGTTCGTCCGCGTGCGGCTCTACACCGACGGCGGCGCGCACGGCCAGCAGAATCAGGATTTCCAGGTCGCGCGTTTTGGCGACGCCGCCCTGCCGCTCTACGTCCTCATGAGCGCCGACGACAAGGAAATCGCCCGCTTTGCCGGCATGACCCGCGACGTGAAGGCGTACCTGGAGTTTCTCAAGAAGGGGTTGTAGGACGGGTTAACGCCCAGTTCACGCACAGCCGCCGGAGCGGAACGTGAACTGTAATGATGATGTTCGAGTTTCACGAAACGGTCAACCGCCCAGCGGGGCGGCGGTTGCGTGTAGCGCCGTGTTCGACACTTTTTCAGTCAGGGCTCCAGACCTCGCTTCTGCATTACACGAACTGTGAATCCCCCGACCGTGCGCCCTCCCTTCCGGTACACCCAATCAGAGATATCCTCAGGCGACACTGACACCCAGACACCCTTGCTCAATTCCGGGATGTCGTCCGGATCGCTCGCAAGGGTGCCGACGAGCTTATCCTCCTCGAATCCCACGTCCTCAATCCACATGTGCTCGACTGCGCCTGTGATTGGACTCGTGAACCGCGCCTTCGCCAGCGCTCCCTCAATCACTGGGATTGGCCTCCGCGCATCTTCATCAAGCGCACATCGAAACTCCGGCAATCGTCGCTGCGCCTCTTCGATGGCGGCGCAGAGTTCCGGATCGTCTCCGTGAAATCCATACGTGTCACTCATGGTTTGCCGAACGATTTACGACTGGGGCAACAATAAGCTCAATGCAAGAACTCCCGAAATGCATAACGGGAAACCGCACATACAAACAAAGAACCATCTCCGCGCTCGAAGCCCTGCATCTGTAAGCAATGAAGGCCGAAAGCAAATGTTGAGTGGATTCCACCCAAGCTCCCGGCCAAAAGCGCTGACTCCATCCTTCCGGCCTCGAATCATCCGCCAAGCCGAATAAAAATACCCAAACCAAAATGCGACCGCGGCCGAGCCGAGTGAGGCCTGGGCCAAAGTGATGATCTGTCGTGCTTCCATTGCGCGAGACCGCCTAACTTGCATCAGACATTTCTATCTGATGCTATTTGATTACGACCTGAACGAACTTTCGTGTCGGCCTTTTGGCGTGTCCAGAACATTTCACGTCGGGTAGGGCAAAGCGTCCCCACTGAGCCGTCATCACTTGCGCTGTAATGGTTGCGGCTCGTCCTTCATTGGATTGTCGGCTTTCGGCTGAGGCCACTGTTGATCATGTGACTCAGGATAATCTCCGTCGTTGAGCACCTTGCGAATGCCGAAAACCCAAACCAGTAAACGGACCAATTTTCGCCGTTTCTGGTCATCAAGGCAATCCAACTCGACAATAGTGAACTCCGTCTTGATACCCGACCCGTCGAAGGCCGGGCCGATTCTCGATCTGCGAATGTCAAAAGCCTTTCGCCTGCAAAAGGACTGCGCGTATCTCAAACAACAATAATCCAAGGCGCAATGAACCGCATATAGGAGGGGCAGGGCAAGAACACCGACGATGATCAGGAAAATGATGACGGGCGTGTCTAGTTGGGCGGACGCCATGAAAGCCAAACTCATCGCAATGAACCTGATTATTTGTCAGACATCCCGATTAAAGTCATGCAAGACGGCAAGGCGAACTTTCGCACCGACTTTTCAGTGTGTCCAGAATATTTGCCCGTTGCGGTAACTCACCGTGGTTCTATTGTACCGACTCGTTGGATAGTGCGAGTCACGAGGGCTTTCGGCCCCACGCCTGAAAGAATGGGCCGTAGACCACGAGAGTGTCCGGATCTTCAATATGCCGCCGCAGGGCGTCCCTCAAATCCGTGAAAGCCGCCTCCGACATGAGGTTCTGAGCCAGGACGCGTTCTCTCAGATTATCCGCGAAGGTCAGGAAGACGCTCCGGCTGGGGTCCGATGGCGGATGCGCATGAATGGTCGGATGAACGCGAACGTCCACCAGCCCCGCAGACCGAAGCAGTCGCGGCAGCTTTCGACCGATGAAAGGATCGATGCCGTTCCTGGTGCTTTGGGTCACGAATAGCTCCACGAAAGTGTTCCACGCAACCGACGGTGGATCGCACATATGGGCCGCCCAGTCCACCTCGTGAAATGCAACCGCGCCGCCGGGCCGCGCCAGCGCGGCAGCTTCTGCAACGATCTGTTCGGGGTTTGGAACGTTCACGAGCACCAGACGGGCAGTGACGAGATCGAACGACGCGTAGGGCAGCCCGGAGGATCGGATATCGCCGCACAGAACCTCGACGTTTCGGAGGCCGCGTTCCGCGATGAACTTCCGGGCAAGAACGACCGCCTCCTCGTTTCTCTCAACAGCCGTCACGTTCCCCGAAGGGCCAACGCGCTCCGAGAGCAGGTCAAGGCATCCCCGCGGGCCGCACCCGATCTCGAGGACACTGGCACCCGTCAGCAACCCGATTTCATCAAGCAACCGGGCCGTCTCAGGACTCAGTTGCTCGGCCTGCCGCTGTAACCTTTCTTGTTCCGCGCGCCTGTATCCGAGGAAGTATTCGTCGCCTCCACTCATGGTTCAGCTCCATTTGCCGGTACCGACATCGCCTGCCGCCCGGACCCGGCTCGGGCATCCTCTCTGGCAGTCTTCACTGCGATAGGGGCGGACTTTCTCCCCGGCCTTCTGGCGTGTCCAGAACATTTCAGGCCGTTCAAGAGTCGTGGCATTGCCTTTGGATAACTCCGTCTCCTTGCTTCGCCCAGCTACGATTTGCGATTACGTTTTGGTTACGACTGCGCCACGCTGGGCAAGTTGCTCTCATCATGAAACGAGCGTCAGTCATTCCGGGTTATTGCTCCTGGCGGCCATCGGTGGCAACCAGGGCCGCGCCGCCAGCGGCACGGTGCAACAGGCTTTGGATGCCGCTCGGGTTAAGGAAGAGGCGAAGGAGGCGAGTTTGTTTGCCTGCAAAACACCCTTGCCAGCTTTAAGGAACCGGCGGGTGAGTAGAGGATCCGGCTACGCAATTGCCCGCGTCCGATGTGCCCACCTCACCTCGCACTTGCACCTGGCCGCGTTGCAACCGTAGGGCCGCACCTCAGTCTTGGCCGAGCATGTGGCGGCGCGCTTTGTCCAGCTGTTGCCTGCTGCCAAGCAGCAGCACTTGGTCGTCCGCATGGAGTTCCTCATCCGGGCCGGGGTTCACGAGGTTGATACCCGCTCGTTCAATGGCCACGATGCTCGCACCCGTTTGAGTTCGCAGGGCCAGTTCGCGGATGAGTTTGTTCTTCGCCGGTGAGGTGGCGGCGATGACTACGGTTTCGGTCCGTGCCTCCTTGAGCACTCCGGCCAGCGGTGCGGACAACTCGTGCCGCGGCGGCGGCTGGGCGAAGGTCCCTTCCAATGCGATCTGCGCCTTCGAGTAGATCTTGATGAGGCTGCGCCAGAGCAAGACCGTCACGGCTATGACGCCCAACAGCAGCACAATCAAGATTCTCCGTGATGGCAACAACGCCGCGCTGAACACCAACAAGAGCCAGCCCATGCCGATGGCTCCAGCGAGCGGCACGGTATGGTTGATGACGGTCTGAAATCCGGTGGCGCGGTTCCTGTTCTTGATGCGTCGGGCCGATATCTCGCCCAGCAGTAATCCCAAGGCCTGGAGTTTGCGATATGTGGCGACCAGCAGCGGCAGCGACAGCAACATCGCGCAGAGCCACAGCGCCGCGTTGACTCCCTTGGTCCCGCCCAGTATCGGAAGCAGCCATTGCGGGGGCTTTTCCGCCACAAACGCGGCAGTGATGAAAATGGCCGCGACCAGCACAAGGTTCAGCGCCATCTGCGCAAACCATCGCCGGATCAGTTTCCTAACCTGGTTGGCGTGCCGTTGTTCGCCAAGCTGGGCGATCCAGCGCGTGTAGATATCGAGGCTGTGCACCAGCGGTTTTGGAGCGACGCGGTCAAACCAACTCACCGCGCCGTCCGCGCTCTTGATCAGGTAAGGCGTCAGCAGCGTGGTGATGGCGGACACCGCAACGACGATAGGATAGAGAAAGCCGCTGGTGACGTTGAGTGTTACGCCAAGCGACGCGATGATGAAGGAGAACTCGCCGATTTGCGCCAGGCCCATGCCGACGCGCAGAGAGGTGCGTGTGTCATTGCCGCCCACAAATGCTCCGACCGAACAGGTCAGCACCTTCCCCACGATCACCGCCAGCGTGATCATCAGAATGGGCTGCCAATGGGCGATGAGCGTTTTGGGATCAATCAACAATCCGATGGCGACGAAAAAGATGGCGCTGAACATGTCCCGCACGGGTTCAAGCAACGCTTCCACACGGTGAATCTCCCGCGCCTCCGCGATGACCGCACCGATGAGGAATGCGCCCAGCGCCACGCTGTTGCCCAGCTTTGCGGCCAGCAACGATACGCCGAAACACAATCCCAGGACCGTGATGATCAACATCTCGTTGCTTTTGAACCGCGCCACGTAGCCGATCAAGCGCGGCACGACGATCAAACCCACCACCAGCGTCACGACCAGAAAAACGCCCAGCTTGCCCAACGTCAGGCCCACGTCGCCCACGGTCAACTGTCCCGTCATGGCGATGCCCGACAACAGCGCGATCATGGCAATGCCAAGAATGTCCTCGATGATCAGGATGCCGAAAATCAGTTGCGCGAAGCGTTCCTTCATCTTGCCCAATTCGCTGAGTACTTTGATGATGACGGTGGTGGAGGACATGGAAAGCATCGCCCCGAGGAAGATGCTGTCCAGCAAGGGCCAACTGAAGAAACGCCCGATTCCATAGCCCACCCAGAACAGAAGCAGGATTTCCAGAAGAGCGGCGAACAACGCTGGCATGCCGACCTGCGTGAGTTTCCGCAAATTGAACTCGAGCCCGAGCGAGAACATGAGCAGGATTACGCCCAACTCGGCGAGGGTATTGATGGTTTCCTTGTCATGGATGAGCGGAAATGGTGGCGTGTATGGACCGACAATGACACCCGCGATGATGTAGCCGAGCACCACCGGTTGTTTGAAGCGATGAAAGATGACCGTGACCATTCCAGCCACGAGCATCACGACCGCTAAATCCTGCAAAAATGTTACGCTGTGCATAATCGAGAGTCCGCGCATCGCACAGACAACATCTATTTTAGCCGATATTTCCCATTTGAGTTGTTGTTCATGGCGTCAAATTGAGTTTAGTTGGACTCATTTAGCTGGTCGAGGCCGCCGTGCGTTCCGTGGCTCGTAGATTTCCTGTCTTTTGTTGCTTGAACACGGCGAACTTTCGCGCCGGCTTTTCAGTGTGTCCAGAGTATTTCACGCCGTTGCGGCGATTCCCCGCAGTTTTAATGCATCGGCGCGTTGAGCGGCGCGCATCCAGCGGGTTTCCGGCCCCAAGCTTGAGCGAAGAGGGTGTGGACCACAAGCGTGTCTGGGGTGTCAAAACGCTGCCGTGAGGTTTCGCATCGTGAAATGCGACCACGCCGCTGGGCCGCCTCCTGACGTCGGCGGCTACGTTTTGGTTGCGACTGTGCTGCGCTGGGCTAAGATGCTCTCATCATGGAACGAGCGTCAGTCATTCTGGGGTTATTGCTCCTGGCGGCCATCGGCGGCAACCAGGGCCGCGCCGCCAGTGGCACGATGCAACAGACCATCGCCGCGTTGCCGAACGATGCCAGCGTGCGAATCATTTTCACCGATGTGCTCGGCGACAAGAAGTCCATCCGCAACGACCTTCAAGTTTCTCCCGAGCGGACGTTCCATCTCGTCCTGCGCGAGACGAAGCTGGTGCCGGCGTCGAAGGGCAAACAGACACAAGATCGCTGGCAACTGCTGATTCATGCACGCGAGTGGAACGGCCAGGAGTCGCTCGAATCGGGCAGCCTTGCCGAGAAGAAGCTCATCTGGCTGTTGCATCGGCGTGCGGCTGCCACGACCGACGCCGCGGAGAAACTAAACGCTTCCACGCTCGTCGGTGTCTTGATGAACCGGCAACAATCCTTTCCCGCACCGAATAGCGGCAGATGGGCGATACGCAGCGCGTCGCTGGCCAAGAAACCGTGAACTTCCGTCCATCAACCCCGTCCTCCACCGACATCTATTATGCATGCTGACCTTCTGGCCGACATCGGACGATGTATTCTCGTGTCGGTGGTGCTTGCCTATGTGGCTCATCTGATCCGCCAGCCGTTGATTCTGGCCTATATCGCCGCCGGCGTGTTGCTCGGCAAGGAAATGGGTTTCGGCTGGCTCAATGATGTCCATAGCATCGAGACCATCAGCGAGATCGGCCTGATCCTGCTGCTGTTCATGATCGGCCTGGAAATGGACCTGAAGAAGATCCGCGAGGCCGGCAAGGTGGTGACGCTGACCGGTGTGGCGCAGATCGGGACATGTGTGGTGCTGGGTTGGTTGTTTTTCCGCTGGCTCGGTATCGGCGGAGGACAATTCGACGCGCTGTATCTGGCCGTCTGCACCGCCATGAGCAGTACGCTCATCGTCGTCAAGCTGCTTCACGACAAATTCGAGCTCGATACGCTGCCGGGCCGCATCACACTTGGTGTGCTGGTGTTGCAGGACGTCGCCGCCATCCTGTTCATCGGCGTCCAGCCGAATCTCCAGGATCCGCGTTTTCTGCCCGTGCTGTTGTCGTTCGTCAAAGGCGTCGGACTGATCGCCGCGGCGTTCGCTGCCACGCGCTATGTGCTGCCGCCGCTGTTCCGCCGCATCGCGAAAGTGCCGGAGTTGGTCCTGGCCGGTTCGCTGGCGTGGTGTTTCCTCATTGTGGCCGCCGCCGACTTGGCGGGGCTGAGCCGCGCGATGGGCGCCCTGATCGGCGGCATCAGCATCTCGACGTTCCCCTACAACCTCGACGTCATCAGCAAGCTCACCAGCCTGCGCGACTTCTTCATCACGTTGTTCTTCGTCGCGTTGGGGGCGGGCATCCCGCGTCCAACGCCCGAGTTGTTGCTGGCGGCCTTCGGCTGCGCAGTCTTCGTCGCTTTCTCCCGCTACGTCAGCGTCACGCCGCTGTTGCTGGGGCTGCGCAATGGCCATCGCGTCAGTCTCATCACCGCCATCAACCTGGCCAACGTCAGCGAGTTCTCGATCGTCATCGCCACCGCTGGATTCAAAGACCACCACATCAGCCAGGCCGCCCAAACGCTCATCGTGCTCGCGTTCGCCGTGACGGCGACCGTGTCCACCTACGAGATTTCCTACAATTTCGAACTGCATCGTGTGATCAGCCGCTGGCTGAAACGCCTTGGTTTGCGCGACCTCGATCAGGCTGAGCAACGTCTCGCGGCCGAGCGTCCGCGACTGATGCTGCTCGGCTTCGCCAAGGTGGCCAGTTCGTTGCTGGAAGAGATCGACCGGCGCGCACCCGTCCTTAAGGAAAGGATGGCCGTTATAGACTTCAATCCCGAAGCCGTCCATGAACTCCGGCGGCGCGGCATTCAGGTCCACTACGGCGACATCAGCCATACGGACTCGTTGCGTCACGCCGGTATTGAGAAGGCCGAGATCATCGTCTCCACCATCCCTGACCATTATCTGAAGGGCATCAACAACCTGCGCATCCTCCATCTGGTCCGCCAGATCAACCCCAAGGCGCAGGTCGTCGTAACTGCGGAGACGCTGGCGGCCGCGCGGGAACTTTACAAAGCCGGCGCCGACTACGTCAGCGTGCCCCGTCTGGACGTCGCCGCCGATCTGCTGCCAGCGCTGGAAAAACTGGTTGCCGGGGTCACCGACAGTGACCGCGAGGCGTTTCAGGCAATCGTCAAACAGCGTCACGAAATCATTCCATGAACTGCTATCAACCATTGCTCGACACTGCCATTGCCGCCGCCCGTGCCGCGGGAGAACTCCAACGCCGTCATTTTCATCGCCCGCTGCGCGTGACCGCCACGATGCCCTACGATATCAAACTCGAACTCGATGTTCACAGCCAGCGCATCATCGAACGCGCCATTCTCCGCCGCTTCCCCAGCCACGAGATCCTCGGCGAGGAAGGCACGAGGGAGTCCAAAATCCAGAATCCAGAATCCAAAATCCGGTGGGTGATAGATCCGATCGATGGCACGGTGAACTTCTTCTACAACATCCCCGTCTTTTGCGTCAGCATCGCCGCGCAAGAGTGCGTCATAAAAGCCAAAGGGCAACACGAATGGCGCACCGTCGTGGGCGTCATCTACGATCCGATGCGCGACGAGATGTTCTCCACCGCGCTCGGCCAGCCCACGCGCCTCAACGGCCGCGTCGTTCACGCCTCCAAACGGCGCAAACTTGCCGACACGATTTGTACCGTCGCTTTCTTCAAAGACAAGGAGACCATTCGGCGTGGCCAAAGGGTCTTCAACGCGTTGTTGCCGCGCGTACGCAAACTCCGCCTGCTCGGCGCCGCCGCGCTCGATCTGGCCTACATTGCTTGTGGACGGTTCGACGCCTACGTCGAGTTCGGCGTGAAACTCTGGGACATTGCCGCCGGCCTGCTGCTGGTGGAAAACGCCGGTGGCAGGACGTTGGTGCGTCCGACGAAGGAAGAACACGGCTACGCGCTGCTCAGCATGAGCGGTGCGATCCCAAGACTGCCACGGATCGTGAAATGGTGATGGACCCCGTCGGCACGGCGCCACGCGCGCTCAAACAGGACGGGCGGGGCGTTTGTCCCACCTTCAAAGCCACTCAATGTTTGGCGGGCTTCTCTTTCGCCGGCGCAGCCGCAGGCGCTGCGGCGTTGAGCGTAGCCAGATAGTCTCCGAGGGCGGCGATTTCTTCCTTCGTTCCGGCCAGATGCGGCATGTAGGCGCGATAGGGAGAATCCGGTTTGTAGTCGTGCAGCAGCGTCAACAGGTTGCCAATGGCTTCGCGGTTGCGTTCGCCGAGCAGGCTCTTGATCGAGCGGTAACCGTTGACCGTGTGGCAGGCCATGCATTGGCCGCGGAACATCGCCTCACCCTGCGCAAGTTTTTTGTCGCTGCCCTGGCGCGTCCAGAGTGAATTCGTGAGATAGCCCTCGGCGTTGAGCTTGTCCACGCTCGCCACACGGACGCCGTTGGAGAACATGTAGCGGCCGATCACGTAGGGTTTCCGAAGCGTTTCGCGGGTATGTTCCCCGGCTGCCGTGGCGAACAACGCCAAAACCACCACGGTCATCGCCTGGCCAAAACGGAATTCCACGGGCGTTCGCCACGCGAAGAGATACGTCACGGCGACGATGACGGCGGAAGTCACGACGACGATCAACACCGAGCGGGTGACTTGTGTGAACATGCCCGGTCCGATGGTTGAGATGCCCAATTGCAACAGCGCGCGTTGCGACTCCGGCACCGTCCAGAGATACCAAACGAACGCCAGCGGCAGCAGCACGAACGTCGGCAGCAACCAGTTCGCGCTCCAGCGCACCATCGCCGTCTTCAGTTCCGGCTCTTTCGCGCCGTCAATACGGCTGCACGTGACGAGCGCCCAGACGCCGGCCAGTGAGGCACAGATGAGGCTGCGAATGGCGAGGTTGGGCCAGTAAGTTGGGTTGAAGAATGCCTGCCAGAACCGGCTCGCTTCCTGGCCGGTGCCGGCCACCGCCAGCCACGCGTCGCCGGGCGTGAGCATGAACGCGAGAATGCCATTGATGATGACGAGCGTGAAGAAGGAAGACGCCGCGTAGAGCCAGCCGACCTTCATGTGCAGCGCGTCCGAAACGCGGCCCCATGCGTAGTAGTAAACCGCCGCCGTCGTCAGCTCGACGATGAAGAATACCCACTCCATCGCCCAGCCAAAGACGAAATTATGGATGAGCGCACTGGTGCCTTCGGGATTGGCCAGCCCGATGGCGAACCAGATGCCGACACCAGAAACCGTGCCAAACACGCCAGTCAGGATGAGGAAAAACTTCGAGTGCCCCCGCAGCACCTTCAGCCAGTCACGCCGGTCCTCGCGCAACGCCTTGTGCTCCGCCAGCGCGAGGTAGAACCCGCCGCCGACGGCGAACAGCGCGATCATCATGTGGAAGATCGCAATGATGCCGATCACCCAGCCACTTCCGATGTACGGCACATCCCAGAACGGATAGTTCATAGCGTTTACAACCTTCGTTCTTTGCTAAATCGCCAGATACGCCCAGATCGTCGTGACAATCAAGGCTATCAGCGTAAACAGTCCAAAATACGTTGCCCGGCGCGCGCGGCGGCCGGCTTCCTTTGTGTTGTCGTAGAACGGGATCAGGAACCACAGCACCAATCCGCCCGTGAAAACCGCGATGCCGAGGATTTCGCCGAGCATGCCGGGGAACCAGTCGCCAAAGATCTTCAGCACCTGGAACTGGCTCATGAAATACCACTCCGGATGAATACCCAGCGGCGATGGCTTGAGCGCGTCGGCCTGCGGTCCCAAATCCCACGGAAACAGGAACGCCAGCACGCAAAGGACATTGAAAGCGACAAGCCACATCGCGAAGTCCTTCATCATGAAGGTCGGGACAAATGGCTCGCTCTTGCGCTGCGCTTCCGGCTTCGCCTCTTCCGACGGCGGCACGGCGTTGCCATGCTTCTGCACCAGCCAGAGATGGAAGCCGAGCAGCAGCAGGAAAATCGCGGGCAGCACCACCACATGCAGCGCGAAGAACCGCTGCACCGTGTAGGCGTTCACATCCGGCCCGCCGCGCACCAGGTCGGCCAGCTTCGGCCCGATCACCGGCATCGTGGAGGGGATTTCCATGCCCACCTTTGTCGCGAAATACGCCAGCTCGTCCATCGGCAGCAGATAGCCGCTGAAGCCGAAGATCATCGTCATGCCCAGCAGCCCGACGCCGCTCCACCAGCCGAACTCGCGCGGCTTGCGGTAGGCTTTCATGAAGAAAACCGAGAACATGTGGACGAAGATCGCCGCAACCATCAGGTTCGCCGACCATGAGTGGACCGACCGCACCAGCCAGCCGAAGTCGGTGTCATAGGTGATCTGCCGCACCGAATCGTAAGCCTCCGGGCCGGGCC
>CAZGGF010000134.1:0-11914 GCA_964524715.1 uncultured Verrucomicrobiota bacterium | reverse complement strand
CGTGATCCGCACGCTGAACCTGCCACCGTGTTTGACATTGCCATCTCGTTCGACCGGCTTGACGAGCCGCCAATCGCCATCGTTCTCGAAGCCGCCGTTCTTCAGGAGATTTGTCGCGTCCTTCACTGTGGAGTGTTCGGTTTCGCTGAGCAGGCGGAATTCGCCCGCGGGTTGGCCGAGATCGGCGGCGATGGCGTTGAACCACAGGTCCGTGACGCGCGCGTACGGATGCGAGCCGAAGCCGAAATAAGTAAAGTCACCGTGAGCCATAAGGTATGAGGCCAGGCCGTAAAGTTGGTCTCGCTCGCGGCTGACGCCTTCGACCTTCTGGCCAAATTCCGCCAGCTTCTCGTCGTAGATCGGATTGTATTGGATCATCTGGATTTTCCCGCGACGGTCGCAGGCGCGCGCGGCGTCAATCACCATCTGCCAGCGTTCGCGCGAGGCCGTGATGTTCAACCAGTTTTCCGATTGGAAACCCTCGATCACCATCGGGTCCGCATGCCAGCCGTTGGCGGTGATGATCTTGCCGGGCATGGCGATCTTGATGCGCGCCAATAACGTCTGGACGTCGCGCAACCATTGGTCGGGATCGTCAGGCGGGCGCGGATACTCGACGACGGGATTTCGCCGGCCTGCGGACGCCACATCGGTCGGCACCGTGTCGAAGTAAATTCCGTCGAACCCTTCAGCCATTTCTGGCGCGTGGACCTTCGCCATAAACTCCTGATAGCCGGGGTTGCCGACGTTCATCACGTAGTCGTCGCGCGGCGGCCCCCAGAAATAAATCGGGATGCGCGCGGCACGACGTTCGCAAGCAGTGGCGTTGGGGTTGGTGAGGCTGCGGAATTCGGTGTCGTCCACGCGGCCGTCCCCGTTGCGGTCGTTGCGCGGGTCCCAACCGGGACAGAGCCGCTTCTCGCGTGGATTTTTGGCCAGTTCCGCGCCGACATGGAGCGTCACCTCGGTGTCCCGCGCGAAATGACAAAAGCAGGATTCGAAATCATGCCCGTGCTTCTCGCAAAACCGCCGCAGGTCGTCGGCCTTCTTCGAAGGCACCACCATCGTGCAGATGAGCGCGTACTGGGTTGCGAGGATGTCCGAGCGGCCCTGCTTGGCTTCCTTGCGGAAACACATGTCAATCTTGTCCTTCGCCCATGCGGCGTTGCCGGCAAAGTTCACGAACGTGCGCGCTGTCGGCAGGACGTGCGGCATGGGACGGCCCGCGAACGTGAACCGCTGCGCCGGCGGCTCGCCGAGTGGCCGTCCATCCTTATCCTTCACCCAGACCTTCCAGAAATACGTCGCGCCGTTGCTCAACGGCGGCCCCGCGTATTCAATGATCGGCAGCTTGCTGGTTCGCGTAACCTCCCACAGTGGAGCGGCGAAAGCGTCCGGCGTCGTGGCCACTGCCAGGCGATATGCGCTCTGCGACGCGCATTCCCAGTAGAATTCCGGGCATGGATCATGGACGGCGTCAGGGTTGATCCGCCACTCGCAACGCAGGTTGCACGGCGCTTCGGCGGTCGCAACGGCGCAAGCTGCGACGATCCAGACGAACAGAAATCCAACGAACCGTCGTGCAGCAGGATTTTTCATCAGGCGCGATTCCTATTTTCCAATCAATTCTCCGCGAGCGATCACCGAAACATGGGCGCGCGGGTTGAGTCCGGCGGGCGACTCGCAAGCGAACCTGCCGCAGAATATCAGGCTTTCTTCAGAAAGGACAAGGCTCCGTAAGGAGCGCGTTCGGCGCGTGTGAGCAGGGCGTTGGCGGCATCGTCGCCGGTGAATCGCTCGGCCTGCGGATCCCAGTGCAATTTGCGCCCCAGTTTCATGGCGATCCACGACACGATACACACGCTGGTGGAGCGATGCGCTTGTTCGGGCGTCGTCGCGGCGGGCTGGCGCGTGAGCACGCTGGTGAGCCAATCGAGGTGATGGTCGTCTTTGGGGCTGGCATGCAGACGGATGTCTTTCGGGCCGAGCGGCGTTGTGAGAATGTCCGGATTGCTTGCGTCGAGCGGCTTGTTTTTGCTCTTCCGCGCTGCGGGATCGCTGGCGGTTACCTTCTGCGCGCTGCCTGTAACCCAAACCCAGCCGTCGGAGCCTTCGAAGCGGACGCCGCTGGGCAGCGTGTTGTCTATGATCAGCGTGATGCCATTGGCGTATTTCGCCTCGACATGATACGCGCCGTGGACGTTCCAAAGCCCCTGCGTAGGGAATTCGGCGCGGCCCGCGATTTCGACGGGACCGGTCAGCTCGGTGCCCATGCCCCATTGCGCGATGTCCACATAATGCGCGCCGTGGCCGGTGATCATGCCCAAACAGTAGTCTTCAATCCGCAACCAGCCGGGCCGGTCACCGAAGCGTTTCTTGGGATCGGGATTCTGCGAATGGACGCGGTCTTCACAATAGGGCGCGAGCGGCGTCGGACCGAGCCACATCGCGTAGTTGAGGTTGGGCGGCACCGGCATCTCCTTCGGGTCACCGCCGGAGGGATCGGTGGGGAGACCGACCTTCACGGTGTGGAGTTTGCCGATGCGGCCGCTGCGGACGACCTCGCAAGCCTGCCGGAAACCGCTGCTCGACCGCCGCTGACTGCCAACCTGGAACATCTGCGGATGGCGGCGGAAAAGGTCGCTGACGGCGCGCCCTTCCGCGTGCGTCATGGTAAGCGGCTTTTGGACGTAGATGTCTTTGCCCGTGAGCAACGCTTCGACAACCGGTTGCGCGTGCCAGTGATCCGGCGTGCTGATGGACACCGCGTCCACGTCTTTCCGTTGGAGCGCCTCGCGGTAGTCGCTGCAAGTTGCGACCGTAAGGGAGACATTCTTTTTGGCGTAAAATGCCTCGACGTATCGCTTGGTGTCGGCGAGGCGAATGGAATCGAGATCGCACACCGCCATCACTCGGGCCGCGTCGTGTTTCAGTAGTCCCGGCAAGTCCCAACTGCGAGCGATGCGGCCGCAGCCGATTTGGAGGATGTTGACCTTCTTGCTCGGCGCGTCGCCGCCGAGCACGCGCGCGGGGATGATGTTCGGAAACGCCAGCACGCCGGCGCCGGCCAGCGCGCGTTGAATGAACTGACGACGGGATGGATTCATGTCTTCTCCTCTGGTTGTCGGGATGCTTTATTATACGGTGTCTGCCTGAAGTTTTGCGAACTCGTCGAACATGATGCGCGGGGCTTCCGGGGCGACACCGACCGCTTCCCAAGCGCCGTAATCGAACACGACCAGTCCGCCCTCGGCGGTGCGCCAATGCCGCGCCAGCAGGCGGGCTTCTTCGCGGATTTCGGATTCAACCCCGCGCGGCAGGGTGGACTGGATGTCCACCGTCGCCAGGAAGCAGACCTTGCCTTTGAATTGCTCGCCGAACTCGACGAGGCCGTAGCTGCGCGATTGCTGCATGTTGAGCACATCCGCGCCCAAGGCGAGGAACGACGGCACCAGCGCGTTGACTCGTCCGCAACTGTGCAGAATCACGTGCCAGCCGCAGTCATGGATTGCGTTGAAGATGATCCGGTAGCGTGGCGCAAAGAACTCGTCGAAGAGATTCTGCCCGATGAACGGGCCGGCCTGCGTCCCCCAATCGTCCGTCACGAACAACCCGTGGATGCGGTCGCCGAAGCGGCGTTTCAGTTCGAAGCATTGCTGGACCTTGAAATCAACGATCATGTCCAGCACGCGGCGCACCCGCTCGGGTTCCAGATAGAAATCCTCCATCGTTGCCGTAAAGCCACGGAGCTTGTGCAAGCGCGAGAACAGCAGACTGTGCGCGGTCACGGCCACGTAACGGTCCGCGGCGGCATCGAGCAGCGGGCCGAGCCGGTCGTAATAAAATGGATTGCGCGGATTCGGCGGGCGATAGCGGTCGAGCGCCGACCAGGATTCCAGCGGACAGTCTTTCACTTGGCCGATGTTTGCGAGATCGGTGGCGCTCCAGCCGCAACTCCAGTCATCCATCGTTGCCTTGTCGAAGAACCAGCCCGCCTCGGCGCGATCCATCTCCCATATATTGCAGACATCGTCGGGGAATTCCGGCATTTTGTGGTTCCAGTGTTGCCAGAACGGCAGCCGGGGCGGGCGATCGAATTCAATCGCACGACGAACTATTTCTCGACGGTCCATGATGGTCTCGTTCCTTGTGTCGAGCAGCCATCATAAGCCTCGTCCGTCACCTGCCAACGACTGTTTTGCGAAATCGCTACTGCATTTGCGAACACTCGCGGGCCGTGGTGGCGCAGTCCTCAGGTTCGCACTCGCGCGGTCCTCCGCTTCGCAACGCCATGACGACGCAACACCGCCATCAAGTGTTTCGCGCTGGAAAATCCACACTCACGCGCCACGTCCTTCAGCAGCAAATCACCGCCCGCCGCCAGCAGCAGCCGGGCTTTGCGCGCTCGCAGGTCGTTCAAATAATCCAGCAGCGTGCCGGGAAGCACGCCGCGCGCGCGAAGTTCGAGCCAGCGGCGCGAGCACCCGCAGTGCGCGGCCACCTCCTCCACCCCGACACCGCGTGCATAGTGCTGATGCATGAACCCCACCGCCTTGCGCAGCACGGGATGCTCCACGCTCACGGCGCTGGTCGAAGCGCGCCAGTGCACCGGTCCCGGCGCCACCACCACTTCGCTGACCGGCGATTTCTCGCGGCCGGCCATCAACACGTCCAGCAGCCGCGCAGCTTCAAAACCAACTGTCTCGTCGCGCCGGTCAATGCTGGTCAATGGCGGATCACACAGCTCGCAAATGGTTTCGTCGTTGTCATACCCGATCACCGCCACGTCGTGAGGCACCCGCAGACCGACCCAATGACATGCCTCGATAACCCCTGCTGCGCGCATGTCCTCCGCGCAAAACAGCCCCACCGGCGTCTGAAACTGCTGAAGCCACTTCTCCAGCCTTTCGCGCCGCGCCCGCCAAGGCTGGCCCCGATGCGTCGTCATCGTGGTTTCGAGCACCGATACGGGAAAGCCGAAGGCTCCCAGCCGTTCGACAAAACCCGCCTTGAGCTGCTGCGAGTAGAAAAGGTCCTGTATGCCGTAAAAGGCGAAGCGCCGGAAGCAGCGGTCGAGCAGATGTTCCGCAGCCAAAGTCCCTGCCGCAAAATAATCCGGGCGCACGCGCGGCAGGTTGACCGCGGCGAGCGATCCGGAGCAGTTGACGACGGGACAATTGAGAGCATGAGCGACGGTGATGTCGCGACTGTTGACCACCAACCCGATCACTCCATCCCCATCCCAACCAGCAAGCTCGTCGAGATGGCAGTAACTCCTTTCGGAAGTCGCAAACCGCCACCGCGTGTGCTGGCGGGCGTATTTCAGAATGCCTCGCAGCACGCGGGCGAGGTGCGGAAGAGCCAGGGAAAACGCCAGCGCCACCAAAGGCTGCGCCGAAAGGCGGCGCATGGGCAGTCGCTTGACAGTCTTCATCGGACGCTTGCTACTTCCCAACCAACTCGCCGTGACTGATCACCGAAACATGGGCGCGCGGGTTGAGGCCCGCAGGCGGTTCGCAAGTGAACTTGACCTTATTATCACCCGGTTCGAGGACCGGCGTGTCGCCTTGCGGTATCACGTCGCCAAGCACCTCGCCAGCGGGACCGTAGAGTTTGCAGTCCGTCGGCGAACGAAACTCCAGATACTGCCCGCTTTCGATTTCGACGGGGAACGTGATCGTCTTGCCGCCGAGCGTGACGGAGGGATTGCGCAGCTTCGCTTTCACCGTCGGCAGTGCGCGGATCGGGCCGAGGTGACACGTGACCGTATCCTTCGGCGGCAGGTTGTTGAAATAGAGGTTCAGGCTCTCAACGCTGGACGGGCGAATGGACTCGCGATAAATGGAGTAGATGCCACCGTAAGGCCACGTGTAATCGGCGTGCCGCTGACCCTCCGGCTCGACGAGCTCGAAGTAACGCCAACCCGTGAAGTCCACGTCAATGTAATGGTCGCTATCGGCGTGTGAGAGATGCGAGGGGCTTTTCAACTGGAGGTTCAACACCTCGCCCTTGCCGTCGCCGTGCACCCATATGCCCAGCGCCTCGTGGCCGGTGAGATTCGCCAGCGGCGAGAAGGTCTTGCCCTCGCGCGACCACGCGCCCTGCCGTGTGGCCATCTTGCTCGTGCCGGTGTAGCAACCGCTGACCTTGCCGGCTTTCACGCACTGGCTCGACGGCTCGATCTTCGCGGATATGGCAGCGTGCGGGACGCGCTTCGTGAATCCACCCGCGTCGGTAAAGTCAGTGAGCGTGATATTGCCGGGCGCGTCGTAAGAGCCGGCAGACATAAGCGCCTCAATCCGGACTTGCAGCGGTTGGCGGCCGAACTTGTTCGCCGTTTTCCATTCGTTGCTCCAGCCATCAAGGCCGGAGACCTTGTGCTTGTCGTATTGGACGCGTTGGAACTGGAACCTGCCCCTGGGTTGCTCCACCAGCGTGAACTCATCGCCCGGCACGCGCAGTTTTTCTTTGACCGATTCGGGGAAATACTTCGTCCGGCGCAGGTTCTCGTAGCGTTTCACGACCGCAGCCAGCCGCGGCAGCACGGGCGTCTTCGGCGCGTTCTCCGGCGTGATGCCCATGACTGAGAGGCTGCTGTCGTTGGCGATCGCCTTGGCGCAGAGGTATTCGATGTCGTCGGCGAACGTCGGCTCGCCCTGCGGCCCGGTCCACGTCTTGAACGCCCACCAGCCCAGGTGCGCCGGCAGGAACATCCGGCGGCACGATTCGTTGCCGTCGCAGTGGATGTCGATGAACTTCTTGTGACTGCGCGTCGGATGATCCCACGCGCCCATCCGCGACCGCACGAACCAAAGGTGATGATGGAACGTGCTCATCTCCATGATCGCCGGCCGCTTCAGCCGTTTGCAGATCTCGAACGTGAATTTCGAACCGTAGTGCCAGGCATTCTCGCGGCCCGCAATCGCGTCCTCGCCGTCGAGCGCGTCGAGGTAGATCATGTCGAAGCCGCACTCGTTGAACATCTCCGCCGTTTTGGCCGCGACGTCGGTGAGCAACGTCGAGTCGCCGTCCGGCACGAACAACCCGAAGCACTCGCGCAGGTGATGCACCTTCGCGCCCTTCGCGTGGGCTGCCACGCGCGTGCCGTGCGCGCCGCGTTTGCATTTCGTGAACTGGTAGGGAGGCTCGCGCGAAACGTCACTGTAGGTGATCAGCTCGTCGTCAATCTGCAACGTCACGCTGTTGCGGACGAAGAAGCCGGTCACGTTCGACATCGTCGCTGTGCTTTCCTCAACTGGAACGGTCGCCGCTTCGACCGTCAACGGCGCCGCGAGCGTGAACGTCGCGTCCTTGCCGAGCCTGGGGTCCGGCACCGGCGTCACCCAGGGGCAGTTCTTCGCCATGAAGAACGCGTAGGTGTGCAACCCCGCAAGGATGCCCGCCTTGTGCAGCTTGTCTATGACCGCCTTGAAACTCGCCCGGCCACGCGGATACGTCTTCGGGTCCGGCTGGCAGTCGCCGAAGCGAAACGATCGACCACCGTGGAAATCTATCTGTGTGATGCCGAGGCTCTGCGCGAGACGAATCCAGTTGTCCACCTTCTCCTCCGACATGTCGCCGGAGTTGAAGAGATACGAGCCGTAGTTGTTGACCGAATCCTGCGCCCACGGTCCGCCGATGCGCGTGCGCGGCAGCTCCGGCGCGGCGCTGACGACCTCCTTCATCACCGAGCGCAAGGATTTCTGCGGACAGCCAATCAGGGCGACTTTCGCACCGGCAAACCCGAAACGCGGATAGCAAAATGCCCGCAACCGGCTGTTGGCGCGGGGCAGCTCGGGCACGTTGGTCTGCAAATTCAACGCGAGCGCACAAGCGGCAAACGGCTCTTCAGGCAAACCCTTGAGCGTCAGCGGAATGTCGATAAACGTGAAACCTTCCACACCCTCGCCTTGAAGTTCCTTCACCTCGAAGATGAAGTAATGGCCCTTCGACGTGACTTTGATCTTCGCGGTCACGCCAGCCTTGTCGAACTGTGCCGTCAACAGGCCGCGCTCATATGTTGCCGCCGTCGCTCCGAATTCCTTGCCGCCCTTCTTCACGCGGGCGAAAGGCGTCTTTGTCTTGTGGTCGCAGTGGTCGACGCCTGCGCGGCGGTCGGCGAAGCGCAGGCTGCTGCCATCCGCGCCGATGGCGCACTCGACGTAGTCGTTCTTGATGACCATCGCCGCCTGAGGCGTTGCAGCCCGGGCAATGAGGCAACAGGAGAAGAAGAGGAACACCCAGCGAATTGTTTTCACAGCCCGGCACTCTATCGCATCCGGTGTTATCCGGCTACACCTGTGAATCGTTGAAACAAGTTCAGGATGATCGAGGCGGCTCGTCTGAGACCGATCGCCAGGTCACGAGCGATCCCACCACCAGCAACAGGCAGCCCACCCAAAGCGTCGGCCCCGGCGTGACGCGCAGGTAGGCGCAACTCACCAGCGTCGAAAGCAGCGGAGTGAAATAAGAGCACGCCAAGACCAGCAGCATGTTCCCCTTGCGCATGGAGAAGTCCCACAGAACGTAAGCCACCGCCGTGACCGCCGCCAGGGCGACCGCCTCGCCAACGCATCGCGCCGTCCAGCCGGCCGGTTCGGTCGTGAGCAAGCGTATCACCAACAGGACAACTCCCGTTGCCGGCATGAACAACTCGACGGCTCCCTCGCTCTCCGGTCCTGACCAGCGGCGGGCGAGGTTGGAGTAGCAGCCCCACGAAACGGCGGCGAGCAAGGCCAGCCCATACGCTGCCGGGTTGTCCTGCACGTGCCGCCCAAACGATTGCCAGGTGGTGTGCGTGCCCTGGGTCATCACCAACAATACGCCGCCCAGGGCGAGCGCCGTTCCCGGCAGCAGCCACACGCTGGCTTTCCTGCCCAGGAGCGGCAGCGAAAAGAGGATGGTGAGCGCAGGCCACAGGTAATTCACCAGCGCGACTTCGAGGACCTGCTCGCGGTCCTTCGCCAAGCCCACCGCCAGATAGATGGCCGCCGTATAAACCACGAACAGCGACCCGCAGCCCAGCAGATAACGCGGCGACAGGTTGAGGCAATGGCGGGCTGTCTTCCCCGACCACCATAGCCGCACGAGGCAGAAGAACCCGCCAATCAAATAAGCGCACGCGCCCGCCGTCAGAGGCCCGACCCGTTCCGACAGGCTGCGGGCAAACGCAAACGTGGTGCTCCACAGCACGATGGCCGCAAGGCCGCCGGCGGTGTGGACGTTGAATTGGAGGTTTCGCGATGACACCGGGCGTCAAGGTGTGACCCGCACGGAAAGATGCGTGGTGGCAGTTTCGCCGCGGCGGTTCATGCGGGACACTTTGACGAGATAAAGGCCGGCGCCCCCATAGCGGTGCGTCGTGATCGCGTAGCCATCGGGCGCCAGCGCCTGCGTGTTCCCGTCGGAGCGGACGCGAACGGTGGGTGTGCCATCGCCGAAATTCCATTCCTCCTCACCCTCGTCGGGTGCGACATGGGAGGAGCGGACTTTGAACGTGACCTCATCGCCTTCCCTGATGCCAAACGTCGGCCAGTAAGCGGCGTGGATTGACGGCGGCTGCTGGTCGGGTTGCTTGGGATCAACCACTTTCACGACGGCGAAGTCATGGCCGATGTTACCGTTCTTGTCGGTGACTTTGAGAATTTCACTGTACGTGCCCGGCTTGGGAAACCGCCGTTCGACCTTCGCGCCCCGCGCAGTCTTGCCGTCGCTGAATGTCCACACGTAGCTGGCGATATGATTCGTGCCACTGCGGCTCCATGAACGGCTGCCGTCGAGCGTGACCGTCTCGCCCACGGCGGCCAGTTGATGCGGCCGCGCAACGGCCTGCAACAAGGCGAGTGGATGCGCATCGTGATACGCCTGCCAGACGAGCGCATACGGTTCCAGAATGCCCCACCGACCGCTCGGCTGCGGCGCAACAACGTCGAAATGCAGATGCGACCAGCCGCCGCTGGCGCCTTTCTTGCCAAGCACACCGATCTTCTGGCCGATCTTGATCTTCGCGCCGAGCTTCACGGCCGGGTCTATTGAATCGAGATGGCTGTAGCGATAGAACCAGCCGCGACCGTCGCGCAGATAAATCACGTCCGCGCGCGGTTTCACCAGTGGCGGGTATTTGTCCTTTTCCAGAACTTCGTTGGCAACCGACACGACCTGGCCGTCTGTGGCAGCGAATACATCTTCCATCCGCTCTGCGCCGCCGAAGTCGAGGCCCCAATGATAATAGATCGCCTTCTTCCTGACCTGATCGCCGTCGGCGATTTGGTTGGCCATCAACGTGTGACTGGCAAACCATCGCTCGTTAAGGGGATAGCGAAACGTGCCGGGCGTGATCCACGGATAACCCGCCGGCCAGAGCCGCAGCCGCGCGTCGACATCGAGGCCCCAGTGATCGCCGCCTTCGTTATAGCCCTTGGTGATCGGGCAATCGATCTGCACACCGCCGACCGTGACCGGCAGATGATACGTCGCGCAATCGAGTGTCACCTGCTGGCCGTTCACCTGCACCGTGACTCGCGCCCCGCGCATGGCGTGCCGCAGACTGTCGCGCTTCTCTTCGACACTGATCAGTTTCGCAGTCGCGGGTCTGCCGTCGCAGAGTTTCACGGTGGCTTGCTCGCCCAGCTTCAAATCCACGGCGGCCGGCACGGAATGAATCGGCTTGCGCGCCATCTTCAGGATCGCGGACACGACACGCTCCTCGACTGATTCGGCAAACGGTCCGGGCAGCGAGCCCCATATCATTGCACCGCCCGCCTCATAGCCACCCTCGCGCAGCACGCGCCGTGAGGGCAGATAGCCGAACACGTCATTGCTGTAGCCTGCAACCCAGACCGCCGGGCCGGCCAGCTCGCGTTTCAGCCGGAGCGAGTAATCCACACAGGTTTCACCGCCGATGGCGATCAAGGTCAGGTCTGAACCGAAGCGCACCACCTGCACGGGGCAGGGATACGTCGAGCGGATTTTGCCATTCTCCTTGAGCTGCTTCAGCAACCGCCCGGCGTGACCGCGGTAAGGTTCCTTGGCTGTCGCGGCGATTTTCTCCAATTCCTCCCTCGGCGGCACTGGCGCAAAGTCGATCGTCACGTCCGCAAACGCCGTCTGCAGCGGACCGCGCAATGGTTTGGGCGCCGTCTCCAGCGCCGCCCCAACGGCCACCGCCAGCGAGCGTCCGTGGTATTTGGCCAGATCTTCCGTGCGACGCGGATACGGATTCTGATCGGCGCCGCAACCGATCATGAACATTGCAGTCACCCCCGGGTTCGCTTCCTCGAAATACTGCTGCGCGTAGCCGGCGTAATCGCCGCGAATCATGTAATCGCCGCAGGTGGTATTGTGGCAGGCGTAGCCGAACAGCACGGCCACAAGCTTGCCTTTCGGGTCAGAGACACGCAGGACCGGAACATCATGATCCACCGGCCCGTCAGGGTTCGGCGCGTTGGCGTAGCCCGCCGGCGTCGGACGGCGGCGGTTCATCGCGAATCCGCACCGCGCGCGCTGAAAATCCAGTGTCGCGGGCGCGAGCTTCTTCAACGCGTCGCCGACGAGCGTGACCAGTTGTTCCTGCAACCGTGTCATGAATTTCTCCGTCGCGGGTGCGAACTCGGCTTTGACATCGTCGTCCGTCAGTCGCGCCATGCGCAGCTCCGGACCGCAGTGGGTGTGCGAAATGTTTACCAGCAGGGACTCGCGCGGCAGGGCGAACTTTTCCTTCACTTGCTTCTCAAGCCAGTCGCGCAACGGTCGCGGCACGCCGATGAGATCCATCGTCACAATAACCAGCCGTGTCCCGCGCGCGTCCTCGATGGCCAGTGCCTTGGCGAAAAGATCAGCGGCAACACCCTCCGAAGGTTTCTTGCGCGACGCGTAGCCGGCGTAATCGCCGCGAATCATGTAATCGCCGCAGGTG
>CAZGGF010000133.1:0-2568 GCA_964524715.1 uncultured Verrucomicrobiota bacterium | reverse complement strand
GAACTGCATTTCGTGAAATGAACAGAAGGCTTCACGCGAGGATCGTCAGGAAACCATGACCGGCAACGCGACACTCGAGCGCATCATCGGTGCCGTCCTCGATGGCGGACGCATCACCACCGGCGATGCGTTGCATCTGTATCGCGGGTTGCCGCTGTGCGAACTGGGCTTGCTGGCCGATGCGCGACGCCGACAGAAGAAAGCCGCCGCCTGCGACGGCCGCGGCAATCAAATCGTCACCTACATCATCGACCGCAACATCAACTACACCAACGTGTGCGACGTGCGCTGTGCGTTCTGCGCCTTCTCGCGCGACGAAGGCGATGCGGAAGCTTATGTCATCTCTCACGATGAGATGGCCCGGAAGATCGAAGAACTTGTCGCCGTCGGCGGCACGCAGATCCTGCTGCAAGGCGGTCATCACCCGAAACTTGGCATTGAGTTCTACCTCGACCTGCTGCGATTCATCAAAGCGCGCTTTCCGCAGGTGAACATCCACGGTTTTTCGCCACCGGAGTTTTGCCACTTCGCGAACACCTTTCAAATGCCGCTGGCGGGAGTCATCCGCCGGTTCAAGGAAGCCGGCCTCGGCAGCATTCCCGGCGGCGGCGCGGAAATCCTCGTGGACCGCATCCGCAACCGCATCGCGCCGAAGAAATGCGGCGCCGACGAGTGGCTGGGAGTGATGCGTTGCGCACATGAGCAGGGGTTGCGCACCAGCGCAACGATGATGTTCGGCCACATCGAGACGGTGGAGGATCGCATCGAGCATCTCCAGCGGCTGCGCAACCTGCAGGACGAGACCGGCGGTTTCACGGCCTTCATCTGCTGGACATTCCAACCGGGGAACACCCAACTCCATGCCGAGAAGGTCGGCAGCCATGAATACCTGCGGATGCTGGCGTTGGGAAGGGTCTTTCTCGACAATTTCGATAACGTGCAGGCGTCATGGGTCACGCAAGGTCCCAAGGTCGGCCAGGTGGCGCTGAAGTTCGGCGCGAACGATTTTGGCGGCCTGATGATGGAGGAGAACGTCGTCAGCAGCGCTGGCACGGCATTTTGCGTGACTTTGGAAGAGATGAAACGCCTCATCGCCGAATTGGGCTACGAGCCACGCCAGCGGGACAACGGGTACCGTTTGCTGGACTGACCGTTTCCTTGTTTGGCTGACGCAACTGGCTGGGATAACGACGCGTACGGCAGGCGTCCATGCGCCAAAAGAGCCCACTATACTTTGGTATAATTTCCAAAATTTTCCTTTAGCGCAGCCGATCCCTTGTGCAATCATTATGAAGCGATTCTGTGGAAGTGCCCGAGAATGCCGTGCACGGCTTCCTTTGCCGTTCAGCGAGAATAATGGAAATACGCCGTAGGATATTGTTACTGGTTGCGTTGGCCGCCTGTTGCTTCTGGGCGGGCTGCGGGCGCGACCACTATCAGCAATCGGCGGACAAGGAAGTCTACGGCATTATCGGCAAGCGGCAGGGGGAAATACTCGGCAAAACCAACAGCACATTCACCATCAACACCCCCTACTCCAGCCGCAAGCCCGATGCAATTCCCAGCCTGGAGATCATCCAACAGCGGCTGAAAACGTCGAAACAGCCCATGACGCTGGCCCAGGCGCTCAAGACCGCCGTGGCACGGAGCCGCGACTATCAGTATCAGAAGGAGAAAGGTTACCTGACGGCGCTGACGCTGACATCACAGCGCGACAACTTCAGACCGCAGTGGGCTTCATCCACTACGGCCGCCATGACACGGAACAGCAGTGGCCAATTGGATCAGTCCATCGAGTCGGACTTCAGCGTCTCGCAACTGCTCAAGTCCGGCGGCCAGCTCAGCGTGGGTATGCTCAATGACGTCCTGTCGTATTACAGCGGCGGCGGCATCCATTACACGACGCCGTTTCTGGCGACGTTCACCCAGCCGCTGTTGCGGGGGGCGGGCTATAAGATCTTGACAGAGAATCTCACCCAGGCAGAACGCAACGTGGTTTATGACATCCGCACGTTCGCGCGTTATGAGCAGACGTTTGCGGTGGACATTACCACCAGTTATTTCCGGCTGCTGCAGCAACGTGAGGTAATCCGCAACGATTATGGAACCTATGAAAACCTGAACCGCGCGCGCCTCCAGGCGGAGGCGCTAAGCGTGGACCGGTTGGCGGCATACCAAGTGGACCAGGTGCGTCAGGACGAGTTGACGGCCATGAACACTTACATCACGGATTCGCAGGATTACCTGAACCTGCTGGACGACTTCAAGATCAAGCTCGGCCTGCCCATCGGTGAGGAGTTGGCGCTGGACGACGCGCCGTTGGAAATACTGCGGAAGCGCAGCCTGCCAATGATGACACTGCCGGACGATCTTGCCCACCGGATCGCCATCAAGAACCGGTTCGACGTGCAGAACGACATCGACAAGTTCGAGGACTACAAGCGCAAGATCGAAGTGGCCGCCAACGCGCTGCTGCCGGACCTCAACATTTTCGGCGGGGTGACGATGGTGCAGTCGCAGGGATATGATTACTCGCGCTTCGATGTCAACCAGTACAAAGCCCTCGGC
>CAZGGF010000132.1:0-50096 GCA_964524715.1 uncultured Verrucomicrobiota bacterium | reverse complement strand
CCTACGGGTCGCTCGTGCCGAAGCGCGGCCAAGCCGACAACCTTCTCGTGCCCGTGTGCGTCTCCAGTTCGCACATTGCGTTCGGCTCCATCCGCATGGAACCGGTGTTCATGATTCTCGGCCAGTCCGCCGCGACCGCCGCATGCATGGCGCTGGACGCCGGCGCGCCGGTGCAACAGGTGGAGTATGCGAAGCTGCGCGAACGGCTGTTGAAGGATGGACAGGTATTGGAGTGGAGACAAAAGCGATGAACAAGCGAAGACAATTCTCACGGTTCGCGGGCATGCTCGCGTTGTTGCTGGTGGCGGCGAGCGGGGGCCGCAGTGACGAAACCTACGACGTCGTCGTCATTGGCGGCAGTTCCGGCGGCATCGGCGCGGCGTTGGGCGCGGCGCGGATGGGCGTGAAGGTCGCGCTGGTCGAGGACACGCCGGTGCTTGGCGGGATGCTCGCCAACGGCATCTCGAACATTGACTGTTACTCCTACGAATCGCTCAGCGGCGTGTTCGAGGAATTCCGTCGCGCGGTCCAGAAACACTACGCGCCACAGATGGATGCGGACCCATTCTTCAAGCCGTGGAAGAAGGCGCCGAATCACATGGACGGGCGCTCGTTCCAAGCCAACGAGCCGCGGTTGGGCGGCCGCTGGGAGCCGCACGTTGCCGACACCATCTGGAAGACGATGGCGGCGCGCCACGCAAACCTGAAGATTTACTATCGCCGCTTCGTCACGGAGTCGTTGAAGAACGGCAACCGCGTCGTGGGTGTCGTCACCCAGACCGACGCGGGCGAACGGCTGGTGCTGCGCGCGCCGGTAATCGTGGACGCGACGCACGAGGCGGATATCGCGGCTTGGGCCGGCGTGCCGTATCGGGTCGGCCGCGAGGCCCGCTCGCCGCTGGAGCCGCACGCCGGGCAGGTTTTCTTCTTCAACAATACCGGCGAGTTTCTTCCCGGTTCCAACGGCCGCCAGGATCGCGCGGTGCCGTCGTATGGGCTGCGCCTGTGCATCAAGAACTTCGCGCCGGGAGATGGCGACGGTCACCTGCTGAAGACGCCACCGCCCGGTTACGATCCCGCCAAGTTCAAGCATGCCTCGTACGGCGGCCACCCGAGCATGCCGAACAAGAAGTCTGAGATGAATGTGAACCCCGTCGGCAACGAACTCCAGCAAATCAACTGGGTCTGGCCGGAGGGAAGCCGCGCGGAGCGCAAGCGGCTTTACGAGACCTACAAGAACAACGCACTGTCCTACCTCTATTACCTCCAGCACGAGAAGAAGCTCACACATCTCGGTCTGCCGAAGGATGAGTTTGCCGACAACGGCAACGTGCCGTATCTGGTTTTCGTGCGCGAGGCGCGCCGCATCGAAGGTGAGGCGACGATGACGGAAGCCGATGTCAACCCGTTCATCACTGGCCGCGGTTTGGAGCCTCAACTGCAGCCCACAAGCGTCGGCATCGGCCATTACCCGATTGACGCCAAGCCGGTGCGTCCCAAGACCGACGTGACCAAACCCGACAAGGGCGACGGCGATTTCTTCCTCGTCAATGTCGCCGTGGCATTCCAAGTGCCTTACGGCACCATCGTGCCGAAACGCGTGGATGGCTTGCTGGTGCCAGTGGGCCTGTCGGCAACGCACGTCGCATTTTCGGCCGTCCGCATGGACCCGACATGGAACGTGCTGGGGCAGACGGCTGGTATCGCCGCCGCCCTGTGCGCCAAGCGTGGCATCGCGCCGCGCGCATTGCCGGTGGACGACCTTCAGCGCGAGTTGGTGAAGCAGAAGGTGAAGCTGGCCTTCTTCTGGGACGTGGACGTTGACCGTGCCGACTTCGAGGCGATCCAGTTGCTCGCCGTGCGCGGCGCGGCGCGCGCCGATGCCGAGCGACGTTTCCGGCCCGACGATCCGCTGACGCGCGCGGAGGCCGCCGTGATGCTCTATCACGCGTTCAACCTCTGGCCAAGCGTGAGCAACTCGCATTTCACCGACGTGCCATGGACGCATCCGGCATTCCGCGAGATCGAGACACTCTTCGATAACGGTGTCCTGCGCGCGCTCGGCGTCGAACCGCGCTGGCCAGCGGCGGGCGGCTATAACGCTGGCAAACACGCCGGCTTCACGCAAAAACACCAGTTTGGCGCGCTCGAACCGGACAAGCCCGTTACGACCGCCGAACTGCAGGACATGATTCGCATCATCGAATCGCGGACGATTTCGTCGCCGTCGCGCGTTGCGCCGCAACAGGCGTCAACCCGGCCCTCTGCCGCGGGTGAATCGAAACCGCTGACACGTGGCGAAGCCTGTCGCATTGTGTGGCAAAAGCTCGCGTCCGCGAAGCCATGACGACGGATATTGTCTGGCATTGGATTTGCGGCATCGCGGGCGCGATTCTCATCGGCATTGCGAAGGCCGGCTTTGGCGGCGGCCTGGGCATGTTGATCACGCCGTTGATGGCGCTGGCGATTCCCGCGCACGATGCGTTGGGAATTGTCCTGCCATTGTTGATCGTCGGCGATGCGTTCTCGCTCTACCACTACTGGAGGAAATGGGACTCGCGCAACGTCTTGTGGCTGATGCCGGGCGCGCTCGTCGGCATCGCCGTGGGGTTGATGCTGATCGGCAAACTCGACGACCACAGGCTGCGACAGTTCATCGGTGGTGTTGCAGTGGCGTTTATCGGCATCCAGTGGTTGCGCGACACGCTCAACGCCCACCCGGAGCGGTATCACCCCAAGCACTGGCACGGTGCGTTCTTCGGCCTGGCAGCGGGCGTGACGACCACCATCGCCCACGCGGCCGGGCCGGTGGTGGCGATGTTCCTGATTCCGCAACGTCTTTCACAGGAGTTCTTCGTCGGCACGAACGTCCTGGTTTTCGCGCTCATCAACTGGATCAAGATGCCCTTCTTTTTCTGGAGGGGCATCTGTTCGATGGACACGTTCCAACAGAGCCTCTGGCTGATGCCGGCGGTGCCGGTGGGCGTATGGATCGGCGTCTGGTGCAACCGCAAACTGTCACCCACGTGGTTTATGCGGGTCGTCTACGTTGTTGTATTTGGCACGGGCGTGGAACTGCTTTTCTTCTAAGCGCGCAGCGGGCACACGGGGCCGGCGCCCGCACGCTTCGCGCATTTAGCGGCTCGCCGGACGGGGATTGATGAACTGCATCGCGCGATCCCAATCGAATGCCGCCAACGCTTCACGGCTCTCCTTGTCCTTGAAGACGACGACGACTTTGGGAACGAACAGCAGCCAGAACAGCGGCTCGTTGTTCTTGATGATCTTGTTGGCATGGGGATCGTCCATCGCTTCGCGAATGGCCTGGCACGACATCAGGCGAACCGCGTCGGGATATTGCGTGAAGCGGTAGCGTTTTTCCGGCGAATCGGCCAGCACACCGAGCACCGCGGCAGCGCCATAGAAAACCGGCGGCACCGGATCGTAGCTGGCCGCCTTCGACTTCCCGATGGCATCCTCCAGCTCCTTGACAAACACGCTGGAGCGCAGGTCATTCCTGGCGTTGGTGAAGAACGCCGCAAAGGTTCCATCCTGCGGCGCGGAGCGGCCGGGGGGCGGGGCGAGCGGTTCGAACAACCACGCGACACAGCCCAGAAGCGACATCACCCACAGAAACACGAACGCCATGACCAGCCCTTGCAGAAAGCCGATGAAAAGCCCCAGCTTTTTGTTGAAGCCAAATCCCCAGACGTTCGTGTCTTTTCCGCCGGCAATGCGGTTGATGACGCGGCCGACGATGGCAATCACCAGCCAGATCACTACCGCCGCAATTGCCACGGCCACGCTGCGTTCCCAGACGGGATTCTGTGTGACGTAGGTGGCCACCATCGGCTCGAACAGGCTGCCTAATCGCGGCGACAACAGGATTGCACCCGCCAGAGCGGCGAGGTTGGAGATGGCGCGAATCCCTCCGCGGAGGAAACCCGCAACCGCCTGCCAAAGAATAAGGACTGCAGCAACGAAAGAAGCGCTCATGTCATTCTTCTGTCGCTCAAGCAACGCCACATCATGCCGGTGGGTCCACGACCTCCAGGCATGCCTGTTGCCGCCGCCACTAATCTGCGGCCAGAGCCCAACTTATGCTTTTTTCAGCGCGGCGCGCACTTCTTCAAGATGACCGGCGGAACCGAGCATCTGGTTCTTGCCGGCGATCATCTTGGCGTATTCGCCGATGAACGGTTTGCCGAAATCACGCAGGTCGAATTTTTCAGGCGTGTCGCGGAACAACTCGCGATGCACACGGGTCCAGACCAGCCGGCCGTCGGTGTCGATGTTCACCTTGCAGACGCCCATCTTGCCAGCCTTGGCCAAATCCTCCTCCGGCACGCCGCTGGAGTCCTTGATCTTGCCGCCGGCGGCGTTGATGCGGTCCACCTCCGACTTCGGGACGCTGGAGCTTCCGTGCAACACCATCGGGAAACCGGGCAACAACTTCTTGATTTCCGTGACGACCTCGAAATGCAGGCCCAACTTCTTGCCGGGTTCGGCTTTGAACTTGAACGCGCCATGGCTGGTGCCGATTGCAACCGCCAGTGAATCGCAACCGCTCCGTTTGACGAAGTCCTCTGCCTCAGCCGGGTTGGTGAGCTTCACCGTGCCGACCACGTGCTCTTCGACGCCGCCGAGCTGGCCGAGTTCCGCCTCGACCGAAATGCCCTTGGCGTGCGCGCGATCCGCCACGCGCTTGGTGATGGCGATATTTTGCTCAAACGACTCATGGCTCGCGTCAATCATCACCGAGCTGTAGAAGCCCGAATCGATGCAGTCATAGCAGGTTGCCTCGTCGCCATGGTCCAAATGCACCGCGAAGATGGCCTCCGGGAAAACCTGATCAGCGGCACGAATGATGGCCTCCAGGAAACGCTTGTCGGTGTATTTGCGCGCGCCCTGGCTGATCTGGATGATAAACGGAGCCTTGCTCTCGATATTGCCGCGGAAAAGACCGACGGTTTGCTCCAAATTATTGATGTTATAAGCGCCAATGGCATACTTGCCGTAGGCGCACTTGAACAACTGTGCTGTCGTAACAATCATGGGTTTCTCCAAAACTAAGTTTGTACGGTCGAAAACGCGTGGAAACTACAGTCCAGTCCCGCCTCTGGCAACACGGAAATCAGTGTCTGACCCGGATTGTTGATGCCTTTTGGGGTGCCGGTCAATCTCAATAAGTGCTTGCTTGTCGCCGACCACTCAGGCACTCAGGATATAGTTTGCCGTGTTTTAGGAACCAAACAGATGAGTACAGCATATCAAATAGTCGTTTGTGGAAGCATTGTGCCCGACCCGTTGCAGACGTTGGAGCCGGTCACCGGCCCGACCGGGCCGGCCTTGAAGAATGAGATGATGTTGCCGGCCGTGTTGGATCCATGGGCTGGCCACGCGTTGTTCGAGGCGGCGCATCTGGCCAAAAGCGCCCCCGGCAGCAAAGTCTGGCTTGTCAGCCTCGGCCCGAAGGCGAAGCTCCAGCAGGTCATGATGACCGTTGCGCAAAAGGTTCCGTTCGAACTGGTTGCGCTCGACGGGCCATCCGGTGGTTTCACCGAAGCGGCCGATGTCGCTGCGGCGCTGGCAGATGCGATCAAAGCCATCCCCGGTCTCGACATGAAACGACTCTTGGTATTTGGCGGCTGGGAATCAGCCTCGCGCGGCGCAGGCGCGACGATGCAGATCGTTGGCGAGAAGCTTGGCATCATCGACCAGTTCCAAGGCGTGGACAAGCTCACCATGGCTGCTGACGGTTCGATGGAGGTTCTCGAACGCATCGAGGGCGGCAAGCATCAGATTTCCAAATGCACCACCCCACCCGCGGTGCTCGGCTGGGCCACCGGCAGTCTGCCGGAACCACCTAATAATCCGCAGGTTGGGATGATGAACATGCGCACCGTGATGCCCGCGCTCCAGCGCGCCAAGCCGGCAAAGGTCGCCGCCGAGGGCGTGAAATTCGTCAGTGTCACGCTGCCAAAGCAGCAACGCGACACGAAGATCGTCAAGGACACACCGCCCGAGCAAATCGCCAGCGAAATCGTGGCGTGGATCGCGAAGGATTAAGGAGGGAAAACGACCATGGAAACGATTCTGATTCTTGCACATACGGAAACCGACAGCTCGCTGGCCAAGCCGGCGCTCGAAGCGCTCAGCGCGGCGAAATCGCTTGGTGGCACGCTGGTTGTGGGTCTTGTTGGCGAAAACGTCCAGGCGGCGGCGAATAGCATTGCTTCCTGTGGCGCCGCGAAGTTCCTCGGTGTCTCCGGCGCGGATTTCACCCAGGCACGCTATGCCATGGATGCAGCGGCGGCGGAAGCGATCTGCAAAGCCGCAGGTGCCACCATCGTCATCGCCCCGGCCACATCGCGTTGGAACCGCGTGCTCGCCGGCGTCGCGTACCGGCTCGGCGGACGCGCGGATACGCACGTCACGGCGGTATCTGCCGCCAACGGAACAATTACCGTCAATCGCTGGTATTACCGCCAGCGCATGGAAGCGGTGCTCCAACGGACTCAGCGGCCATGGGTCATTGCGCTCGAAGCCGGCTGTTGCGAGCCATGGAAAGGCGACGCCGGTTCCGCCAGTGTCGAGGCAGTCGCTGTCAGCCTGACCGATGCCTGCAAGCGAACAACCGTCACAGGCATCCACGCGCCCGCCGCCGACCAGCAGACGATTCGCCCCGACGCCAATCTGCTCTTTGTCGCCGGCGCAGGCTGGACCAAGACCCAGCCCGACGGCAAGGCCCACACCCCTGAAGCGGAGAAGCTCATCCTCGGTTTCCTGCGGTTGACGAAGGCATCGCTCGGCAGCAGCAAATCGCTGGTGGACCTCAGCGGCGAGGGTCAGGCGGTGCTGTCGTTCATGTCGCACCTGCACCAGATTGGCCAGACCGGTTCGACGCCGCGCCATCCGAAGGGACTCTCGACGTGTTGCCATGGCGAGGAGCCGCACACGGTGGGCTGGCGCTTCGTCAACGAACGCCGCGCCATCGACCTCAACCCGAACTGCGGTTGGGCGCGCGGCAAGGCCGACGTGCTCTACGTCGCCGACGCCTTCGCCGTCATGGCCAAGGTCAACGAATTGCTTGCAGCCAAGAAATGAGGAACCCACATGAATTCAGCCGATTACGAAAAAAAGGCCGCACTGAACGCCATCGCGCACATGGCCGCCGCAGCGCGCACGGCGCCGAAGACACGCGGTCTGGACAACCTTGTCACCTTCATCATTGACGACCCGGATGTGAGGAAGGTCGTGGCAGAGAAGATGAAGGAGATCGCGCATCGCGAGAACCGGCCGTTTTGCGAACGAGACGCCTACTGCATCGCCAACTCACCGGCGATCCTCGTGGTGGGCGTTGCGTCAAACCCCGCCGAACTCAACTGCGGCATGTGCGGTTGCGAGACATGCGACGAGCTGCGCGGCCAACGGGGCGTTTGCGCTTTCAACTCCATCGACCTCGGCATCGCCATCGGCTCCGCCGCAGCGCTGGCCGCACAGTATTGCCTGGACAATCGGGTGATGTATTCCATCGCCCGCGCTTGCATCGACTTGAAGTTCTTTGGCGAGAACGTGAAACAGGCGCTTGCCATTCCGCTGAGCATCACCGGCAAGAACCCGTTCTTCGACCGTAAGTAATCGTACGCATCGAGTCATCACGGCTCCGTGCGGACGCGACCGCTGGCGTGGTCGGAGGGAGACGGGGAAAGTTAAGAGTGAGAAGTTAAGAGTTAAGAGTTGGGAGAGAAACGTGAGTCGTGACTCGTGATTTGTGACTCGTGATTCGAAACGCGAAGCGCGAAGGAGGTGGATCGTGGCCTCCGGACGCGATTTCCGATTTCCGATTCTCATTCCGTGTTCGCATAATCTTTCTCACCGGCGGAAAAAGGGTGAGCGTGTGAAGCCGAAGACCCTGGACTGCTGTGAGTATCGCAGCTCTCACGATCGTCGCAACCCGCGCAGGTGATTCAACCCCTTCGGGGTGGAATCTCTACTGGACGCACGACCCAGGGTAGCGCGTTCCGCGCAACCCCGGGCTGAATGATGAAATCCCTTCAGGATTTCCAGCCACGGCGGCCGATGATATTCATACAGCGACGATGAGATGAGCACCAAGCAAGGCAGGCGTCCCCCCTGTCCAATTACCAATTCATGGACTGGCAAGATGCCTGTCCTGCTCTATTGGCTTCGCCTCACGCTTCACGCATCACGAGTTACGAATTACGAGTCACGGATCCCTTCCCCCCTTTCGCGTCCTTTCGCGTTTTTAGCGGGCCTCTTTCCGCTTCCCGCTTGCCTCTTCCCGCTTGCCTCTTCCCCCCAAAGGCGACACGCTGGATTGAGTCATTGGGTCTGGCGCATCTGCAAACATGAGCGAAAGGCTTCGACATAACATAGGGGTCCTGGTTTGGCTGTTGGTGTGTTTGTGCGGGACGCTGCTGCTGGCGCATTACCCGATGCTGTTGAGCGGCCTTGCGCTCATGCCGGAAAATCCGGGGGACCTCCGTCTCTGCAACTACTCACTCGAACACAGCTATCTCTGGCTGGCCGGGGCGGAGCATCACGAACATTTCTGGAATCCGCCTTTCTGCTATCCTCACCCAAATGCGGCGGCGTATGCGGACGTTTTGGTGGGACAGGGTTTGTTGTACTGGCCGTGGCGGATGGCGGGCATGGCCCCGGACACGGCCTTTCAATGGTGGGTGCTGTCGGCGGCGGCGGCGAATTTTCTGGCGGCGTATTTTTTCTTGCGCGGCATCTTCCAGGTCAGAGCGTTCTCGGCTGGCATGGCGGCCGTCTTCTTTGCCACTGCCGGCAGCCTGATGGCGCAAATCGGCCACCCGCAACTCTATTGCCAGGTCTATGTGCTCGGTGCGATTGCCGCGGTGATCGGCATGTTCCGTCCCCCGGCAACGGGCGCCGGGAGGAACGCGAGGCCGCGGCAATGGCGAAACGCCGCGCTCTTCTGCGTTTGTCTTGTCCTTCAGTTACACACCGGTTTCTATCTCGCTTTCTTTGCGCTGCTGGCCCTGGGGATGGCCCTGGCATATTCACTGGCTCGGCGGGAGATTCGCGGGTGGGTTGTCGAGGTGTTGCGTGCCAACGTCCTGCCGATCAGCGTGTGTGGCGGGTTGGCCACTCTGGTGATGGTGCCGTGGTTGATGCACTATCTGGCTGCAATGGGCGAGATGGGGGGGCGGAGTTTGGAAGAGGTCAGGACCCAGATCCCGCGGCTGCAATCCTGGTTCTACATGGGAGCGCTGAACTGGGTCTATGGATGGACTGCGGACTGGGGACTGTTCAGGGCGTTGCCGATGGAGCACGAACACCGGTTGGGGTTGGGGCTGGTGACGATGTGGGCGTGTGGGACAGGCCTTTGGCTGCAGCGGCGGCTGCCGGTGGTCAGGGTCCTTGTTGCCACAACCCTCCTTCTGGTTTTGCTTGCCATGCAGTTCATCCCCGGCGTGCCCGCCGCGTGGGAATTGGTCTATTGGATTGTGCCCGGAGGAAAAGCCATTCGCAGTGTGTCGCGCATTGGCATGCTGCTGACAATCCCGGCAGCCATCGGACTGGCGTTTTTTCTGGATCATCTCCTGGACAGGAAGAGGGCGGTCTTCCTCGGACTCGCCGGGGTGATCGGAATGGCCTGCATCCTCGAGCAATTCACGCTGAAGCCCTCCTACGACAAAGCGTTGATGCGGGAAGAGGTCGCCCAGATCGCCCGGGAAGTGCGACCCGGCTGCCGGGCATTTTTCTATGCGGAACGCCGGCCGGGAATCATCTGGTGGCAGACTCAACTGGATGCCATGTGGGCGGGCCTTGCCGCCGGCAAGCCGACCGTCAATGGCTACAGCTCGAGCTATCCGCATGGATGGGACCTCCGGGACGCAATATCGCATTCCAACTATTGGTTGAAGAAAAACCGTGAGGCGTTGCGGCTCTGGCGGGAACAAAACCATTTGGATCGGCAGGACATCCAATGGATCGGCTGGCAGGAACCGCCGCCTGTGCCGCCGTTGTCCCTGAACGTGGAGCGAAAGCTGTGTGAGACGCCCGGCATTGATATGTTGGGCGGTGGTTGGTCGCACCCGGAGACTGAAGGAGTTTGGACGGAAGGAGAACAAGCCGAACTCACCTTTTCGATTCCGCCGGAGATTGCCGCCGGGAGCCGGTATCGCCTCGTGCTCAAGTTCCACGCATTTGCGCCGCTGCCGAAGGAAGAGTTTCACTACGCCATCTCGTTAAATGGCGTCCGCGTGAATGAGCAACGCGCCCCCTCGGGGCAAGTCCGGAGTGTTTCGCTGGAAGTAAGCGGCGCACAACTGAAGCCAGTCAATCTCCTTCAATTCCGATTCTACACAGTGCGTTCGCCCAAAGAGATGGGCATTAATGCAGACGAGCGACGGTTGGGCATATTCCTTAGGACGATCAAGCTTGAATCGGTGAATCGGGATCCGTGAATCGAGATTCGTAATCCGTGAACCGTAACTCGTGATCCGAACCGGCACCGTCAACCACAGATGCACACAGATGAACGCAGATGGGAGCATCCGAACATGAAGCCGAAGGCCCTGGACTGCTGCGAGCATCGCAGCTCTCGCCGACGGTCCGATCGCGGGCGATGCGTCTTCGAGGTGGAACGCGACCTCCGGGCGCGTTTTCGTGGTCGAAAGAAATCGCGTGATCGAAAATGAAATCGCGCCCGGAGGTCGCGATCCACCTCCCACACGAATCACGAGTCTCAAATCCCGAGTCTCGAGTCCCGAGTCCCGAGTTTCGAATGCAGTTGTCTGCGTCCGCTGTTACTTGCTACAAATGTGGCGGTGGATTCAACACTCACACCGCACGACCTGCAACGTCAGTCTCTAGTCTTGCTGATTGGACTCATCTCATGAACTCACCGAGCATCCCGCCTGTCACTGCGCCTGCGACTCCCAAGAAGAAACACGGATGGGGTCCCTACGGCTGGCTGGCCGGGATCGGGATGTTGATGTTTCTGTCGCTGGCCGCTGTCGTAATCTGGATGATGGCTGTGACCTGTTTCTATCAGACCGGCCTCGATAAGCGCCGCGAAGGCGACTGGAACGGCGCCATTACCCAATTCACTCGGGTCATCCGACTGAGTCCCAGACACGCCGCCGCCTACTACGAACGCGGCTTTGCCTTCGTCAGCAGAAATGATCGTGACAAGGCGATTGTGGATTTTGACAAGGCCATCGAAATCGATCCAAAAAACGCCAATGCCTATTGCGAACGTGGTATCGCTCGCATTTCGAAAGACCAGAACGACCCAGCGATCATTGACTTTGACAGGGCCATCGCACTCGATCCGAAATGCGTTCGCGCGTACTTTTGCCGGGCCGTCGCCTACAACAACAAGGGTGTTTATGACAAGGCGATTGCCGACTACACCCGCGCTATCGAACTCGACCCCCGATGCGGCCGCGCCTACAGATCCCGTGGCGCGGCCTGTTGCGAGAAAGGTGATTATGACAAGGCGATTGCTGACTTGGACAAAGGCATCGAGCTTGATCCGAAAGACGTCCGCGCTTACTACTGGCGCGGATTCGCTCACAACAACAAGGGTGATTATGACGAAGCGATTGCCGACTACACCCGCGCCATCGAGCTCGCCCCGAAAGACGGCCTTGGCAATTACTATCGGGCCTGTGTTTATTCCATGCAGCACCGTTGGAGCGACGCGCTGGCCGACTTCCAGCGAAGTTGTGAATTGGCGAACCCGAAGATGCAGGATTACGCGCGCCTGAATCTCTGGGTGGTCCGCTCGCAGTTGGGCCAGAAGGAGGCCGGAGACAAGGAACTCGCGGCTTACTTTGGGCAACGCGGCAAGGTCTCCAACCCGTGGCCGGCTCGGATCGCGGATTTCCTGCTCGGCAAGACCCGCGAAAGCGATTTGATCGCGGCGGCGGCCTTGCCTAGCTCACACAAAGAGCGGGATCAGCGTGCGGAAGGATGGTATTACGCGGGCATGAAGCGGCTGCTGTCGGGCGACAAGACTGGCGCGGCCGATTGTTTCCGAAAATGCATGGCGATCGGTCGGAAGGAGTACTCGGAGTATCATTCCGCCCAAGCCGAACTGAAAGCGCTCGGCCTGTAGAGAGGATGGATGAGGTGGAACGCGATGGGGTAATGGAGTGATGGAGTGTTGTTCCGGCGTCCGGTCTCGTTCGCCCGCGTCGTTTTTTCTTTTGCGTTCTTTCGCGTGTTTAGCGGGCCTCACGATTCACGTCCCCAACTCCTAACTCTTAACTCTTCTGTTTCCCCTTTTCGCGTCTTTTCGCGTGTTTAGCGGGCCTCTTCTCTCTTCTCTCTCTGCGCTCTCTGCGCCTCTGCGGTGAATCGTTTGCGGTTGCCTGCGTCCGCTGTTATTTGCTACGAATCTGGCGGTGGATCCAACACTCACGCCGCATGACCTGCAGCGTCAGTCTCTAGTCCCGCTGATTGGATGAATCACATGAACTCACCGGACATACCGCCTGTCACTGCGCCTGCGACACCGAAGAAGAAACACGGATGGGGTTCCTACGGCTGGCTGGTTGGCATCTCGGTGTTGGTGTTTCTGTGCGTGTTCATGTTGTCTGGGATCGCGGCGGATTACTTCTATAAGCGCGGTGTCAACAAGCGCGCCCACGGTATGTCATACCCGGCTGAGCTGGACTTCACGGTGGCGATCGTGCTGAATCCTCGACACGCCCGGGCCTACTGTGAGCGCGGCGCAATCAAATGCGAGGGGTATGACTTCGCTGAAGCGATCGATGATTTCTCTCGCGCCATCGAGCTCGATCCGAAGTATGCGCTCGCCTATTGCGAACGCGGCGTGGTCTTCTTTCATGGGGATGACTATGACAAGGCGATCGCGGACTTGAGCAAAGCCATCGAACTCAATCCGAAAAACACCCGCGCCTATCGCTACCGTGCCTGTGTTCATTATACGCAACGCCGTTGGAGCGACGCGCAGGCTGATTTCCGCCGGTGTTATGAATGGGGTGACTCGATGATGCAGGATTGCGTGCGCTTGAATCTCTGGGCGGTCCGCTCGCTGTCGGGCCGAAAAGAGGCTGCGAACCGGGAACTCGCGGCTTACTTTGAGCAACGCGGCAAGGCCGCCGACCCGTGGCCGGCCCGGATCGCAATGTTCCTGCTCGGCAAAACCTACGAGTACAATTTGGTCGCAGCCGTGAACTCGCGTGATTACTGCAAAGAGTGGGATGAGGGTACGGATGCACGGTATTTTGCGGGCATGAGGCGGCTGATGTCGGGTGACAAGACTGGCGCGGCCGACTGTTTCCGAAAATGTGTGGAGATGGGACGCGTTGACCACGTGAATCATTATTGCGCCAAAGCCGAGCTGAAGGCGCTCGGTTTGTAGGGAGGAAAATTGGGGGGTCACATCTTTGGGGCGTGTTGCTCAAATATCAGATTTCAGCGCGAGCAGACTCCAGCCGCGCCCCAAAAAGGCTGAGTCGAGACCTCTCACGGCAGCAGTAGCGACGGCACCTCTGGAGTCTGTGAAAGCGTTCAACCTCGTCTGCAAAGCAACTAGTATATTTTCAGGCGTCGGGAAGTGTTCGCAAACTTCATGGGGGTCAGGTCTCAACATCAGACATTCTCATCATCCCTGCCATCGCCTTCTGCAACGCTGTGCCCTCAGCCACTCGTTCCGCAACCAACCCGCAGCCTCCCGGCTGTTGGCACCGAATCTGAATTGTCCGTTCAACCTTCATCGTTCGCTGCCCCGCCGCATTTGTCTGTTGTTGAGACCTGACCCCCGTCGACCCCTTTCTTTTGGCAGTCAACGACCAAGCAATCGGGATGTTCCGATAGAGACCTGCCGATACACGTTGAGGCCGGACAAAACAATATGGCTCTACGGTATGACTTCAAACCACGCCTTAGTCCGTTTCAAGTGCGAGTGGGATGGCAGGTATATTGTGATGGATGAAATGGTCATGGGAAAGCCCACGCGGTTCATCAGACTTGAAAGAACCGGTGTCGAATAGTGGCTTGGAGGTCGCGGAAGGAAATCGGGGTCACATCTTTGGGGCGTGTTGCCCAAATCCACTTTGTGATTGAACATCCTAACACGGAGCGCAGTCAAAAGCAGCATCATGATGGGGACCCTCGAAACTCAGAAGGATCTGTTCACTTACCAAAACATCAGGTTCACATCTTTGCATTCAACATTTGATTGACGCGGGAAGGCGGTGAAGCGGTTTGGGGAACGGATGGACCAGGACGAATCACTGGCAGCAGTTGCGAGACGGGCAGAGGCTGAACTGTTGAATGAAAAGATGTGACGCCGATTTCGACCGATTTTGTCCCAAGCGCCACGGGATCTGCTGAGAATCTGGTGGCGCTACTGATCCTGCCGGCAACTGCGACGGCGGGCCGGCCGGTCCGGCCCACATGCTGGTTACGGGTTGCAGGAAGCGGGGCGATGACCTATAAGAAGCCGCTATGCGACACACGATCTCGGTGCTGGTGGAAAACAAATTCGGCGTCCTGGCGCGCGTGGCCGGGCTGTTTTCGGGCCGCGGCTACAACATTGACACGCTCAATGTCGCGCCGACGCTGCAACCGGGCTTTTCGCGAATGACGATTGTCACTCGCGGCGACGACGCCACGCTGGAGCAGATCGTCAAGCAACTCAACAAGCTGGTGAACGTGGTCAATGTCCACGATTTCCGCGAAGGCGAATACGTGGATCGCGAGCTGGCGCTGGTGAAGGTGAAGGCCGACGCCAAGGCGCGCAGCGAGATCATGCAGATTTGCGACATTTTCCGCGGCAAGATTGTGGACGTGCAGCGCGCGGAGTTGATGGTGGAAATCACGGGCGACGAGGGCAAGCTGAACAAGTTCCTGCACCTGCTGGAGCCGTTTGGCATCATGGAAATCGCGCGCACAGGCCGTGTTGCCATGCCGCGCCAGTTGAAGCAGACGGCCCCGTAGCTGGCCCGGCGTTTCGCCCGGCGGTCTGCCGCCGGATGACGCCCCCGATGTGGGCGCATCTCGTAGTTGCAAAGTGGGTTGTTTTGGACTTTGGTAATGCCAGAGGTCAATAGGGACCATTTGGAGATTCAACACTGAACCACAGGAGACCCCGACCATGAAATGCCAGATCGCTACTCAGCTTTCCGTCTTCCTTGCCAACAAACCCGGCACGCTCGCCGACGTCTGTGAAACACTGGCTGCCGAGAGGGTCAATATCTTTGCCATGACGATCAGCGACACCGTGGATCATGCCGTCGTGCGGCTCATCTGCTCCGACCCGCGCAAAGCGCTGGAAGTCTTTGAGGAACGCGGCACACTGGTCGTGGACCAGCAGGTTCTGACCATTGAGGAAAAGAACTCGCCCGGTTCACTCGCGCAGGTTGCCCGCAAACTGGCCAGGCATGGCGTCAACATCGAATACGCCTACTGCGCTTCCGGTCCCTCAGCCAAGACGGGCTTGGTCGTGTTTCGTCCATCCAACTTGAAGAAGGGATTGCGTGCCTTGACTACGCGATGAGCGGTTGTGTGCCATCCTCTGCCAGCTCACCGGCGGCCTGTCCGCCGGCCAATAACAAACTGTTTGCAGGCCTGGATGGAGGCACGACCGCCGCGTTCGTGCAACGTTGTGTCCCGGTGGACTACCGCGTGGGCGGAGGCAGGGTGTTCGAGGAAGGGTCCGCCGGTGATTATCTCTACCTGGTCGAATCCGGCCGTGTGCGTGTCTTCAAGTCGCTTCCCGACGGCACGGAGGAAACCCTGGGTCGTGTCGGTCCGGGCGAATACTTCGGCGAGATGGCCTTCTTTGGCCATCACGGGCGTTCGGCCGGTGCCGAGCCGGAGACCGACTGCCGTCTCTGGCGCATGGACTTCAATTCCTTTGAAGCATTGCTGCGCGCCGACCTCGGCGTGACGCGCAATCTGCTGGAGAACGCCAACGACCGGCTGCGGAGAACCGATGACCGTTACATCTCCGAGTTGGTCCAGCGCGAACGGTTCAGCGTCGTCGGCCGCATGGCCGCTTCCATCATCCACGACTTCAAGAACCCGATGACCACGATCCGCGGGATGGCCGAGTGGGTGAAGTCCAAGCACCATGAACCTGACACGGCTGAGAACCTCCAGCTCATCATGGATGAAGTGGACAGGATGGTGGAGATGACCACCGAGATCCTCGACTACTGCCGCAGCAAGACCCAACTGAACCCTGAGCCGACACAGCTCCACATCTTCTTCGACGAGGCGATGAAGCCGTTGCGGCTGGACTTCGAACGGCGTGGCATCCGGCTGGAAACGCAAATCCACCACACGGACGCGATACCGCTGGATCGGCGGCGGTTCACGCGCGTCATTTACAACCTGGCCATCAACGCGGCCGACGCGATGCCCGAAGGCGGCGCGTTGCGGTTCCATGCTGCGCGCGAAGGCGACATGGTGCACATCCAGGTCACCGACAGCGGCTGCGGTATCCCGACGGAGTCACAAGAGAAAATCTGGCAACCCTTCGTGACGATGGGCAAGAAACACGGCACGGGGCTGGGCCTGCCTATCGTCCGCAAGATCGTCGAAGACCACGGCGGCACCATCACGTTGCAGAGCAAGGTTGGAGAAGGCACCACCTTCGGCATCCGGCTGCCAATCCAGGGTCAGCCGGCAGCGAAATAGCGCAAGGGGTATTCGCCCCCATCATCTGGGAGCGCGGGCATCCTGCCCGCCTAATCATTGCCATCACGGAGATGGACTATTGCCCGAATCGCTCAATCGTCCCCGCGAGACCGTGCCACGTTAACATCACGTTCCCCGTTAACATGCCAGGCTGTTGTCGCACCATCCCTACAAGACGTTGCTAGGCCACATGTATGTCCCGGAGGGACATTCGAGAATAGACCGCCAGTTTACTGGCGGGAACCGTGATTGAGAGATCAATGAGTCCCGCAGGGACGGCAGAACATCCATGATGCCGTCACGGTTTGGGAAACACACACTCAACATCAGACATTGTTTTCATCACCTCGGCATCGCCTTCTGCAACGTTTTATTCCCGACCACCTGCTCCGCTGACCGCCGCGCCGCCACCTGCACCGCGACATGATACCACCCGTTCGCTACTCCGAGTCTCACCGGTCATGCCATATTCTACGATATTATTGTCATCTATTTCCCAAGCCAACGACAGATGTAAACCGGAGATATGATCTTGATGTCGATGTTCCACAAGACACTGACCGTACGTTGACATGAGGCAAGGGCGGCAGAACATCAGCTCCATGTTACACCCAAGAGTATCATAGGAGCACGGCGGGCTTGTGTTGCCAGGACGAGAGGTGTTAGAGAGTATATGTCCAGGAGGTTCATACTGAAGAAACAGAAAGCGTCTGCATGAAATATACACACCCACTAGTTACTGTAGTCGGCGCGGTATTCTTGCTCGTTGGTTGCGGTGGCTACTCACTCCAAGAGCAGATCATTCGTGACAAGATCCCGCAGGACTTTCGCAACTACACCAGCGGCATTGTGGCCGCTCCGACGGACGCCGATATTCAGGCGGCCATCGCGTTAGGTACTGGGGGTAAAGATGACGACGATGCGCTTCAATATGCGTATGTCACCAAAGTGCCTCGTGGCTTTTTTGATGGCGATGACATCTATGTGCGGGTTGCCACGCCACTCTACCTTATTGCCAGCCATGCAAGAGAACAGGCACAGAGCTTTCGCAAAGTCGATGGTGCTTTCATTCAATACGCTCGCAGCCTTCGGGCTGTGAGAATTTCCATACAACAACAGTATATCAACACAACGACATGGAATGCTGTCGGGTTTCAGCGACAGGTCATGCTCTTGCGCGACGGTGTCCGTGTTGAGCCGCTCACAGAGCTTCAGGCGTGGGCTGGTCAGAATCCGTTCGCAGACAAGCAAAGCAAGCAGATGCAGGCAACAATCGCGCGGGTCAATCAGTCAGCGGCACAGTTGTCGCGGGGCGCAGCTGCAAACATGACGCGACCGCAGAAGGAGCAGCTGCTGAACAGTTATCGAGCGATGGGTTTGTCTGAAGACCAGATGATTACTTATACGGGTTATCCGCGTGACGAGATTCGTGAGATTTTGAATTCCCAAGGATTGGTAATCGCAGGCAAGGTATCGCTATCTGAATTTGATGCCGTGTTTTTGATTGACGAGCTGCTCAAGCCGGGACACTACGAGATTGTGTTCCGAACGCCGCAAGTCCGGTCACTGTATGAACAAGGCAATAAAGAGATTCGGTTTCCAATCTCATTTGCGAGTTTTCGCTGAGAAGGTGGTTCTTGAATGTCGTGACTCAGCTACGTTTCCATCGCATTTCCCGTTAACATGCCGGGCTGTTGTCGCACCATCTCTACAAGACGTTGCTGGGCCACATGTATGTCCCGGAGGGACATTCGAGAATAGACCGCCAGTTTACTGGCGGGAACCGTGACAGAGAGATCCATGAGTCCCGTAGGGACGACAGAACATCCATGATGCCGTCACGGTTTGGCCAACACGCCCTCAACATCAGACATTCGTATTACAGCCTCTGTCATCGCCTTCTGCAACGCTTTATCCCCCATCACTCACTCCACAACGGCCGTGCCGCTCACCTGCGCCGCAACATGATACCAACCGTTTGCCATTTCGATTCTCAACGGTCGTGCCAGGTTTGCAAAACATGTGACAACGCTCGTTTCAGGTCAAACGACATGTCTGTTGTTGAAACCTGAACCAACGGGTTATGCGCGAAGCGTCCGAACTGTAGCGGCGGTCTCTGACCGCCGGCTGTTGTTGATGAATGATTTCGGCGGTCAGAGACCGCCGCCACAGTTATTGTCTCATCGTCGTCGTTGGTCTGATCGCGGCGAACAGAACGCGAGAGGACGGCAACAAGGTGGGACAGGCGTCCCGCCTGTCCAATCGTTCATCAATGGACAGGCAAGATGCCTGTCCTACTTTGGTCTCCGCCAAACCCGCGTTTTGAGGCCAAGGCCTCAGCATCCGCCGACTCACGTCGGCGGCTACGAAGAAGGCCACCTCCGCGCTATGCCCTCGGTCACTCGCTCCATCAACCGTCGCACCAGTGCATCGACGTCAAGCGGCTAGCACCGCCTCGCGCGCATCGAGCGTGACTACGGTTTGGGCGCTTCCTCTTTCCACAACTCGTGGAATGTCTTTCTGGCCAGCGGCGGCAGGTCCCGGGTTTCGGTCCATGGTTTGCCAAACCGGTTCATCATCGCCGGGCTGAACAGCCTCCGCGCAATGGCACTGCCGAAATTGTAGAATGCAGCGTTGCTCATGGCCATCCGCCATGCCAGCCATACCAGCCGTTGCCAGCCCGGCACGTGCCCGCGGTCCGACGCCAGTTTCCGGTGCCAAAGGAGCGCGTGATGAATGTCGATCTTCACCGGGCAGATGTCCGCGCAGGCGCCGCAGAGCGAACAGTCAAACGGCAACGAGGCCGATTTCTCCGTGTCCCACAACGCGGGCGACCAGACAGAGCCCATGGGGCCGTTATAGACCGACTGGTAGGCATGACCCCCGATGCGGTGATAGACCGGGCATACGTTTGAGCAAGCGCCGCACCGGATGCAGCAGAGCGCCTCGCGCAGATGCGGGTCGCGCAGCATCGCGCGGCGGCCGTTGTCCAGCAGGAGCACGTGAACCTCATCAGGCCCGGTGCTCTCCTCGCCGGCAGCGCGTTTCCGGGGGCCGTTGATCATCGTGGTGTAGGCCGTCAGCCGTAATCCCGAGCCGCTGCGCGCCAGCAACCGCAACAGATGCGCCACGTCTTTCAGCGTCGGCACGACCTTCTCAATGCCCGTGATCGCGACATGGACGCGCGGGCCTTCCCGGGCCGGCAAGGTCGTGCACATCCGGCCATTGCCTTCGTTGGTCACGAGGACCAGGCTGCCGCTCTCGGCCACGCAGAAGTTCGCGCCGCTGATGCCGAGCCGCGCCGTCAGGAACTCCCGCCGCATGGCGTCGCGCGCAATCAGCGTGAGCTGCGTGGGGTCGTTCGTGAACGGCACGCCGAGCTTGTCCGCCAGAATGCGGCCCACCTCGTCGCGGGACAGGTGCACAATCGGCGCAGTGAGATGAAAAGGCGGCTGGCCACAAAGCTGCGCGACATATTCGCCCAGGTCGGTTTCCATGGCCCGGATGCCCTCGGCCTCCAGCGCGTGGTTGAGGTGGATCTCCTCGGTGACCATGGACTTGGCCTTGACTGCCTTGGTGACGCCGAGCCGTTTGGCGATGGCCGCGACGTACCGGCACGCCTCCTCCGCCGTTGCCACGCGCACGACGCGGATGCCGTTGGCCGTCGCCGCGCTCTCAAACTGGTTGAGGTACTCGTCGAGCCGATCGAGCACGCCGGTGCGGATGTCGTGTGCCCGCTGCCGCATCGCTTCCCAGTCGGCGAACTCGGCAACCGACTGCCGGCGCTTGTCCAAGGCCAGGTTCAGCGCGCGAGCGAGCGTCACGCGCCGCTGTGTTTCGAGCACGGGTGTGCGCATCATGCCGCACCTCCGAGCAGTTCGGCGAGATGGATTGGCCGCACCTTGGAGCCGCGCCGCGTGAGCAGTCCGCCAATGTGCATGAGGCAACCGCAATCGCCCGCAACGACATAGTGCGCCCCGGTCCGCTCGATGGCCGCCACCTTGTCCTCGCCCATGGCTGTGGAAACCTCGGGAAATTTCACGCTGAAGACACCCCCGAAACCGCAACAAGTCGGGCCGTCGTTCAATTCGACGAAATCCAGTCCTTTCACTGCGCGCAGCAACCGGCGCGGCTGCTCCCGGACTCCCAGTTCGCGGAGGAGGTGGCAGGAGTCATGGTAGGTCACCCGTTCGTTGAAGGCCGCGCCAAGGTCGGTGACGTTCAGGCGGCTCACAAGAAACTCGCTGAATTCAAACACGCGCCCGGCCAGCGGAACGTGTGCCGGGCCGTTGGCGTCACCGAGCAACTCGGGGTAAAAATTCCGAACCATGGCAACGCACGAGCCGCTCGGCGCGACGACAGCCTCGAACCGGTCGAATACCCGGATGAACCGCTTCGCCAATGCCGCCGCTTCCGAGCGCACGCCCGCGTTGAACGCCGGCTGACCGCAGCAGGTCTGCTCCGCCGGATATTCAACGCTGTGGCCCAATCGCTTCAGGATGCGCGCCACTGCCAGTCCCGCTTGCGGGAAAAACTGATCCACGAGGCAGGGGATAAAAAGTCCAATCTGCACAGGGCGACTTTAGTGGAGGCTGGCCCGACGGTCAACGTCGCCGGTTGGATTGGGAACTGCCTACGGACGCGGCGCGGGGGAAGCCGTCAACTGCTGAATCCTGTCCCTGATGAACTTCACCGGGGCATGCGGATACCATTTGAGTTCGACCCGGGTCCGCAATGCGGCCAGAGCCTTCTCCTTTTCCCCGCGGGAAGCGTAGAAGAGGCCCAGGCGCTCGTAATACAGGAAATAGCTGGGACTCATGGAAAGCGCCCGGATGTGACCTGCCTCTGCGTCCTTCCACCGATGCAGGAACTCCATGGCCAGCGCCTGTCGTGACACCGGGTCGGCATCCAGCAGGTTCAGTTTTTCGGCGCGCCGATACCACTGCAGGGCGCGTTCAGCCATGGCTTCGGCGTCGTTCGAGGCCAGCCGCGCTTCGTTCAACGTGATGTCGCCAAGCAACAGCGCCGCGTTGTAATTGCGGGAGTCCCATTTCCACGCCCGCTCTGCCATGGCACGAGCCTCGGCGAGTTCGCCTTGTGCATGATGCGTCGCCGCCAGCCATTGGCACAGGCATGAGACGCCGTTTGGCACAGCCATGGTCGCATTGGCAGCCACGAACAGGAGAATGAGCCCCGCAAGAACCCGGCGCGCGGCAATTCCAAGTTCGACGGTCTTGATTACAGGAGGCCATGGTTTGGTCCCATCCGGCAGTGCCTCCGTCAAGCGGCGCGCGTGGCCTGCGAGCATGCCCATTGCCAGGATCACCGTGAGCGTCAACGCGTAGGCGCTGAAGTGGAGATTGAAATCCACCGCCGAGTGCAACATGCAAGCCATGGCAGCAGCCACGCTGCCGAGCAGCCAGGCTGGCCGGTGAGCCCGGTCCGTATCAAGCCAGTGGGGCCAGTGCCAACCGGAGTGTTCGCCGATGCCGCGTTGGCACCACCGCCGATGAATCCGCCACGCTGTCACGAGAAAAGCGACAACGAGCAGGCCCATCAGGACGAAGCCCGTAATGCCGTAATCACTGAGCGCCTGGAGGTAATCGTTGTGAACATACTGCGGGATGTGCTGGTCCACCGGGTCCCGGTAGCGATCGTAAATGACGTTGAAGATGGCCGGCCCGGCGCCAAACCATGGATGATCCAAAGCGATCTGCCACGCCGCCTGCCACATCCACATGCGGCTGTCTTCATACCAATTGAAATTCTGTTCTGGATTCAGGAACCGTCCGCGCAGTGTGTCGATGCTGAAAGCACCAGCGGCGCCCCCCGCCACGATGAGCAGGACAATCAGCAGGGCAGGCCACCAGCGCCGGGTGACGCCACGCGCCACGGCGACCAACACAAAGACGAGGATGATGCCCGTGATGACGTAGCCGCCGCGCGACCCGGCCAGCACGATGCCGCCCATCATTACGCAGGCGGCGTAGGCCAGCACGATGCGTTGCGCGGCCCCGCGCCCCGACCACAGCAGATGCGCCAACGCAACCGCCAGTGCCAGATCAAGATAGCCCGCAAAGTGGTTTGGATTGTAGAACGTCCCGCGCATCCGCTGGAGGCTATCTTCATACGGAAACCACCAGACCATCTGGATACCGCGCATCCAATTGATGAAACCGTAGGCTGTGATGCCGACGGCGATTGCCATCAGGATCCAAAGCAGCACGTTTTGCCGCTGCCTGCGAGCAAAGTGCTGGGTGACCAGGAAATAGACGGCGGCATACATCAGCACCTGCAGCATTTCCTGGCGCGAGATCCATTCCACGGGTGAGAAAGCGTAGCGCGCCACCACGTAAGCCACGCCAATGGCCAGCGGCAAGTCCAGTGGTGTGCGAATCCAGGCGAGTTTCCCAGCCACAGCCACTCGCGCGGCCCAACCCAGCAGCGCCACCAGCGTTAACAGTTCGAGGATGTCGCATGCCCACGGTTGGATGGCACCCAGCGCCAGCACCGCGAAGACCAACATCAGGCAAAGGGTGTAGAAGACAACCCGCTCGCCGGATCGTTCGACCACACCGCGCCACCCGGCGGCTGTGCTGATGTCGTTTGAGGAGCGGCGTCGGTGGCGACGGCGTTCAGTCACAGAAGACATAGGGTGCGTTTACACGCCGCCAACGACAAATTCCGGGAGACTCAGAACATTGACTTGGGAACCAGAACGTTGTCGCCCGGCAGCAGTGGGATATCCAGTTCCGGGTTCTGCTCGATCTTCACACAGTCCACAATGGTCTGTTTGCCATCGCGGGTGAGCACCACCTCGCGTTTCTTGGCAAACTCGCTGAAGCCACCCGCCGACATAATGAGACGGTAAACCGTCATGTCGTCGCGATAGGGCATGCTTCCGCCCTGTCCTTTCACTTCGCCGGAGAGATAGACCATGCGAGGAGTCTGCAGCATGACCGTAACCGTCAGATAGCTGTAGTAGCGCGGCACATAAGGCTTGCGAATAGCCTCCTGCGCTTCGTTCACGGTCAGCCCTCCGACCTTGATCTTGCCGACAAAAGGCATCTCGATGTCCCCTTGCTCGTCAACAATCTTGGTGTGTTCCTCGCGGCCTGTGGCCATATCGAGCCGCACCACGATGTTGTCGGAGGGGCGGAATGCGTTCGCGCGAGCGACGTTCGGAGCATTGTATTGGGTGGGAGGAGCAAACTTCTTCTCGGGCGGAGGTTCCGGGGTCTTGAAGAGTGCGCAACCGACTGTCCCCGCAGCAATTGCCGCCAGGACCAGCAGACCGACTGTTCTGAGGAATGGGCGAAAGTTCATCGTCAGCAGTGAATCAGGAACAGGTTAATAGGTGCCCTTGGTTTCGGAATCCTCCGGAGTTTTTTCCGTTTCTTCCGGATGGGCTTCCTCGGAGCGCGAGTAATGGTCGTAGTAGGCGTTGTAGTAGTAGTAGCTCTCATCGTGGCTCATGACGATGGAGTTGAGCACCACCCCAATCAAACGACCGCCGACGTTCTCGACCGCCTGTTTGGCGCGCGCGGGCATCGCACGCGGATACTTGCGATACTGGATGACCAATACGGCAAAATCCACCTCGCTGGCCAGCACGCTGGCGTCGCTGACGCCCATGATCGGCGGGCTGTCAAACAACACGAGGTCGTAGCGCATTTTCAAGTCCTGGATCAGATCGCGCATCTTCTGGGACTTGAGAATGCCGATGGCAATCTTGGGCAGTTTGCCGCTGGGCAGGAAGTAGAGATTCGGCACGTTGGTGGTCTGGACGCAATCCTCCACCTTCACGTCATTCATCAACACGTCGGTGAGGCCGACATCGTTGGAAAGGCCAAACCGCTTGTGAAGGGTCGGCCGCCGCATGTCCGAGTCCACACACAACACCTTGTCGCCGTTCTGCGCGCATACCACGGCCAGGTTGAAGAGCGTGGTGGTCTTGCCTTCGCCGGCGCCGGCGCTGACGACCGTGATGCTGTTGGCTTGCGGATCCTTCTTGCCAAACTCGATGTTGGCACGCAGCACGCGGTATGCCTCGGCGTGTGGCGAATCCTGGCCAACGGTGGAAAGCATCTCGATATTCTGCGGGATGACACCCAGCACGGGCAGCCCCAAGTATCGTTCGACATCATCGATGGTCTTCACGCTGGTGTCGAGATACTCAATGAAGAACGCCAGCATCACGCCCAAAACGAGACCGGCAATGGCAGCCAAGCCAAGGTATAGCGGCACGTTCGGTTTGACCGGGGTGCTCGGCGTGCGCGCCTGATCGATAATTTCCACCGCCGTGCGCGGCACCTTGAGGCTGATGGTCTCCTGATTGACGCGCGTTTTGACGGCATCGCGCAGGGTGATTTGAAATTCCAGCTCTTTCTGCGCGTTGTCAAAGGGGATGTACTTGGTTGGTTCCCTCTCAATGGACGTGGCATGGGCGGTGCGCAGTTCGGTCTCCATCGCCTCCACTTTGGCCCGGTTGACTTCATAGGAGATGACCAATCCCTTGCGCATCACGTTGATGGCGTCTTCGAGTTGTTCATCCAGTTTCTTCTGGGTGGCAACCGCATCTTTGACAATCGGGTGTTCCGGGCCGTAGGTCTGCAACAGCTTGACCAGCTGTAGTTCTGCGGATTGGAGCGCGTTCTGAAGATTGGCAATCGTTGGATCTCCGATGATGGACGGCGACGCGCGCTTCAGTTCCGCGTTGGTCAGTTTCTGGATCTGGTCGTTGCGCGTCTTTTCCACCAACATCTGGATCATGGCCGAGCTGCGGTCGCCATGGAGGCGCTGGATGGTTTCGTCGTTCAGGCGGGAACGATTGCCGATGACGTCCAAATCGAGGTCCTTGCGGAGCTCGTTGACCTTCTGCTGGGCGGCTTCCACCAGTTTTTGCTGGGCATTGTATTCTTCGCGCAGCTTCTCAAGGCCCATTTCGATCTGGATGGTGGGCTCTTCCAGACGGCTGTCGCGGTAGATGAGCGAAATAGAATTCGCAAGGTCCGCAGCTTCAACGGGATCGGTGGAGTAAACCCCCAACTCGACGAGGCTGGAATTACGCACTGGCAGAACATTGAGACGGCTCTTGAGGATCTGGAATGCCTGTTCCTTGGCTATATTCTCCTGACCGCCGATCTGCCACCGGGCCACCAACTGCTCCTTGGCCACCACACGATAGCCAATCTTCTGCGACCGCATGACTTCCACCTGGTCCATCTGGAAGATCGGGTCGTAGCCGCCGGGTGCCTGCGCATCAAAGATCTGAACCGTCACCTTCTCGCGTTCAATCTTCATGCGCACGTTGGCGTAGTAGATGCGCGGCAGCGAGAACGTCACCGCCGCTGCCGTCAGCAACACCAGCAGGAAAACGCTGAGAATGATTGCTTTGCGCAACTTGACGACGCGCCAGTAATCCAAGAAATGTATCTTCGTCTCTTCCGGCATAATGACAATCAGCTATCGCCGCGCTCGGGAACGCAGAACAATCTGACCCTTTAGAATTAACATCACGACGCGTATCTGCTTATCCCAGGCCCCGTAAAATATCAAGGGAAGAAACGGTCGCAGGTCTCGTCATTAAGACAACCTTGTGAGCCTCCGCGTTCAACAAGAGTTCATTCAAAACAGATGGAAAAACGATGGGCCTTCTCCGCCTCTTCGGGAACTCAATCCGCCCGAAATGTTGGAACCGATGATCAAAAAACTCCACCCCCCGCCTGCCGCGGAAGAGGGACTCAAAGCGCGAAGCGGGGATTGACTCCTGTTCCCGGGGCTCGCATCATCCTTCCAGCGCAATGGAAAAGATAATCAATGTCCTGCGGTTTGGGTGGCCCTATTTGCGGCCATACAAACACCGAATGTTCATAGGGATGCTGCTCGCGGCTGTTTTTGGGCTTTCCAACGTCGCTTTTGTTTGGGCAACCAAAACAGCGTATGATCGTCTTGAACCCAAGGCAGCAAACCCTCTGGCTGCGGCTACATCCATGCCGCGACTCACATCTCCATGGGCGGCCAAGATAAAGAATATTGGCGATCATGTGAAGGCCGGTGCCGACCGGGTTCTGGACCCTTGGTTGCCTTTGAAGGGCCGCCCGTTGGACTGGAAACAGGTCCTCGGCGGGTTGTTATTGCTCCCGCTGCCAGTACTTCTGCGCGGCGTGGCAGGATATCTCAGCGGGTATTGTTTGATGTGGGCCGGTGAACGCATGCTCAACAACCTGCGCACGGCGGTTCTCAAGAAGCTGAACACACTGTCGCTGGACTATTTTCATCGATCCACCATGGGCGACCTGATCACGCGCATTCATGGGGACGCTACCGTGCTGCGGAATTGCCTTTCGAATGGACTGTCCGACGCGATCAAGGATCCCACTGCCATCATTTCCTTGAGCCTTGCACTATGCTGGATTGATTGGAAACTGACACTGGTGGTCATAGTCTTCCTGCTTATCTCTGTCATTCCCATGCGGTTGCTGAGCAGGAAGGCGAAGCGGGCGTCTCAGGGCTTGGTCACTGCGAGCATCTCGCAGGCCAGCCTGCTGGTGGAAGCATTCACCGGCATCCGCGTGGTGAAGGCCTTCTCGCTGGAAGGAGAACAGGTCAACCGGTTCTGCCGTCTTTCCGATCAATTGGTGCATCACGGCATGAAGGCCGTGCAGGCTCGCGGAATGGGCCATCCCGTCATCGAAACGGTCTCCATGATGGGCGCAGGCATGATCGTGCTGTGGATCATTTACTCTGGCCAGACTGTCTCCGATGTTTTTGGATTCCTGACGGGCACATTCCTCCTCTATCAGCCTGTGAAAAGGCTCGCCGCACTTAACATCATGCTCAGCGAGGCGAGCGTCAGCGTGAATCGCCTCATTCATATTTTCCAGGAACAACCCACCGTCAAAGAACCTCCTCAACCGAAGCATCTGCCGCATTTTACGACCAGTCTCCGCTTCGAGGATGTGAGCTTCTCCTACGGCAAGCAGATGGTTCTCCAGAACGTCAACCTCGACATTCCGCGCGGCTTCAAGCTCGGCATCGCCGGTGAAAGCGGTTGCGGCAAGAGCACGCTGATCAACCTCCTCTTCCGCTTCTATGACCCGACCCATGGACGCGTCACGATTGACGGCATCGATCTCAGGGAAATTGCCGGTGCCGACCTGCGTGCGCAAATGGCGCTGGTCAGCCAGGAGGTCGTCCTGTTCGATCTGACGGTGGCCGAGAACATCGCCTGCGGAAGGCGCGGCGCCACCCGGGCCGAAGTGGAGCAGGCCGCCCGCATGGCCGATGCTCACTCGTTCATCATGCAACTGCCCCATGGCTACGACTCGCGCATCGGCGAGCGCGGCGTCACGCTCTCCGGCGGGCAGCGCCAACGGCTCTCCATCGCCCGTGCGTTCGTTCGCAACGCACCCATCCTGCTGCTCGACGAAGCCACCGCCTCGCTCGATTCCCAGTCGGAAGGCGAAGTTCAGGCCGCGATCGACCGGTTTGCAGAGAATCGAACGGTTGTCACCATCGCCCACCGCCTCTCCACGCTGATGACCTGCGACCGCATTATTGTGCTCGATCGGGGGCGCATCATCGAGGATGGCACCTTCAACGAACTTCTGCAGAAAGGTGGCTCCTTCGCCGCCATGGCCCAACGCCAAGGCATGCTATCCGCCGACGATCCGGCCTGAACGCCGCATCGCAATCCAACGCTCAGCTTGCCAGCTTCGCGTAGCGTTCCGAGACGAAATCCCAGTTGATCACGTTGTGGAACGCAGTGACATAATCCGGCCGGCGGTTCTGGTACTTGAGATAGTAGGCGTGTTCCCAGACGTCGATCGTCAACAGCGGTGTCCGGCCTTGTGAGAGCGGACTGTCCTGGTTCGAGGACTGCTCGATGGCAAGTTCCCGGCCGTTGAGCGTCAACCACGCCCATCCACTGCCGAACTGGCCAACAGCCGCCTTGGTGAACTCAGCCTTGAAGTTGTCGAAGCTGCCCCACTTCTTTTCGATGGCCTTGCCCAATTCACCCATGGGTTTGCCGCCCTCGTTCTTCTTCAAGCATTGCCAGAAGAAGGCGTGGTTGGCGTGGCCGCCGCCGCTGTTCTGCACAGCCTTGCGGATGTCTTCGGGCACGGAACTCAGATCGCGGATGAGTTCCTCGATTGTCTTCCGGCCCAGCTCCGGATGGCTGGCCACGGCCTTGTTGATATTGTTGACGTAGGTCTGGTGATGTTTGTCGTGATGGATCTCCATCGTGCGGGCGTCGATGTACGGCTCAAGCGCATCAAACGCATACGGCAACGACGGCAGCTTGAACGGCCCGGCTGGCGCGGCGTCGGCCGCTTGAACGGAGTTGCGCAGCAACCAGGGCAGGGCGGTTGCTGCAGTGAGAAGTGCACCCTTCTTCAGGGCATCGCGTCGTGTCATCATGGTTGGATTCTCCTTATTGAGTTCTCGTTGTTTAGATGCGCGCAACTTACAACGAAAACGCAAACGCGCAAGTGGGACCTTCTCCACGTCGCCGATGGCGCACCGGCAGGTTTACAGTCTGCCGCGAACGGCCTTGACGATGGCTTCGGGGTCCGGGAACTTCCCGGTTTGCAGCTTGGAGTAAACCATCCCGCCGTTCACGCTGACTTCAAAGACGCCTCCCGTGCCGGGAACGAGTGTGAGCGATTGGATGTCGGGCTTGAACTCTTCGAGCAGGCGTGCCGCCAAACTGACGGCTTTGGGCTCGTAGTTTCACTGGTAGCAATACTGTATCTCAACTTTGACTGACATGACTCCTCCGTAGATTGCGCACCCCAAACTAGATGGGCTGCTGTAGCGCGTCAAGGCGGGTGCAATAACCGCTAGAGTTGCCGCAAACGGCGGAAGGCAGCGCCAAGGTATGCAATCACGTCCGAGGCGATCAACGCTTCCTCGCCGATCTCCTGCGTGGCGATGTCGCCGGCAAAACCGTGCAACCAGACGCCCAAACGCGCGGCATCGAACGGTGAGAACTTCTGCGCCAGCAGGGCGCCCATCACACCGGTGAGCACATCACCAACCCCGCCGCTGGCCATGCCGGGATTGCCGGTGGAGTTGACCGTGATGTCGCCCATAGGATTGGCGACGACGGTGCGCGCACCTTTGAGGACAACAACGACTTTCGTGTCCGCGGCGAATCGCTTCGCACAACCCCAACGGTCGCTCTGAACCTCCTTGACGCTCGTGCCGGTCAGTCGGCCCATCTCGCCGGGATGCGGGGTGATGACCACCGGGCCGCGCGCGTCGCGAAGCTGGCGGGTTTTGTCGGCGAGCACATTGAGCGCGTCGGCATCAATCACCATCGGTTTGTCACAGTGCTGGAGCAACCACGTGACGATCGTCTCGGTGGCTTTCGATTGTCCCAGTCCGGGACCGATGGCAAGCGCGTCGCATTTTTCCAGCAGCGGTGCAAGCGCTTCGGGGCCGCCCTCGGCGGGATCAAATGGTTTGGGCATCACCTCGCGACACTGCGAAGCGATGACGGGCCAGACGGCACGCGGGGCGGCGAGTGTTACCAGTCCAACGCCGCTGCGCATCGCAGCCTGGCTGCAAAGCACCGCTGCGCCGCTGTAACCTTCCGATCCAGCCACCATCAGCAAATGGCCGAAGTCTCCCTTATGCGCGCTTGGGCGGCGGACCGGCAGCAGTGTGCGCGCATCGTCGAGCATGAAATAATCGCAACCTGGCGGCAGCGCGGCGGTAAACTTCTCCGGAATGCCGATATCCACAATGGCAAGCCGGCCGACATGGTCGATGGCGCTTTGCTGGAGCAAGCCGGTTTTGGGCAAGCCGATGGTGGCCGTCACCTCAGCGCGCACGCACACGCCGGCACACTGGCCCGTATTGGCATCGAGGCCCGAGGGAATGTCAATCGCCAGCGTCGGCCGGCTGGCTGCATTGATCACTTCAATCGCCTCGCGCACAGGGCTGCGCGGTTCGCCGCTCGTTCCGGTGCCAAGCAGCCCATCCACGATCAGCCCGCAACCGGCGATCATCTCAGCCACCTGCTCCTTCTGAAGCGGGTCCAGATGAACTATCCGCGGCCGCAGTTGTGCGAGCTTCTTCCAATAGTAAGACGCGTCACCGGAGAACTCATTGGGATTGGAGGTCAGCACGACCGTAATCGGCCCCCAACCGCGGCCAGCTTTGTAAAAGTGCTCCGCTGCGACGACCGCATCGCCGCCGTTGTTGCCTTTGCCGACAAACAGCGCCACGCCGTGCTCGCGCGCCACGGTCATCGTCTGCGCCACATTGAAAACACCGACACCCGCGCGCTCCATCAGTTCCAGACCCGGCACGTGTCCTTCTTCAATGGTGCGACGGTCCAGCTCACGCATTTGTTCAGCGGTGACGATTTTCATGACTGTGTTGGTGATGCGTATCGCGAAACGGGTGCTATTGACTATCCCGAATCAACTGCCAGTTGCTTACAGATGACGTTCTCATACAGCAAACGCCTGCACGAGTCACGCCTTACGCATCCCCAATCTCCCAACTCGGCCGTTCATCTCGCCAGCAGGTTCACTGCATGGACGGTGCGCGTACGCTCTTCGATCTCGGGCGGCAGGCTGCCTTTGAACCACGCCTTGGCGCGATAGGAGAACTCGCCGCCCTTCGGCAGAAACGACAACGGGCCGCCGCGCAACGCCAACGGCTGGCTGCCGCGGGTCGTGGTATGCGGGTCTTCGTGGCAGCCGGCGCACGACTTGGTCTCGCCGGGTCGCGCATAAATCCATGTCAGTTGGTTGTTGATCACGCGCCGGTCGCTATCGAGGACCTGCAGGTGCACGAGCCGGTCGGAAGGCAGTTCCACATAGAACGAACCGTCGGGAGCGAGCGGCGCTGTGCCAAGCACGCGAGCGAAAGTGCCGCCGTGGTTCTTCCAAACGGGCTGGCCGCCCGTGTGCGTCTCGTGCCGGCCCACGACCGGCACGCCTTCGATCAGCCGCACCAGTCGTCCGCGCTCTGCCATTTCTTTTTCCTGGGAGTTGAACACGCTTGCGCAGAAGAACCGTCCGCTGTAGGCGTCGCGGCTCACGGAATCCGCCCTCATCGGCGGTGGCCGGCGCGCGATGATCGGGCGCGGCTCGTAGTCGGCGGTGGCAGGATCGTTGTAGATGAGGTCCAGTTTGCCCGTGCGCGGGTCGAGCCGGTAAAGGCCGAGATCCACTTTCTTGCGGTCGGGCGTCTTCAATGTCGTCGCGCACAACAGCGTCCCGTCGCTCAACGGCACCGGCGTGGTGTAGGCGCGCGTCTTGAAGTCGGGCGAGATGAGTTCCTCGGTGTCGCGGCGCGGGCCGATGAGCGTCAGCCCGCCCTGCGTCGAGACGACAATGCGGCCGTCGGGCATTGGCTGCGGTTGGGTGACGCGCAGCACGCGATGGGTCAGCGGCGATTCCTGGCCGTCGTCGGGACCTTTGATGCCGTGATCGAGAGCGCGCCAGAACTTGCGCCGCTCCGGCCCGTAGAGCACCACGTCATGCGTGCCGTCGGGAAACGCCGCATGCAGCGTCAGCTCGGTTTTGTTGCGCGAGTAGAAGACCTCCAGCCGGCTGAACACAAGCCGTCCATCGGGCAACAGCGCCGGCTCATTGTCGCGGCCGATGTTCGTCGCAATTGGATGCAGGTCGCTGCCGTCGGGGTTCATCACGTAGAGTGCGGTGCAGGTGTAGCCGTGATACTCGTCGCGGATGCCGGTGCGAGTGGACGCGCAGACAATGCGTCCGTCGGGCAGGAACGCCGGGCCGACGTGATGATACGGCCCGTGCGTGAGCTGCTGGAGGCCGGAACCATCGATGTTCATACGCCAGACGTGCCACCAGAGGCTGTCCTTTTCGCGCCGCGTGAAGATCACCTGCTTCGCATCCCACGAAATCTCCGGTTCGCCAACCCAGCCGTCCTTGAAGTGTGTGAGCGGCGTCACCCGTCCATCCGGCCGCGGCGGGCTGAGAACGAAAAAGTTGTCGCCCGGCCGGTAGGATGGGCCTTCGTCGGTCACCGCATAGGTCTGTCGCCAACGATCCGCTTGCTCGACGGTCTGTGGCGTGTTCGGGAGGTCGTTGTTGCCTTTGATGAACAGCAGCGCGTTGAAATTCGTGCCGAAAATGCAGGGTTGTCCTGTCGCCACCTCGCTCCGTGACTCGGACCCGTTTGCGACCGTTTCATTCTTCACCGGCTCCGGCTCGATCCCACGCGCCAGAAGCGCATCGCGCGCCACTTGCCGCACTGTGCCGAACGGATGTGCCGTCGCGGTGCGCTGCAGCACTGCGAGTGCTTCGCTGTCGCCAATATCGGCGAGCGCCTCCGCTGCCGCGTGACGCACCTCCAGCACCGAGCCTTCGTCGTTGAGGACTTTCGCGATCAACCCCACATGCTTCGTCGCCTTCAGCAGGCCCAGCGCCCGCAGCAACGCCTCGCGCCAGCGCGGGCAGGGGTCGTTGAATTCCTCGTCCTTCCATGTTTTGCTCCAGCCGTAGTCGCCTTCGGACTTCGCAGTGCCCAGTGTCTCCGCCAGAGGCGCGATGGCGCGCGTGTCTCCGAGCCAGCCGATGGTCTTGGCGGCGTTGATGCGCACCCAGCCGTTGGTGTGCTGCAACAACGGCAGCAGCCGCGTCAGGTCCTCGCGCTCGGTGCAGACGCACGGCAGCCACGGTGAAACCCTCCGCACATCGAACTTCGGCCAGACATAGGCCGGCTCCGGGTTCGCGGCGCGGCGCGACTGGCCCAGCCGCGCGAACGCCTGCTCAGCCGCTTCCTGACGCATGCCCGCCTTTTCAAGCAAATGCCGCGTCAGCAGATGGCATGTCTCCGGCTGATAAAGCATGAACGTGTCGTGGTCGCCCGGCAGGTTCGCGATGATCAGCGGCGCCAGTTCGCGCAGCCGCGCGCGGTCGCGCGGATCGTCCAACGGCAAGCGGCACAGCGCATGGGCAATCCAATAGGGCGTCTCCAACATCCGGTCCTCCGACGGGAATTTCATGTCATCGTCGGCAGGAACTTCCGCGGGGTATTTCTCGTCCAGACGCTTTGCGAACCGCGCGTAAGCCGTCAGCAGCGGCCCAACTGCGCGCCGGTCGCCGACATCGCCGAGCGCCTCGGCCGCGTTGCGCGCCCACATCGGATTTTCGAGCAAACCAATGAGCCAGTCGCGTCCTGCGTCCTCGCCCAGCCGTCCAACGGCCCGAATGCCGGCGCGAACCATCGGTCGCAACGCGGGCACCGTGGCGGGCGACGGGCCGAGTGTCGCAATGATCGCCTCCGTCGCGCCCTTGCCACCGAGTGCGCCGAGAGCGCGCACGCCGCGCTCGCGCGGCCACGCCAACGCCGTGTCCGCCGGCTTTGCGCGCTGGCCATTGATCTCAATCTCACGGAATGTCGTTGGATAAATCTTCCGCTCGGAAGCGAAGCTGGTGATGCGCACGAAGCGCGCCTGGCGCGGCGGGAAGTTGACGGCCAGTGCCACGGGCGACTTCTCCTTGCAACGCACGACGCGATCGAACTTCCTGCCGTCGAGGCTGGTGCTGACCTCGTAGTCCGTCATGCAATAGCCGGCAGCATACTGGTGGACCGTCACCTGACGTACTTCCGTGGGTGCGCCGAGATCGAGTTGGCACCATTGCGGCGGCTTGACGTTCTTCGTTTGCCAGTAGCCCGGCTCCAAATCGCCATCAATCAACACCTCCAGCGGCCCGTGATAGACGCTCGATGCCGTCACCAACCACTGCGGCATGTTTACTTTCGGCCCGGCGAGCAAGGCGAGCACATCGGGCGGCGGACGGTTCGCGGGGACTTCCTTCCACCAATCACGCCACACCTGCGCCTGACATTGTCGTTCGACATCGGGAGCGAGGGCGTTGAAAGGGAACTCCATGCCGGTGAGATTTGTCAGCGCGACGTGCGCCGCCTGCCGCGTCAGCCAGTCGGGATCATCGAGTTTCTCCAGCAACGGCGCGACCGCCGTACGACCGCCACACCAGCCGAGCGACATGGCCGCCTGACGCCGAACTTCAGCCGATCCATCCGCGAGCCGCGCCACAAGCGCCGCTTCAGCGCGATATGCGCGCAGGAAGCCCAGCGCCTCCGCGGCGCGAAGACGCGCGTGCGGTGACGCATCGGCCAGCTTCGCGACATGCTCCGCCACTTGGCGGTCATACGGTCCCAACGATGATAATTCCGCCGCCCCCACTGCGGCCGCGCATATCCATAGAGAAAGAACGTGTGTCAGCATGCGATCAGTCAATCATCATGAGTAAAACCCGCATTCGTAGGCGGTGTCGTAAAGGGCGACGATATTCTCCGGCGGCACATCGCCTTGAATGTTGTGGACGTTGTTGAAGACATAACCACCGCCGGGCATGAACGCCGTGACGTTCTTGCGAACGTTGGCGGCAACCTGCGCAGGCGTGCCGCGCGGCAGGATGTGCTGCGCATCGCAGCCGCCTCCCCAGAAAACCAGTTCGCGGCCGAAACGCCGCTTTAGTTCGGCGGGATCCATGTTGGCCGCGCTGACTTGCACGGGATTGAGGATGTGGATGCCGTTGTCCATCAACTCCGGGATCAGCCCGATGCATGAACCACAAGTGTGATACCAAATCTTCGCCCGGGTGCGGGAGCGGATGTATTGCACGAGCCGCTTGTGGCGCGGCTTCACCATGCGCCGGTAGATGTCAGGCTGGAACAACGGGCCGTTTTGCGCGGCGAGGTCGTCGCCAATCATGATCACGTCCACGACGTCGCCGACCTCGTCGAGGAAGAGACGAAACCAGTCCATCCAGAACTTCAGCGTCTGGTCGAGCATCGCCTCGCAGAACTCCGGCTCGGTCATCAGGTCGCAGAACCATTGTTCCAAACCGCGCAGATACCAGCAGATTTCGTAAACCACACCGGAGATGCCGCTGACGACGGCGTAGGGTGTCTCCTTCTTCAACCGTAGCGCGCGCTCGCGCAGGCCGGCGAACCGCGTTGGATCGTCACCCTTGGGCCACGGGTGATTTTTCACGTCGGTGGTCGTGGCCTTGGCGAGCGGGTGAAGCGTAATGTCCATGTAATTCGGCGCGTCCTCGGGCATGGACCAGCGGATGCCAAACTCGTCTGTAAGATCGTGCCAGAGCCTGCCATCACGCCTCGCCTGGACGATGCCGCCCTTCCAACTCGATGGCGCGCCTGCGGCGATGTAGCGCGTATCCACGTGGAACCGCTCCAGCACTTTCTCGCACGGTTTCGCGAGCTGCTGGACGGCGTCCATGATGACGATGTCGTCCCGAATGCCAAGGTGGCGAATGAGGTTTGCGTAAGCCTTGCGATGGATGCCGGTCTGGTTGCCACCGAGGTCAAACGGCACGCGATCGGGAACTTCGTGGTTGAGCGCCTTGAGCATACGCTCGCGCGAGGTCATCGTTTCCCGCTTCGGCATGGTGGCATTTCCTTTCACGGACCGCGCGCGCCCGCAACGTCACTCCTGGTTCTTTGGCTTCTGCTTGCCCTTCTTTCCCGTCTTGCCGGCCTTCTTTGCGGTCGGGGCGCCTTGGCCATCGGAGAGAGCGAGGGCGCGAATCTGCTCCGCCTGTTTGTTCCAGAGTTGCTCCAACTCGCGAACCTTGTCGGGCATGGCGGTTGCGAGGTTGTTCGATTCACAGCGGTCCTTGCTGAGGTCATAGAGTTCCCATTGCCCGCCCTGCTTGGCGGCACTGACCAGTTTCCAATCGCCGGCGCGAATGGCACGGTTCTCCTCGTGCAGCCACCAGAAGCAGTCGCGTGTCACGGTGCCGTCCTGGGCAAAGGCGGAAACGATGCTCTTCCCGTGCGGCGGCGGCACAGGCTTGCCATCGAGCGTCTGTGGCCATGTGCCGCCGGCAAGTTCAATGATGGTCGGCGGCAGGTCCACGAGATGACCGGGGTTTTGACGCAGTTCGCCGCGGGCCTTGATACCGGCGGGCCAGTGGACGATGAGCGGGGTGTTGATGCCACCTTCGTGAACCCACGTCTTGTGGCGGCGGAGCGGCGTGTTGGACGCGCTGGACCAGCCGGGGCCGAGGCAGAGATAGCTGCCCGCCGAACCGGGCGCGGCAGCGGGATCATGGCCGTCACCGCGCACCATGATTTCGGCGCTCGCGCCGTTGTCCGAGGCAAAGAAGATCACGGTATTATCGAACGCGCCCATCGCCCTGACCTGGTCGAGCACGCGGCCGATCTCGCGATCCATGCGATCCACCATCGCGGCGTGGATGGCCATTTTAGTGGCCTGAAACTCGCGCTGCGCGTCGGTGAGTTCACTCCACGGCAACGGGAATTGGACCTCGCCGGAACCGAGTTTCGCGAAAGCATCAGGAAAGTAATAGGGCGGGCCGACTTCGCGTTCCAGAGCGGAGAGGGCACAGTTGACGATGCCCATCGCCTTCATCAGCTGCCAGCGTGCATTGCGGACGGCATCCCAGCCCTTGCGGTATTTGTCGCGGTAACGGGCGATGTCCTCCGCGGGCGCCTGCAACGGGAAATGCGGCACGGTGAAAGCAACGTAGCCAAAGAACGGCTGGCCTGCGTGCTTCTCCGCGTGCTCCTTCAGATATTGGATGGCGTGTTCGGCGATGGCGGTGGTCGTGTAGTAACCGCTGCCCGGCGCAACCGGCGGCAGTTTCACATCATCTTCGAGATGGTTCTGAGGGTTGAAGTTGCGGCTGTGGTCTTCGAGACAGTAGGAACGGTCGAAGCCGCCCGCAAGCTGAGGACCGTCGATGTGCCACTTGCCGGAATGATACGCGCGATAGCCGAGCGGCTTCAAATACTCCGGAAGCAATCGCGCCCATTTCGGCCGCACACCACGACCGCCGCCCGCGATGCCCTCCATCCCGTCGCGCCTTACGGCTTGCGCGTAGTAACCGGTCGTGATGCACGCGCGCGAGGGCCAGCAGCGCGCGGTGTTGTAGAACTGCGTGAACCGCAACCCGCCGCTCGCAAGCTTGTCGAGGTTCGGCGTGGCAATCTCGCCGCCGTAACAGCCGGGGTCGGAATACCCCATGTCGTCGGCGAAGAAGATGAGCACATTCGGTTTCGCAGCCGGCCCGGCGGCGACAGCGACAGCAGCGGGAATGAGAAACGCGGCAAAAATCCATCCGGCAAGAGTGCGCTTCATGATGATGTCCGTTGTATCAGAACTTATGGTTTCTGCAATAGTGCGGGAGTATCAGTCTCGTCCTCGTCAAACACCCGCCTGCCATTTCACACCGGCCACGGGCCTTTGAAACCCGTGTCGGCCAGTTTCAGTTTGTGAAGTTGAGCGAAGAGCCTGAACTTGCGCGCGTGGTCGCCGGTGAAGAGCAGGTTGTGATGGCCTTTGACCATGCAAGCGTCTTCGCGGTCGGTGATGGCAACCTCGACATTGGTGGTGCAGCCGCCCGCAGGCGGCATCGCGTGCGATTTCACAACACGACCCGCGTACACGTCCAGCGCCGGTTCCTTGCCGGGATAATAATGGATCATTGTCACCGGCTCGTCCGGCTTCCAGAAGACCTGAATGGCACAACTACCCTCGTTGGTGTGTGTGAAACGCCGCAGCAAGTACGGCAATTCCGGCCCCCTCGGCCCGCGCATCCGCGTTGCACAGGTGCAGTGCGAGGCGTAGTAGTGGTTGCGTTCGGTGTCATAGCATGGGTTGTGCTGAAACCCCGGCTGCCCGAGCAGCAACTGGCCGATCAGTTGGCCATAGGCCGCCGGCATGTCGTTCTCGCAGACCGCCGGCACCAACGCGCTGTTGAGCGCGGAGAAACTCATGCACGGCTTGAGCATCCCACGCCGCAGGCAGGTCATCGCCACACCGTCGGCACGCTCGTCGGCCAGCAGCTTCTTCAATGCCAGGTGTGCGCGCGCGGCGTTTTCCAAGGCCTCCTTCGTGATGCCGCGCTTCCCTTTGGCCCCGCCGCTGAACCGCGCGATGAACCGCCGCGCTTCCGCATTGAGCGCGACCTTGCCGAATTCATCGGCATAGCGCGCGAACGGGACGACGCTGACCTTCGTGCCAAAGAACGCCTCAACAACCTCCGCCGGTTTGTTCACGTCGGTGACGCTCAACAGCCTGCTCTGCGCCATGAGCTTTTTCGTATTGATCATCCGCAGCCCGCTCTCAATGGCATCGAGGTTCTCGAGTGATTGGATGAAATAAACGCCCGGCCGCCGGTACACCCCCACCGGCCCGTGCTTCACACCGAGGCCAACATAGAAGATCGCGGGAATGCCGGACTTTTCGGCAGCCTTCAACAACAACTCGGCGTGCGCCAGACTGCGGTTGTAGAACATGACCAGCAACAGCCCATCCGGCTTCTGCGTTTCCAGTTCCTGCGACAGCCGCTGCGCGCCCGCCTCGTCAGCGATGGATGTGTCGTCCATCACAAGTTTCAGCCCAAGCTTCTGCTCCATCTTTCGCAACGCGGTTGCATATTGCCGCTGCCGGCCCTCGGCGTCGTAATCGTTGCCCGGCCAGCTCCACCAATCGTCCGGCTTCATCTTGAACGTCTTCGATGGCGGATAAAGAAACGCCACACGCACCGTTGCGCCCTGCTTCGCCGCCCGCGCCCCTGCCGCGATCTCAGCCGCGTCGGCCATCATCGGAGCAAGCGTCATCCCACCCAACGCCGCCCCGGCGATGGCGAGAAACTCCCGCCGATCCAGTTGGCAGCCACACGCACAAGTTGAACCATGATCGTGTTTGTTCATTGCATCCTCCATCTCAACGCGAGGCCTTTGCTTTACCGGGTTTGGCAGGTTCTGCCGGTCCGGCTTGCCGTCGAAACTCCGTCTCCAGCGCCTGCCATTTCGCTTCCATCGCCTGCGCGCGTTCCGGCTGTTCCCTCACGAGGTTCTTTCTCTCACAACGGTCGCTGCTCAGATCGAACAACTCCCACGCGTCTTCGTCTTCGCGCGCCGAAACCAGTTTCCAGTCGCCCATTCGCAGCGCGCGATTGCCTTCGTGGTTGAAAAAGACAAACTCGCGCTCCACCGCGCCGTCGCGCACGAAGGCCGGCGCGAGGCTCTTACCCGGCAGCGGCGGCGCGTCGGCAGGCAACGCGGCTTTGCCACCCGCCAAGTCGAGCAGGGTGGGCACAAAGTCAATCACGTGTCCCACGTCACGCCGCAGTTCGCCGCGCGCGGCGATGCCCCTGGGCCAGTGAACGATCAACGGCGTCGAAATGCCGCCCTCATTCACCCAGACTTTTTGGCGGCGGAACGGCGCATTGCTGGCGCCCGCCCATCCGGGACCGACGCAGAGAAACGTCTGCCACGATCCCGGCGCGGCCGCGCGATCATGCCCGTCACCGCGCACCAGCAACGTCGCGTCTGCGCCGTTGTCAGACAAGAAGAAGATTACCGTGTTCTCCATCGCGCCCATTGCCCGGAGTTGCTCCACCACGCGTCCGATCTCGCGGTCCATGCGATCCACCATCGCCGCATGGATGGCCATCTTGGCCGCCTGAAACCGCCGCTGCTCATCCGTCAGGCTCTGCCACGCGACGGCGTAACGGCTCTCACCCGGCCCGACCTTTTCGAGCAAGTCCGGTTTGAAGTAACGCGGGGAGAGCTTCTCATCCCGCGCCGCCAACGCGCAATTGACGATGCCCATCTCGCGCAGCCGCCGCCAACGCTGCTCGCGCACCACATCCCAACCCTCGAGATAACGGTCACGGTATTTCGCGATATCCTCCTGCGGCGCGTGCAACGGGAAGTGCGGAGAGATGAACGCGAGGTAGAGAAAAAACGGCTGTCCGGCGTGATGGGCCGCATGGTCTTTCAGGAAGCCGATGGATCGGTCGGCAAACGCCGTCGTCGCGTAGTAACCGCTGTCGGGCTTCACCGGCGGCGCCTGCACGTCGTCCTCGTAGTGTTGCACCGGCGAGAAGTAGCGGTCCCAGTCCTGGAACCAGTAGGAATGATCAAAGCCGCCGTCCGCCACGGGCTTCGGCGCGCCCATGACGTGCCACTTGCCGGCGTGATAGCTGCGATAGCCGAGCGGTTTCAGATGATGCGGCAGCAACCGCGCCCAAGCCGGCAGCCGGCCGCGCGGCGGGTCCATGCGGACTTGCTGCGCGTAGTAGCCGCTCATGATGCACGAGCGCGTTGGCCAGCAACGCGCCGTGTTATAGAACTGCGTGAACCGCAGGCCATTCGCGGCCAGCTTGTCGAGGTTCGGCGTCTGGATATCCCCGCCGTAGCAGCCCGCATCGGAGAACCCCATGTCGTCAGCGAGGATGATGACGAAGTTTGGCTTCGCATCGGCGGCGAGGGCTGGCCACGGAAGACATAGGAGGAGAGGAAGAAGGAGAGAGCGAAACCGACAAGCAGGTTGTTTCAAACGCATGGTTCCTTCCGTGTGTTCGGCGTCTTCCGCAATGGGTCTCACTATTTTGCTCGCGCATCCGGTCAATCTCAAGCCGGCTGCAGCCCAAATGATCGCGCAACTCTTCCAGCCCGCAGCACAGTGCCAGCTTGCACTGTGCTAACGCCCGCTCGCCAGTCCTCGCGCGGTGTTTCCTTTCTTCCTGAGCGATGTCAGCAACTCGCCGAGGCGTTTCACGATGTCGGGATGCTCGTTGTAAAGGTTCGTCGTCTCAGCGAGGTCATTCTCAAGGTCATAGAGTTGGCCCGGCGGCGCATCGGGTTTGAGTTGGCCGTCGGCGGCGTAGTCGCTGGTCTTGCGACCGATCTTCCATGGTTGCATCCATGGCCCAGTCAGGTCGGTGGAGAAGCCGCCGGAGCCGCGCTTTGGAAAGAAGAGCCACTTTCCCTCGCGGACGCCGACGCCACCCGTGCCGATGAACGTCGCAAATGTCCGCACCGGCTTGCGACCCGGCGTGTCGAGCAGCGCCGGCAGTGCGTTGAAACTGTCTGGCCCTTCTTCCGGACCGAGGTTGCGTCCGAGCACGGCGGCGAACGTCGCCAGCATGTCAGTCAGCGCAATGAAATCGCGCGTACGCGTGCCGGCCGGGATGCGGCCCGGCCAGCGCGCGATGAACGGCACGCGATGGCCGCCTTCCCACACGTCGGTCTTTTGGCCGAGCAGATCGCCGTTTACAAAATGGCCGGCCTTGACCGCGTCGCGGTGCAGCACGCCGCCATTGTCGCTCGTGAAGAAGACGAGCGTCTTCTCCGCGAGGCCGAACCGGTCGAGCGCGCCAAGAACTTCGCCGACGGCCCAGTCAAGTTCCTGGATGTAGTCGCCGTATGCGCCCATCCCACTGCTGCCTTGGAAACGTTTGCCGGGTGTGATCGGCACGTGGACGTTTATCGTGCCGTAGTAGAGGAAGAACGGGCGATCCTTGTTCTGCTCAATGAACGCGACGGCTTTCTTCGTGTGCAGATCGCACAGTTCGTCATGCTTTACCAGCGCGGACTTGCCGCCTTGCAGGACGCCGTGTGGGAACTTCGGCGGCTGCGCCGGCAGGATTTTGATCGGGTCGGCCGGGTCAAGGCCGACAACGCGATGGTTGTCCACGAGTACCTGTGGCGGCTCGTTGTGCGTCATCGCTGTGCCGAAGAACGAATCGAAGCCGCATTCCAACGGTCCCGGCTTGAGTTCGCCGTTCCAGTCCGGCTCCTTCACACCGTAGCCAAGGTGCCACTTGCCGACGAGCGCGGTAGTGTAGCCGGCCGACTTGCAGAGTGAGGCGATGGTTGTCCGCCCCGGCTCCACGAGACAGTCTCGGTTCCACTTCCGGCCAATGCGGTAGTACTCGCGGCCTGTGATAATCGCATAGCGCGTCGGCGTGCAAACGGCGCAGGGCGAGTGCGCGTCGGTAAAGAGCCGCCCTTGTTGGGCGAGCCGGTCAATGTTCGGCGTTTTCACCTTCGTCGCGCTGTAGCAGCCCAAGTCTCCATAGCCAAGATCGTCGGCGAGAATAAACACGATGTTGGGGTTCCTGACTGGCTCGGCGGCGCGAGGTGAGGCCAACGAACCCAGGAATAGCGTAACGAGCAGGATGCAGAGTGGTCTCATGGTCATTTCTTCTGCACGGCGGGATATGGCCTCGCGGGAACGAGACGTTGTCCGTCGGAAAACCCTTCGGGCCGGTCGGAGAGTCGCTCGATAAGCCGCTGACGCCATGGCTTCACCGTCGGGAGCTTCGACAGGTCGTGTTCCTCGCGCGGGTCGCGATCGAGGTCGAACAATTGCTCGGCACCGTCCGCAGGACGCCAGATGTATTTGAAATGGCCGTCCGTGAGCGCGTGAAACGCCTGGACCTTGCTGTAGCAAGGTGCGTGTTCGAAATGCAGCCAGTCGCGCCCCACGCGGCCCGTGCCGCGCAACACCGGCACCAGGCTGAAACCGTCCGCAGTTTTCGGACGGCTGATATGCGCCAATTCCACCAACGTCGGCAAAATATCTTCAAGACAGACCGGCTGGTCGCAACGCCCGCCGGATTTGAAACCGAGCGTGGGTGAACCGGCGACGATGAGCGGAATGTTGGCGGCGCCTTCATACGGCTCGCATTTGCGGAAGTAGCCATGATCGCCCAGCATCTCGCCGTGGTCGGAACTGACCACGATAATCCACGCCCGCCCGGCCTGCTCACTGCGCGCCTTGAAGGCGGCGATCAGCGGGCCGACCTGTTCGTCGAGATGCTCGATCAGCCCAAAGTAGCCAGCCTGCGCGCGCCGCAGCGGTTCGCCTTCCAACCGCACTCGATGCCCCTGCTTGTCGCCCGTCGGTGACAGTGTTGTCCAATCCACCCAGTCGCCGGGCGCCGGGCGCGGCAGTTCTTTTTTTAGAAGCGCATCGAAAAACTTCTTCGGCGGGAATAGCGGTGGATGCGGCGAATAGAACGACGCGGTCAGGAACAACGGCTGGCCGGCAGGCGTGTTACTAACAATCTGCCGGGCTTGCCGCACAATCCACGCGGTGGGATGAAGCGCATCAGCGAGCGGCCACGGCGCAGCGGGCCATAAGTTGTTGTTCAATCCCAAGGTGCCAACGATTTTGCGAATGCCGCCGCAATCCGGCGCGGCTTTCTTCAAGTCGGTGTCGTAATCGTCGTCTGCTACGTATGTCGAGCCGAGGATTTGTTTCTGATAACCGCAGGCGCCGCTCCCGGGAAGCTGGTGCATGTTGCGACCAACGAGCACCGTCATGTAGCCAGCGTCGGCCAGCAATCCCGGCAGCGTCGGCGTCGCGATCGGTCTGGCGCCATAGCCCACGACCCCGCTGGCCTGCGGCGACGTGCCGGTCAGCAACGCATAGCGTGCAGGGATGCACGACGGCACAGTGGAATACGCTCGCCGGAAGAGCACGCCCTGCCGCGCAAGTTCGTCCAACTGCGGCGTGCGCACAATCGGATGACCGAGCACTGACAGACAATCCCCGCGCATCTGGTCGGGCATCAGGAACAGGATGTCAGGTCTCTCCACGGCCTGCGCGTCGAACGCCAGCGCAAGCAACGCGGTGGCGAATGTGAGTAACCGATGGGCCTTCATGCGAATCACTTCGACTTCGGGTCCGCAGCGGGCTTTGCAGGCTTGATGCGCACATCCTGTGGCGGCGGGAACTTCGCCAGTGTCTGCGTCCAACCTGGCTGCACACCTTCCTTGAACGACCAGACCGTGACATTGTCGAGTTCCATAACGCCTCCTTCCAAGCCGCCGACCATGACGAAATGTTTGTCGCTCTTGTAGCTGGGATGCTTGCCGTAAAACGTCGGACCATCGGCGAACTGCACCACAACTTCATCAGCGCGCTTTTCCACCATCACGTGATACCAACGCCCCGGTTCCAGCTTGAAGTCCGGTGCGCTCGCGATCTGCAGGCTGTCGCCGTCTGCGAGCAACATCGCGCCGTTCGCACCCCACGTCACCCGCGCGATGTGATGTCCTATCTCGATAAACGGCGGGATCGAACGACGCTGGCCCACCACGAACGGCTTGCCATCCACGATGCGCATGGAGAATCGCAGGATGTAATCCTGCGGTGTCTTCGCAAGCACGATGCGCGGGTGCAGGCCCTGATGCGTCTTGTGTGACGCCTGAAACTCCGGCGACGAAGGTCGCCCGCGCAAGACTCCGTCCTCGACGACCCAGCGTGTGCCCTGGTTCGGAACCCATGAATCTCCGTCCTCTGCCTTTTTTGGTTTCAGGTCGTTGCGCGGTTTGGAAAAGTCGTCGGCAAAAATGACCTTGTCGGGCACGAGCATCAACGGTTGCAGGGTGGGTTCTGCAGCGCGGGCGTGCGTAACGAGAACCAGCGCAACGACAGCCGGGAAAATGGCGGTTTGTTTCATGTCATATCTCCGAGTGTTGGATGTCATTTCACCGCAGCTGCCCGCTTGCCTCTGCCACGCTGAGCCGGCTTCTTGCCAGGAACGACGACTCCTCCTTTGTGAATCTTGACTTCAACGTCGTTCTTCTGGGCTGTGCCGGGCGTGCTGCGGCCCTCTGCGATGAGCCTCTCGATCAACACTTTCATTTCGGCGACCCGTTCCGGTTTCTCTGCGGCTAGGTTCTTCGTTTCACCGAGGTCGTCGTCGAGGTTGTAGAGTCGCGCGTCAGTCTTCGCCTGCGGGTCGCGTTCGAAGATGAGCTTCCACGGACCCTGGCGGAGACCTGCGACGCCGCGAGCCGCGCAGCTCACGGCATTGGCGCGCACCGGCTTGTCCTCGCCGCGCAATAGTGGCAGCAGGCTGAAGCTGTCTTCGCCGGCGTTGTCCGGCAGCTTTGCGCCGAGGACGGCGGCGAGCGTGGCCATGATGTCGGTCTGATGCACGAGTTGCCGGCAGACGCTGCCGGGTTTTACCACGCCGGGCCAGCGCACGACATAGGGCACGCGATGGCCGCCCTCCCGCACGTCGGCCTTGTAGCCACGCAACGGTCCGCTGGGGAAGTGGCCTTTCGCCTCCATCTCCTTCGCGCCGATATAGGGCGCACAGCCGTTGTCGCTTGTGAAAATGACGAGTGTGTTGTCAGCAACGCCGCTCTTCTTGAGCGCGTCGAGCACGCGCCCGACGATGGCGTCTGTTTCCATGACGAAATCCGGATAGGCCATGCCAAGACTGCTCCTGCCTTTCCACTCGTCAGCAACGGCCAGCGGCGTGTGCGGCGCCGTCAGCGGCATGTAGAGCAGGAACGGCTGCTTCGCCGTCGCCTGCCGGGCGATGAACTCGCACGCGCGATCGCCGAGCGTCGGCAGGATCGCCTCCAGCTTCCAGCCTTTCAGAGCGGGACCTTGCAGGCTGGCGAGGTGGTTCTTCAGCGACTCGGCCGGCAGAAGTTCCGATGGGATGCCGACGGTGCGATCGTTCTCGATGAAACAATACGGCGGCCAGTTGGGCACGTCGGTGCCGAAGTATTCGTCGAAGCCACGCGTTGTCGGCCCACCCGCGATGGGTTTGGAAAACAACTCCCGCCACGCGGCCCGGTGTTCGTCACTCGCTTCGGTCAAAGCTCTACCGACATGAAACAGTGCGCGTTTGTCTTCAGGAATTCCCCAGTCGCGACCCAGATGCCACTTGCCAACGCAAGCCGTGTGGTAGCCGTGCTGTTTCGCGAGACCGGCAATGGTCAATCGGTCCGGTGCGATGAGCGGGTCGCCGAACACGCCGACGATCCCCGATTGCAGCCGCGTGCGCCAATGATAGCGCCCCGTCAAGAGCGCGTAGCGCGACGGCGAGCAAACGCCTGATGACGAGTGGCCATCGGTGAAGCGCATTCCCCCGGCGGCAAGGCGGTCCATGTTCGGAGTCGGGATTTTGCCGCGCTGCGGGTTGTTGCACTGCATGTCGCCGTAGCCGAGATCGTCGGCGAGGATGATGACAACGTTCGGTTTCTGCGGTGTGTCAGCGGCGACAGCGTTGTCGAAAAAGACACAGAGTGATGTGAAAAGGAACGTGAGGAATTTCATGGTGCCACCTCGTTACCCCGGCGGACAGTGCCCACTCTGCGGTGCTTTGAACATCTTCATTGCATCCGATCTGGCTTGCGCATCGTCATTGCGGCCTCGGTCGGCAGATTTTTTCCCAGCCGGGGTTGTTCCACTCCACCGGATACCCCGAACACTGTTGCGGCCGCGCGGCATAGACGACGCAGTCATTTCCGTTCAGGAATAGACACGGCGATGCGGGATTGCCTTTGATCACAAGATCGCGCCGGTCGCGCGCCAGATCAGTGTAACTCTGGATGAACTGGTGTTCCGTCAAACCAAGCACCTCTGCCAGGCGCGTGATGTCGGTGCTGGTCAGATGAATCTGCCCCGGAATCCGGCAGCATTCGCCGCAATGCGAGCAATGAAAGTCCGTTGTCACTCTGGACACTCTCAGTTCTGTTTGGCAGCCCCCTCCAACTGCGATGGGACTGGCGTAACGGTGGCACGGTGGCGCTCCACTTCCTTTGCAATGTCGGCGAGCACGTCCGGATGATCCCTGGCCACGTCGAACCGCTCGCCGGGATCACTGCCGAGGTCGAACAGCAACGGCGGGTCGTGCGGCGCGGGCGGATCCTTGTCGTAGCCGGAGCGCGTGATGAAGTGCGCCTTAAAAGGCCCCTTGCGCACGGCGAATAGCTGCGTGCCGCGGTAGTAAAACATCGTGTCGCGCTTGCCCGGTCCCGTGCCAAAGAGCAATGGCGACATGTCCACGCCGTCGAGAAGCAGATTGCGCGGGAGCGTCGCACCGGCCAGAGCCGCGAATGTTGGCAACAGGTCGAGCGAGCTGGCCAACTCGCGGTTGACAACGCCGGGCTTGATTCGTCCAGGCCACCACGCGATGCCCGGTTCGCGCATGCCGCCTTCCCATGTCGAACCTTTGCCGTCGCGCAACGGGCCGGCCGAGCCTCCGTGCGTTTCGAAGGTCAGCCACGGGCCGTTGTCGCTGGTGAAGAAGACCAGCGTATTGTCAGCCAACCCCTCGGCGCGCAACGTGTCGAGCACCTGGCCGACGCTCCAGTCCAGTTCCTCCACCACATCGCCGTAAAGCCCGCGCCGGCTCTTGCCGTGGAATTTCTCCGAGGCGAACAACGGCACGTGCGGGAAGTTGTGGGCAAAGTAGAGGAAGAACGGCTTCGTTTTATTGGCGCGGATGAACTTCAGCGCCTCGGCGGTGTAGCGCGGCGTGAGCTGCGTCTGGTCGGGACCGCGTTCGAGCACGTCCGTGCCGCGCATGAACGGCGGCTTCCAATACTCGCTCTTCGGCGCCCAAAACGCCGCGCGCCCCTTGGGTCCGATACTGGTATCACGATCCATGTCGTTGGAGTAGGGGATGCCAAAGTAGGAGTCGAAGCCGTGGCTGGTCGGCAGGAACTGCGGGTGATGGCCCAGATGCCACTTGCCGACGCAACCGGTGGCGTAGCCGCATTCCCGAAGCATTCGCGCGATGGTCAATTCGTTTGAGGGCAAGCCGCCTGTCGAGTTGGGGAAAAGCACGCGGCGTTTATCGCTGCACATGCCGCTGCGGATCGGCAACCGGCCCGTCATCAACGCCGCGCGGCTCGGCGTGCAGACTTCCGCCGCGACGTAGAAGTCGGTGAACCGCATGCCGTCGACAGCCATGCGGTCGAGATTCGGCGTGCGGATGCTCGGATGCCCGTAGCAGGCGAGATCACCGTAGCCGAGGTCGTCGGCGAGGATGACGATGATATTCGGGCGAGCCGGTTTTGCCGCGTCGGCCCTGCCGATGGCGATGAGCGCGACGCCTGCGATCACGATGGCCTGAATGATGTGTTTCATGCTCTTCACTCTTCTCACAATTCCTTTACGCCAAGCTGGGTAAAAACACCGTTGCGTCGCGGGTCAATTCTGCTGCTGCTTCTTCCGCTTCTTGCCGGCCTTGCCTTTCTTCGGCCCGTCAGAGGTGACCTTGCCGGTGGCGGGACTGAGTTTGTCGAGAGCGGATTGCAAGCGCCCGCGGGCTGCAATGGCAGCCTCGTCTTTCGTATCGGCGGCGACCGCCTTCTCGGCGAACGGCGCGTCACTCATATCGAACAACTCGCCGCTCTGGGTCAGCTTGTAGCCCTGCTCGCGAGTATACCATCTCGAGCCAAGCTGGACAAAAACCCAGTCGCGCGGAGCGCCTTTTTCGCCGCGTAACTGCGGCGCGAAACTCCGGCTGTCGAGCGTCATACCCTCCGGCATTTTCGCGCCGGCCAGTTCGGCAAACGTCGCAAAGAAGTCACTGAAGTCCACCAGGTCGTTGAGAACCCTGCCGGCAGGCATCGTGCCTTTCCAGTTCGCGATGAGCGGCACGCGGCTGCCGCCCTCGAGCATGGAACCTTTCTGGCCGTTGATCTTGCGGCCGTTGATGAGTGACCGGTCGGCGCCGAATCGCGCCGTGCCATTGTCGCCGGTAAACACGACGAGTGTCTTCTCGCAAAGGCCAAGCTTATCGAGTTCCGCGACGAGTTGGCCAACCTGTTTATCGAGATAGGCGACGTTGTCTTCGTAATAATCCGCCTTGCCCTCGCCCTTGCTGTCCGGCGTGCGCAGGATCGGACCGTGGATGAGATGCGTCGGATAGTAGAAATAGAATGGTTGCTCCCGGTGCCGCCGAAAGAAATCCAGCGCGAAGTCCATGCAGGCGTCCGGGCAGTAAACATCTTCCTTCGTTTCAACGAGCTTGCCGTTCTTCGTGTAACTTGTCTTCCAATACCATCCACCCGCATTCGGGTCAGTGAGCCATTCGTCGAAACCCCAGTCGCCGGGCGTGTCGCTCATCTGCCGCCACTTGCCTGCCATGCCGGTGACGTAGCCGGCCTGTTTGAGCGTGCGGGCGAGCGACGGCTCGCTCTTGAACGATGGGTTGTGGGCCGATGGGTTCGTCGAGCCGCCCGTGCGAAAACCGTAGCGCCCGGTGTTGATCGTGCAGCGTGACGGGCCACAGAGCGGCATCGAGAAACAGTGCGTGAACCGCATGCCGGATTTCGCCAGCGCATCGAGGTTCGGTGTCTTGTCCTTGAACCGGTCCGAACCGTAACAACCGACGCCGTCGAGGCCGTAGTCGTCACTGAGAATGAAAAGGATGTTCGGCCGCGTGGGTTTTGCGTCATCCGCCGTGCCGGTGGCGGCAAGCGCAAGACTCGCGATCGTGATGGTTTGGACGATTCGTTTCATGTTCGTATGATCCTCGTTTGCCCGGGCTGCCGGGACTGTCCTCTTCTTCTACTTCCTCCTGCCCTTTTTCTTCCCGCGGCCTTCGCTCGGATACGGTTTTACGTGCGCACGCTCCGCCCAGGCTTCCCATTTCGCGGAGAGGGCTTTCACCTTGTCAGGACACTGCGCGGCGAGGTCGTGCTGTTCCGTGCGGTCGGTCTTCAAGTCGTAGAGTTCCCACGGGCCGTTTCTGCCAAGGCGCACGAGCTTGTCATCACCGACCCGGATGGCCGCATTGCCCTCGTGCTCCCAATAGAGCGCGTCACGCTCGATGGGTTTGCTGACGAAC
>CAZGGF010000131.1:0-10764 GCA_964524715.1 uncultured Verrucomicrobiota bacterium | reverse complement strand
GGTTCCAGCAGATCCTCCAAAGCCAAGCAGTGCATCTCCACTTGCAGCCGCTGCGGCTGACGCAGACGCGGGGCAGGCCACGAGAACTCCGGCAGCGCAGCCCTCGACAAGCTCGTTTCAACCAGAGGGTGTTGGGTTTCGGGAACCTTCATGATGCCCACGAGCTTAGATTCCGCTCACGGACCTGCAAGCCTTGCATGAAAAAAATCACAGACTTTCCGTGGCGGGAAATGTGATTGTCCAATCCCGCGACGGAGTCGCGGGCTACGATCCAAGGCCTTCGGCTTTACACACTCACCTTTTTCCTGACGAAGATGGAGATTATGTGAACGCGAAACACAAAACTGTGGACCGCGTCCCCGACGTGGCGGGATCATCATAAACAATCGCCCGGTCAGGGGACCGGGTCTACACGCATCTGGCGGTCCGCAGTTCTGCAACAGCTTCTCGCGACCCCGGGCGAAGAGAAATCCCGCAAGCCGAGCCCGCCCGAAGGTTCTGCATTCATCGCCTCCTCAAGATCGGGCTTCAGGCGACAATCACACCCTTTGGGTGGCTGATTCGATTCTGAAATCTCCTCTTGGGCACCTTCGGACTTTGAAGATGCTCGCGCATTGTGGGAGCCGGGACGGTTCTCAACTGTTCGCTCCTGCCCCCCGCCAGTAACGACTCCGCTTCAAGCCAGTGTTCCATGTGACGCCCGTGGGGCCTTCCTTCCTTTTCCCAGATGTCGAAAGCCAGACGTGCGATCTGATCGAATGCTGGTTTCGCTGGGAACGCTGTCATCCTCATAGGTCTTCCTTCTCTTTCATCTTCTCTGCTCGAACCGCGTTATGCCAAATCCCCCCAACCTCATTCTCCTGAATTCAAGTCGTCACTGATCTGGATGCTCCGTCCTCCCAACATCACCTCAAGCAACTGGATTGCGGTCTCAATATCCGGGCTGAGATCGAATGCCTGGGATACCAGTTCAGCTACGGTCCACCTGTTGTCGACGCTGTTGGCTGGCTCATTCGTTGTATTCATGACCATCTCCTGTGAGTTGTTGATGGGCTGCAGATGTTCAGTATCCTAAGTCCCTCGTGCGGCAGTTTGATGATCGTCGCGTGACATTCTGGTGACACTCGGCGGACCGGTCTGGAGGCCAGCGACTCCGGCTATCGTTCACTGACGGGGTCATTTTCATCATCTCAATCTCCTGTTCGTTGTTGATCTGCCGTTCGACGGTTCTTGATTGTGCATAGAAGATGCCAAGCGGTTCTCGGTTCAGAAAGGCGTCGAAGGTGATGTTTTGTGGTCAGGCTGCCTTCTTTTTGGACAGTGGCTGTTGAGCTGTTGCCAATCCCACATCCGCGTTGATTCGCTCGCACGGGAAATGACCGGCGTCACTATCTGGTTGATACCCGGCTGGCCTCAGCCGTAATCTGCAAATCCGTAGAGAGCCGATCCATCCGGTTGGAGATGTTCCCGTATCCCGCTGGCCGATTCGGCTGCTCAAGCCGCAGAAAGGACAAGAACATTTATGGTCCGCAAGAACCCGTTGCGATTGTTGATTCTCGGAGCGCATCCGGACGATGCCGAATACCATGCCGGTGGATTGTCTTCCATTTATCGACAACTCGGGCATGTGGTCAAAATGGTTTCCGTGACCGACGGTTCGGCAGGCCACCATGACTGCAAACCCGGAAAACTGCGCAAAATCCGCCGACAGGAAGCCAGGGCGTCCGCCGCTGTCATTGGGGCTGAGTCTGACGTTTGGGAGTACCCCGATGGACATTTGCTGGCCACACTCGAAGTGCGGCATCGCATCATCCGGGAAATTCGCAGTTTTCGGCCGGACCTGGTGTTGACGCATCGCACCAACGACTACCACCCCGACCATCGCGCGGTGGGCCAGGCGGTCCAGGACGCCTCGTTCCTGGTGAGAGTGCCACGGGTCGTGCCCGATGTGCCCGTGCTGCAACGCGATCCCGTCGTCGCTTTCATGCCGGACCTGTTCACGAAACCGAACGCGCTGACTGCGGATGTCGTGGTGGACATCACCGCTCACATCGACACGCTCGTTTCCATGCTGGCATGCCATTGTTCCCAGATGTTCGAGTGGCTGCCCTGGCTCGAAGGCGCGCTGGATCAGGTGCCCAAGGACAAGGGCCAACGCTTCGCGTGGTTGCGCCGTTGGTATATCGACAAGATTCGCGTCAGGGCAGATCGCTATCGCCCGGAGTTGGTCGCCGCCTATGGATCAACTCGAGGCAAGCGCATCGAGCTCGTCGAAGTGTACGAGGGCAGTGAATATGGATCACCGCTCAATGCAGTGACCCGAAAACAGTTGTTCGGCTTCCTGGATCGTTGAGCGAACAACGGCCCCCGTTCGCGAGCCGATGGAGCCTTATTTCGAGCTGCCGCGCTTTACTTGATTGAGCAGTTCGATCGCTGTGCTGACGATTTTGCGCGACGCATTTGTTTCGAGATAACTGCTCGTGGCCGGCCAGGTCTCGTAACCACCCAGGGCGTGCTGTTCCGGTGACGGCAGATAACCGTGATAGCCATTGGCCAGGTCGATGATGAAGGTCGGCTTCAACGGGCTGCGACGCTTGATCTCCAGTCCGATCTCGGCAAACACCTCGCAAGGAATTGCCACAATCCCCAGTTCCCCTATCCGCAGGGCCTGAATCTTGATCTTCATTTTGTCAGGAAACTGCGACAAGCGGACCGCCTGCTGGGCGTAATATCGCGCAAGACGCGGCAGACCCTTGTCATCCGGGGAGGCGATCACCCGCTTGGCCTCCTCAAGCTCCGCCGCGCTGGGCTTGCGCACTGCCAACGTGATCTCCTTCTCTTTCATCGCCAATGACAGGCCGTCCCGATGCCCGGCCTCTCCATACACCTTCAGCGCGGCATCGGCGATTTTTCCAGCCACATGGCGGATTTGGGAAAACGCTTCGCCTCGTTTGCGCGGTGTACGGAAGTTGATGTTGTTCACGTCGCCGCTGGTGCCGTTGGAGAGAATCGCCACCGGCGGCTGCGGCGACCCGCTGCCTGCCAGCCGCGATTCGACCTGCCGGCAGAACTCACCGAAATAGTCCGCCGAAAGCATCCCGGGCGGCACATCGCCCACGTAGTGCAGGGAGTAATTCGCCAGCAACGCCACCGGCTGGCCTGCGGGCGATTGCAGCGAGAGAACAGAGACATCGGGGTCTGTCGGCCCCGCCGGCCTGTCAAGATTCGGATTGCCAGCGCCGGGGTTCATCTGCGCCTGGTTCGGCTTGCCGAACGGATTGGGCGGAATAGTCCCCTCCTTCATGAACCAGCGCCGGTTGAAGACTTCATCCGGCACCTGCGTCACCCCCCAACCGGGTTTCACGGGCACGAGACGTTTTGCCGCCTGCTCAATCCCTTCGCTGATCTTGCGGGTGAGCATTTCCGGATACGCCGGGTCCAGCGGGATGTCGTTCAACACCATCGTCGGCGGGGCGGAATGCGTATGCGTGGACGCAATCAGGATGTGGTCCGGACGAATCCCCGTGGCTTTGGATGCCAGCCGTTTGGCCTCGTCACAAAGCTCGCGCGGCAGGATGCACACATCCACCACCGCAATGGCAACACGCTGCTTCCCATCGTCGAGCACCAGGCAACGGACCGCCAGCGGATCATGCGCCGATGCAGCCTTCCGGTCGGTAAAACTGCCCACCAACGACACCGGGAACTGCGGCGGTGTGGTATCAACCACGCAAGCGCCCGCGCGAAATGAGGTCGGCGAGTCTTTCCCCCTGTCAGCCGCCAGGGAATCGCCGGCAACGATTAGCAGCAAAGCGATTGCCGCCAGGGTGCATGTGGATTTTCCGCGTGTCATGAGGGAGGTCCTCCGTTGAGTTGCTGAAAACAGCGCATTCCTTTGGGAAAAAGATGGCGGAGAGGTAGGGATTCGAACCCTAGGTAGCTTTTTACAGCTACAACGGTTTAGCAAACCGCCCCTTTCGGCCACTCAGGCACCTCTCCGCTCAGCCAAACCTGCGCGGCAGCTTACGCGCCCCTCCCGAAACGTCAAGAGGGGAAACGTGGCCAGCCCGAGATAGAAGCGGTTGAAAGGGACTGTGGAATGTGGATTCCGACTGGCGGGATCATGATGGACAATCGCCGCGTGAGACGCGGCCAACAGAGATCGTAGCCCGCCCCGACGTGGCGGGAAATGTGATCATCCAATCCCGCGAACGGAGTCGCGGGCTACGATTTCCGGCTCGCGACGGGGCGGGATGTCTAGTGGGCCTTGGCCATCTGCCCGGCCAACAACCGCGCTGCATCGCGGGTTCCTGTCAGGATTGTCTCCGCAATCGGGGCCGGGAACCCATGCGGCAGTAATTTTGTCACTTGCTCCACGACCTTGGGCGTCTGGCCGATCACCTCTTCCATGATCGGTCTCATCTCCGGGAACCCGCAGCGCTTGGCCGTTGCCAGCCAATGCCGGGCGGAGATTTCCTGCCACCGATAATGCCGGTTCTTTCCGCTCACTGCCATGGCCATCCGGATTTTGTGCGGCGACAACTTGCCGCGGCCATTCCCCAGCATGGGGTGAGCGGACAACACATCATAGCACGGCGTCAGGTGGTAAGCGCCGCCGGCTTGCAGGGAAACACTGAAGTTCTTCGCGTGTCCGTCAATGGCCCCAAGCAGCCAGAACACCAGTTGCGTGCGCATGAAATCACGACGATCCTCCGCGGCTCTCTCCGAACCGAGGAGCAGGTCCATGATCCTGCCGATGCCTGGTCCGCCATCGCTTTCATATTTCAAGGCGGCCGGGGTGGCCGTTGCCTGGCAGAAATCCTCCTGGGGCAACCGGATATACCAATCGCCGCTCCTGGCCAGCGCACGGTCAAAGCGTTCGACCACCAGCACTTTTTGATCGCCGAACACTTCCATACTGCAGTTGGCAACGGGAATGCCATACGCCCGGACCATCTGGGCGCACAGCCATTCGTTTTCCACCGAAGTCGAAAGGTCGATCCCCTGGGGGTTTCCGCCGATTGGCAATTTGAGAATGTGCGTGGTGGGTGTCGGGCCAGTCGGGCGGCGCCACTCTCCCTTGTGCTTCAATAGCGCCGTCTTTTCCTGCGCGCCGGCCAGCGAAATGCGGAAGACATCTTCCGAGTGCGCCCCGCGGCCAAAAGCCGGGTTCAACGAGCCGGCGAGTATCCTCGCAACATCGCCCGTCGTTAGCCGCTCGCCTGTGATCTTCCGCACATCGGCCGGTGGATGTCCCTCCGGCAGCAGTTGGATCGCGCCCACGCAGTCGCGCCCGATCTCCTGCAACAAATCGAACGCGCCGGCGGAGGCGGCCTGAAACCGCCGCTGGATTCTTTCGCGGATGCTCCGGCTGTCGGGCAGCAAGTTCTCGAAGAACTCCGTCACGCCTCTTCGATACGGCTCGGCATGAGGGCGCAAAGGCAGCGACAGCGAAATGGGACGCGCCGCCCGGGAAGACAGCCACGACCCGGCATAAACAAACTCCTGCCCGCCGCTGGCCGAACGCCGCCATTCGCCGACGTGCTCGCCGTTCATCCAGACCGAGAGCGCTTTGGATTTTCGGGCGCGACCCATGACAATCACCACTCAGAAAGCCGGGCGTTCTTGTCGCGCGGACGAACCACCAATTCCACGTCCAATGCCGCCAGCAGCTTGAAGACGCGTGCCAGCGACGTGTTGGCTGGATTCGACTCGAGTTTGGAGATTTCCTTTTGCGGCAATCCGACGCGCGCGCCCACCTGTGCCTGCGTGAGCTGGTGGGTTTTGCGGTAGCCTTGCAGCACAGCGCCCAGTTGCTGCGGTGTCTTGATCGGGTAGACATTCATATCCGCTATAAAAGATAACCTCATTTTATCCCTTATACAAGATAAAACTAATTTATCCCTTTAAATGGATGAGCTTCACTTCAGTCTGTTCCGGCTGTTTCACCGCCTGCTCTCTCGGACGCAACGGACGAGACAGTCTGTCCCGGCCGTGTCCGGCAGAGCCGCTCTGCAAGCCCGCCGCCACTTTCGTAATCCCGCGCGTGCCGGTCCGACAGCCGCTCCGTCAGCCAGTGTGCCTGCGCCACGAGGATCGCCCCCATATTCACGGCGCGTTTGCCGTCATGAATTGCCGCTCCTGCGTCACCTCCTGTGGCTCTTACCATTCGGGGTTGGGCTGCGGGAGGAGGATGTGGGTGGTTGGAGCAAACAGCCTGAATCCAGTTTTGCAGCTGTCGGATGATCACGAGTTGCATTCAGTGTTGCAGAAAGTAATCACTGCTGCCAATATCAGGCAGAGCAAGGTCATCGCGGTGAGTTGAGGAAGGCGAATGCCAAATCCGGAACCAGTTGATCAGGTCGCTGGTGCACGTTCACTATTTCCGTCTCGAATGGTTTGATGTTTGGATAATTCTGTCCGCAGACAGAGCGATGCACGAATGACCGACAGAGAATGAGGATGAACCACTCAGACCAAGTTGATGACCGCCCATTGGCTGACCGCCTTGGCGCTTACGGATGCACGAGTTTCATCCGGTTGGATGAGACATTATCGCAGCCGGAACAACTCGATTATCTCGACCTTCTCCCCAAGCGCGGCGGCGGGACGCAGCCACTGCCAGTCACAGCGGTGGCAGAACATCAGGGCTCGGCACTGCTCTACATGCTGGATGCGTGTGGCGACATGAAGGCCGACGCCGCCACGCTCACAAAACTCCAACACCAACTCGCCAACCGCAGTGATCCCGCGTGGCTTGGTGTTGTCCTCCCCGGCTCGCTGGAGATTTATTCCATTGGTTTTCACACGGCAGCAGCCACAGCGCCTATCCAAACTATCGTGGAGCAGGATGCTGCCGCGCCGTTCTTTTTCCAGAGCCTGGTACACGGCACCTTCGCGAAGAACAAAGAGCTGCGCGGCTCGGACTACATCTTTAGGGAGATCTTCGGACTACTCACGCAGACAACGAACGAATTCGTTTCCAAACAGGGCAAAAGCCGGCTGGCACCGTTGGAAGTGCTCTCAATGGCTGGCCGCGCACTATTCTTCCGCTTTCTGATTGACCGCCGGATCGTGCTGGAAGATGAGCGTGATGGAAGCGAAGGCATTTGCCCGGCGGCAAGCGACTTGAAAGACGCCTTTTCTTCCCCGGAAAAGGCCGCACAGACATCTGCCTGGTTGGACGCCACGTTTAACGGCGACTTCCTCTCGCTTATTGATGAATCCGTTCCGGCCGATGACCGCAACGCGCGCGAGCGGGCGTATTTGGCCTTCTATACAAGAATTCAGCACCTCGTTGGGAAGCGCATCTTTGACCATCTTCAGGCCATCTTGCGTGGCTGGCGTGAAGTGGGTGGCGGCTTTCAGCCGGAACTCGATTGGGGTGACCTGAACTTCGCGCATATCCCGGTGGGCGTGCTCAGTCAGGTCTACGAGAGCTTCAGCCACCGCGCCGACCCGCTTACGGCGAAACAAACCAGCGTTCACTACACACCACGCAGCATCGCAGCACTGATGGTTGATCAGTCTTTCGCTGCGGTGAAAGACAAGGTCGGCGCAAAGGTGCTCGACGCATCAAGTGGCGCTGGAATTTTTTTGGTGCTCGCCTTCCGCCGACTCGTGCGTGAACGCTGGCAGAGCGGCAAAGACAAACAGCGGCCGGACAAACACGTCATTCAAGACGTTCTGTACAATCAGCTTCGTGGCTTTGACATCAGCGAGTCTGCTCTCCGTCTCGCCGCGCTGGCGCTCTACATCACGGCCATTGAGTTGAACGCTTCGCCGCGTCCGCCGAAGAGTCTCAAATTTCCGAAGAACCTCCGCAACACGGTGCTCTACCGCTTCGGCGATGACACGGCGGCAGACGGCAAAAAGGCGACTGCTTTCTCACTCGGCAGTCTCGGCCCCACAGTGCCGGCCGGGTTCAACAAATACTTCGACATCGTTATCGGCAACCCGCCTTGGACCCGACTCCGCGAGGACGAGCCGCAGGGGGTGGAGAAAGCCGATAAGGGGACGAAGAAGTCGGGCAAGTCCGCCACCGACGAACTCAACGAGAAGTTCACCGCCATCGGTCGTTGGGTGCTGAAGGCGAGGGGCTTTGAGAAATTGGCGCAGCGTTATCAAAACCCGGACAAGAATCCGGACCTGCCATTCCTCTGGCGCGCGATCGAGTGGGCGAAGGACGGTGGCGTTATCACGCTGGCGATGCACCCACGACTTTTCGGGCGCACGACGGGCAAAGGCTTTGAGGCATGGCGGGCTTTGCTGCAGAGCGCGGAAGTGACGGGGATCATCAACGGGTCAGATTTGCGGAAGACGGGGGTTTGGGAGGGGATGGACGCGCCTTTCTCCGTGATTTTCTTGCGCAATTCCTTGCCCCGACCTAACCACCGTTTCTACTACGCGTCCCCAGTCAATGAGCCGGACGTCAACGGTCTTGGTCGTTTCCGGATTGATTACGAAACCACGCAGCCCGTCAGTATCGCGCGCATCGAGAAACAGCCGTGGGTGCTTAAAACACTTTCACTCGGGACGTGGCTCGATGTCGAGGTGATGGAGTCGTTGACGAATCCGTCCTTGAAGACACTCGCAGACTTCTGGACGGCATGGGACCGGAAGGGTGACAAAACGGGCAAGGGTTACGACCTGTCACCTAGATTGAAACCAAAGCCAGCGGCATTTCTAAGCCGATTACTTGATCTCGAGCGTCCCGATGATGGCTTTTCTATTCAATACGACAGGTTGAAAACTTTCTTTGAACGCTACCACCGACGCACGGCGTATAGGCCAAAAACGGAAGAACTGTTTCTGCCCCCATTGGTTATTATCCCGAAGGCACCTGGCGACAACCCATATTCCCCGAAAGCTTTTATATCATCGAGAGCACTAGCTTTTTCGCAAAGCTACTACGGCTACTCCTGTGCCGGTCACCCGGAAGCGGAAACGCTAGCCGCTCTTATCTACCTCCTCGCTCACAGCACACTATTCCGCTACTTCGCACTCATGACCAGTGTATCCCAAGGGGTTGACTACATGCTTTTCGCAAAGCGGGACTTCGATGCACTGCCATTTCCCGACCTCGCCACGCTCAAAGCCACCGAAAAGACAGCTATTCGCAAGCTTGCACACCGACTCAAACACGACGCCGTCAAGCCGTGGCAAGAGTTAGACTCTCTTCTCTTTCGCCTCTATGGACTCGACGATGATGCGGTGCAGGTTGCGAAGGACACGCTCTTTGCCGCCGCTTCCTATCGCAAGGCGGGCCGCGCCGCTCTGGAACGTACAACGGGCACTACGCGCGCCCACTTCATATCCGAATTGCACGAATCGCTGGAGCCGTATTTCGACGTGTGTGGCGAACATGCTGCTGTCCGCAATGCCGACTTCCAACCGGACAAATGGGAAGAACCGTGGTTCTTCCTCGCTGTCTCGCGCGAGACAGACACCGTGCCGGTTAACGCCAGTTTGCTACGTCGGGCGATGGAGATCGCGAATCAACGCGGCACAAGCCGCATTATCGTGAAAGCCCCCGGTCGTCGGGGTCTGTTACTTGGCTTGCTCAATCAACGCCGCTGGTGGACAAAAACACGCGCCCGACTGTGCAGTCAGCATATCATTCGTGAGCATCTCGACGCGTTTGGCCTCCCTGAACACGCATGAGCGAACAGAACGCATCTGGCCTGTTTACACTTGGCGTTCCGCCAGAAAGATACCATCTGCCACATCCAAGGCTCGGCCTGCCGGTGATTTTGCTAGTTCGGCGCGTTCTGCTTCGCGCCTTTGATCTGCTTCGCGAGCGCTCCTTTCCTCTCGCGACAGCAAAAGAAGACGAGGTGACCGCAGCCTTGCGCAGCATTATCGAAACCGATCTACGCCAGTCAGGAACGGTACGCGGCTTCAACCGTCGCACTTACGAGACCGTGGTGCGGCAGGGGCAGGTAGCCAACTTTGATCACTCCCGTTTGGCCAAGACGCCCGATCTCTGCTTCAAGCTGCGCAACGACGAATCAGAACGTCGCCTAGTGCTGTCCGAACATGATGCCCTTTTCACCGAGTGCAAACCCGTGGACGCCAAACACGCCGCTGGCGGCAGATACTGCGACGATGGACTCTGCCGTTTTGTCGATGGCGACTACGCGTGGGCGATGGAAGAAGGCATGATGCTTGCCTATGCTCGCGGCGGCAGAACCATTGCCAAACATCTTCTGCCTGCGATGAGTGAACCAGCTCGTATGAAAAGCCTGCGAACGGAATACCTGCCCAAATTGTCAGCCGCTGCCGGAGCGGGTTCCGCTGAGTTCGCAGAAGCCGTTCAAGTAAGTCGTCATCGCCGAGATTTTTCGTGGCCGGATGGAAAAGGACAAGCGACGCCGATTGACGTCTTTCATGTCTGGTGTCAGTGCGAATAGCGAGTTTATCCATTCACGCTTGGACGTATGACTGATTAGCCTTCGACAGAGTTTGCTTCTTCGTTTTTCACGAGACGTTTGTGATCCTGCCTTTGCTGGCGTTAACACGGCTTGAAACTTTGCCTATGTCATGCTTCAGACGGAATTGGAGAAGCGGTCAGCTTGAGATAGAAGCGGTTGAAAGTGACTTTGGAATGTGGATTCCGATGTGGGTCATGTCGCCAGGTGCCTTCGGGATAATAACCAATGGGGGCAGAAACAGTTCTTCCGTTTTTGGCCTATACGCCGTGCGTCGGTGGTAGCGTTCAAAGAAAGTTTTCAACCTGTCGTATTGAATAGAAAAGCCATCATC
>CAZGGF010000130.1:0-4192 GCA_964524715.1 uncultured Verrucomicrobiota bacterium | reverse complement strand
GGCTTGAGGGTCCAGGGCAGCTGGGGACTTTGTTCGGACCCTTGATTCAACACGGGGGTCTCGGTCGAGATATTGTCCCCTATGGGTCCGTAAAGTCTGGGCCAGCACGGGGCCTCGGCAGCCGCGGCCTGCGGGACGGATGGACAAAGAAGTCCCGCGAGGATCAACATGAGCGGCTGTCGGATGGACAACCGCCGCAGGAAACGGATTGGTTGAAGGGCTTTAAGGTGACACATACGGGTTCCAATGCGGGCGCGGTCCTCAGCGCGGACGGCCTATGATTTTGATTGGGGGGACGATGATGCTCAAAGCACTCGATGTAAAGTGTCGAAATCGATCCTGTGGCCGTGGGGGTGTCAGTATCATGGGGTCAACGTTTGAGCGCGATTCCTTCTGATGACGGAAACGCAGTCGGAGGTCGCGTTCCACCTGACGCTTCGCGCCCACCGTCGCTGCCGGAAATCCTGAAGGGATTTCATCACTCAGCCCAGGTTTGCGCACAGCGCGCCTACCCTGGGTCATCCATCCAACAGTAGCGGCGGTCTCTGACCGTCGAATCATCCGGAAACAACAGGCGGCGGTCAGAGACCGCCACTACAATCCAGTCGCCTCGTATGTGCTTCGACTCCATGGCGCTATTCTTGAATCATTCAATGGCTGGGCCAGGGGTAATGAAGGAATGGTTGTAACTATGTGGTTACATCGTTGAATAGATTTGCAGGACTCCCGTCTACAGAGCAGGTGCGTATGAACAGGGCGAACAATCCGGTTCAGCAGATCGAAAAAGGGCTGAGGATTGCACTGATGGCGGCCGTGGCGGGATGCACGTGTTCTTGCAGCACTATCTTCGAGGCCATTTGTGGCAGCGGGCAGTACGATGGTTCTACTGCTTATTATGGCTTCGCGGATTATAGGGATAGCTATGCGTTCTATGACGGGGGGCGCGAAGATCGTGACTGTCGTCGTCCCGAACACTCTCGTTGTGAGTCCGGGCGCCGCGATCACGGTTCCACGCATCAGGGGCACGAATCGGGGCGTCAGGATCACGGGTCGGCGCACCACAGCCGGGAGTCAACGCATCCGGATCGCGGGTCCACGCATGAGAGTCGCGAATCGAGACGCGAAGATCATGAGTCCACGCGCCAGGGGCACGAATCCGGACGGCAGGATCGCGGGGCAGCGCATCATGACGGCGGCGGCAAGGGTGGAAGACGGTAAGCCACACAACCGGCTTTCTGCTTGATCGCTGGATTGCTTTTCCCTTCAATGACGCTCTACTCACCGAACAATCACATGAAAACGACCCGTCGAAAACTGTTTCGAAATGCATTCGGCCTGGGCGCTCTGGCCGGAACCTTTGGCAACACCATCTTCGTCAGCGCGGCTGACTCTGCGCCATCGACTTCTCCAGCAACTCCCAAAGGCCCGGCCAAAGACTGGCACGAGGAACTCACCCGCCGCATCGCAGAGCTCGAAGCGCGCGGCGGCGGCACGCTGGAACTGGGCGACGGCGTGTATGAGATCAGCAAACCGTTGCGCGTGCCGATCTCGGTGAGTCTGGTGATGACCCCCAACGCGGTCATTCGCGCCCGGGCGAAATTCGACGGAGACGCCATCGTCATCAAAGGCGGCGGGAAGGAGTCGCAGTTCACCTACACGGCGGGGTTGATTCGCGGCGGCGTGATCGACGGCGGACGGCAGCCCCTGACGGGCTTGCGAGTGGAGAAACTGCATCGGTTGGAGATCGCTGACTTGGTGGTGCACAACTGCACCTACAAAGGGATTCACCTGCTCAAGGGCGGATATGAGACGAATCTTTCGCGGGTCCGCTGTGACGTGGACACGAAGTCCACGGCCTATGCGCCCGGCAGCATCGGCATCCACTACGAGCGCGGCGACAGCAAGGTGGTGTTGGCCCACGTCATCGGCTACGAAACCGGCCTGCGTAGCGACTCGGGCAGCAACTGGTTCACCATGATCCACGTCTGGAACGTCGATCCGGTCCAGGGGCCGCTGAAATATTGTTTCTACTGCAACGGCTGGAACAACACGTTCAACCAATGCTACGCGGACTCGCCCACCATTGCGGGCTTCTACGTGAACAAGCCCTACCAGTCCATCATGCAATGCCGCGTCTATTACAGCCGCTGGGCGAAGGACAATGCGGGCGTCGGTTTTCTGATCACGCCCGAGGGGAAGTGCGGCAACTACATGGGCAACGTGCTGTTCGGCAACAAGGATCACCGGCTCGCGAAAGCGTTCGACGGAAACATGGAGGGCGCGTCCATTCTGGCCACGACCGGATACGGCGTCTTGGGCGGGTTTGAAAACCGTGTGCCATCGGGCGATGCCGCCAACCGGCCTCCGCTGCATTTCGCCGGCAGCGGCATCCGACTGACGCCGCAGCCGAAGCCGCCCGCCCCCGAGGACGGCGAAACAGGCGAGGTGCGCTGGGTTGATGATGGTGAGAATTCGGCGCTGTGGGTGAAGACCTCCAAAGGCTGGAAGAAATCGCCTCTCGTCTGAGTCGTTGCCGGGAAGGGCGATATGTAGTGAGGCCGGAAGGGCGAGCGGGCGTTGGTGTCCCGGTTTCAGCCGGCTGCCCATCAGACGCGGCGACAACACCGCCGCCTAAACGCGGGATACCAACAACGAATGATTCAACCCCTTCGGGGTAGAGTCTTTGTTGGAAGAATGACCCAGGGTAGCGCGTTCCGCGCAACCCCGGACTGAGTGATAAAATCCTTTCAGGATTTCCGGCGGCGATGGTGGCCGAGGATGATCTGCCGAAAGCGGGACGACGACCGTCAAGAACCGGCCGCCGATCCCATGAACGCGCAGCGGATCAGGGCTTGCGATCCTCCTTGCCGGGCCGAAGAGGGTCGCCAAGGGTTTTGACCTCTGTCGTAATCAACGCGTAGGTCACTTCGGTTCCCGACCGGTTGAGCATCCCTCCTGTGACCACTGTGCCGCGATTGGGAAGTTTCATCTTCGCCATGACCCTCTGGGTGTGAAACACCGGCTGGTCAAGAGTCAACTGGGCGGTCCGCTGGCCGTCACGCACACAGGCGCCAATCGTCATCCATTTGACATCGGTCAGTTCGAGCCAGAACTCCGCCTCAGTCCATTCAAGTGTTTGGAAGCTGTTCTTCACGGTCAGGGTCGCGCCCACGCTGCGGGTTTGAAGATCCTTGGGTATCAGGATCACGCCGGGACTGTGTCTGGCTGGATGTCTGCCGGAGGCGGCTGCCGCTGTGGAGGTGTTCTTGGCCGTGGAGACCTGATACGCCCACGGGTAAATGACCTCCTTTCCTGTCTCAACCCTGACTTCCTGGCCGAAATAGGCTTGGGTCTGGGTCATCGCCAGCAGTTTGCCCCTGCCCTTGGCCCACGCGCATTTGATCTGCTGCTGCGTTGGGGAGATGTCCGCGCTCTTGCGGGCCATGTTCTCAACCTCCTTCAGAGGAAACGCGATGAAGGCACACTCCACGTCCAAATAACTGCAAGCACCGTTGTAGACGTTCACGCAATGCTCAAAGATCTCCATGTTCTTCGGGGTGTTGGTGATGAACAGCCTTTGCTCGCGCTCGTTGTAGGTGACTGAAGAGCCGGGCGGAAAAGGAACGCCCATCTCGATAAACGTCTGCTTGAACGATTCGTCGGGGATGCGATGCGTCTCCAGAGGCTGTTCCTTGGAATCACAGTAGTAGCCATAGGTTGTGTAGCTCTTGTGTATCATCGCCGGCGTTGCCGGATCGGCTGCATGCGGAACAGGTGAGCCGCTCTTCTTTGCTTCAGATGTCCGCGGGTTGGCGTTGTCTTTCTGAAGCGCCAACGCCCGTGAAGCCGATGAGCGGGGAGTTTTGGCCGCAGGCTTGTTCTTGCCGGGAGCTTCCGTGTCGGGCGGTTCCGACAGGATCAGGTTGGTGCTCGCGTTCACAAACACGTAGATTTGTTCCCGGCCTGTCTTGCTCGGTCCGCAATAGCTGACGAGCGTATGGCCATCCAGCATGGGCGTGCTGGTCATGACTCTCTGGGTGTAAAAGGCCGGTTGTTGAAGGGTGGTGTCCGCAGTTTGGCCGGATTCGCTGGCACTCTCTTTGAGGGTGGTCCACTCGAGCCCGACAAGTTCGGGGATGAATGTGAGGTGGATCACGGGGGAGTTCTCCGCCTTGTTCGGCGTCACATTGAC
>CAZGGF010000129.1:0-42294 GCA_964524715.1 uncultured Verrucomicrobiota bacterium | reverse complement strand
GGTTCCAGCAGATCCTCCAAAGCCAAGCAGTGCATCTCCACTTGCAGCCGCTGCGGCTGACGCAGACGCGGGGCAGGCCACGAGAACTCCGGCAGCGCAGCCCTCGACAAGCTCGTTTCAACCAGAGGGTGTTGGGTTTCGTGAACCTTCATGATGCCCACGAGCTTAGATTCCGCTCACGGACCTGCAAGCCTTGCATGAAAAAAATCACAGACTTGCCGTGTCCGCAGACGTCGAGAACGAACATGATGAGGTGATCCTCATCGAGCCAATGATACCCGAGGGCGTCACCACCAAGCTCTGTTGAAGGAAGGAAACGACACTCGGCCTTCAGGTCGCCCGTCATCGGAGCGGGCAAAAGCGACTGGACGTAGCCGGCAGCCTCCGCCAACTCTGCGGCCAGTTTTTTCTGGCTCTCCATCAGGGCGCGGTACGCTTCGTTGCGCTGGAGTTGGGCGATGTAACCCGCTGAGTGATGCCGGATCCGGGCGATCAACTCCACTTTGTCCGGCAGTTTGACCAGATAGTCATTGGCGCCCAATCCAAACGCCTCGGCCTTGGTCGCAGGTTCTTCCTTGGTTGAAAGCACGATCAGGGGAATGTCGCGGGTCTTGGGGTTGGCGCGGTAGAACTTGACCAACGTAAGACCGTCCACTTCCGGCATGACGAGGTCCTGAAGAATGACCGTGGGCGATATTTCCGTCGCCATCTTCACTGCCTGGGTCGGATCGCTGCAGTAGTGGAAGGTAATGTCCTTGTCTGCCAGCAGCATGCGGCGCACCGCCTCTCCGATCATGGCTTGGTCATCCACCAGGAGAACATTGATGGTGTGTTGGGTCAACGGGCTTGCGAGACTTGGACCCGGGTCTTTCGTTGCGGAGGAGGCAGACTGTGTCATTGGGGACTCTCTTTCACTCTCAGGGGTGGTTGATTAAGCACATGGTCAACGACAGCGGCACCGATACTGGTCAACGGCAGCACCTGATCGACCGCGCCCATGTCCTTGGCCGCTTTGGGCATTCCGTAAACGATACTGCTGCGTTCATCCTGGGCGATGGTGAACCAGCCAAACTTCTTCAGTCGGAGCAATCCTTCCGCACCATCGCGGCCCATGCCCGTAAGCAACACCCCTACACCGGTGTATGGCCAATAGGCCGCGGCACGTTTGAAGAAAACGTTGACCGAAGGGCGATAGAAATAATCAACGGGGTCACGGCTGTAGTCGAGAGTCAGATCCGGCGCCATGATCAGGTGGTCGTTGGTGGCGGCCAGCCATGCTGTGCCCACTTCGGGGCGGCATCCGGGAACAGCGGGGCGCACACTAAGATTCGTTCGTCCATCCAGCCACTTTGCGAAGTCTTCGGCGAACTGCACGTCGATGTGTTGAATGAGAACAAAAGCTGCCGGAAAGTCCTTCGGAATCTCGGACAGGACCGTGGCCAGAGCCGTAGGACCTCCTGTCGAGGCGCCAATCACAACGAGATGCGTTCGTTGTTCAAGGGGCTTTCTGACTTCCGGAGTCTTCGCGATCACCGTCCTCGATACGACCGTCTTCGATCCGGCGCTCTTTGAACCAATCAAGTGACCGATGCTCTCGATCTTGGCGAGCAACTCCTGAGCGCCCTGCACACTCCCGCCTGTGCCGAGGATGGGTGTGTTCACGGCATCCAAAGCACCGTGGCCCATGGCTTCAAAGACGAGGGCAACATTCCCTTCCACCGTTGCCGTCACCACCAGAATTGCGCATGGGGAACTGCGCATGATCCGGCGGGTTGCCTCCGCGCCGTTCATGATCGGCATGATGAGGTCCATGAGGATGATCTCAGGCCGGTCCGCTTCGCACTTTCGCACGGCCTCCTCACCATCACGGGCGATCCAGGCAATCGTGTGATCCGGGCAACTCAGCACGGCGCGGCGGAGGGCTTCCACCGCCATCAACACGTCGTTGACAATGGCAACCCTCATTGCTGGTTTTCCCCAATCAAGTCCACAACTGCTTCCAGAAATGCTGCGTCGTGAAATCCGCTCTTGGTAAAGTAGTAGTTCGCCCCGACTTCCAGGCCTTTCATACGGTCTTCTTTGCGTTCCTTGTACGAGACCAGCATCACAGGCAGGGCGCTGAGCCGGGAATCCTGACGGATGCGCTTCACCAGATCGAAGCCGTTCATCCGGGGCATGTCCACATCGCTCACCACCAGGCTGTATTGACCCGAATAGAGGCTGTTCCAACCGTCCATGCCGTCCACGGCAACGTCCACTTCATAACCGCGGTTCTGGAGAAGACGACGCTCCATCTCACGGACTGTGATGGAATCATCGACGACGAGGATGCGCTTCTGTTTCTTCTGGCCCTGGGTGCCGGAAGCGGACCGGATCTTTTCAAGCCGCCGGCCGGAGAGAAGATTTTGGATGGAGCGCAACAGGTCCTCCACGTCCAGGATAAGAACGGGCGAGCCGTCCTCCATCAGGGACACTGTGCTGAGGTCCTGCACCTTGCCCAGGCGAAAATCGAGAGCCCTGACGACCAACTCCCGCTCTCCGAGAAAACGATCCACCTTGATTCCATAGCAGGCATGCTCGTCGCTGATGACGACAACAGGCCATTTCTTGTCCTGGACAGTCTGTCCGGCCAACCCCAAGACCTGCCGGGCATCAACCAGCCCGACGTTCTTTTCATTCAAGCTGACATATTGACGCCCCTCGATCGTCTTCACCTCCGACGGCGTCACATCCAGCAGCCGCTCAATCCTGCCAAGCGGGAAGGCAAACGGGTCGCCCGATATCTCGACAACGAGGGCGCGCATCACCGACCGCGTCACCGGCATCTCGAGGTGGAATTGGATGCCGCGGCCCAGATGGTTCTCGACGCGCACGGAGCCGGTCACCTCATGCAAGTACGTCCGGACGACATCCAGTCCGACACCGCGGCCCGAGACCTCGGTCACGCGTTCGGCTGTGGAAAAACCCGGCAGGAACAGAAAATCCAAAATCTCCACTTCGGAAAGGCGGCTGGCCGTGTCTTCGGCCACAAGGCCCTTGGCCACGATCTTCTTCCGCATCTTCTCGATGTCAATGCCCCGTCCATCGTCCGATACCGTGACCGTCAAACGCCCCGCGTGATGCCGCGCTTCCAACTTGAGCGATCCCTCCGCGCTCTTGCCCGCAGCCAGACGTTCCGCCGGTGATTCAAGCCCGTGATCGACGGCGTTTTGCAGAAGATGGGTCAGCGGCGCCTCGAGCTTGTTGAGAATATCCCGGTCCACCTGTGTGTTCTTGCCAAGCACCTCGAACTTCACGTTCTTGCCCAGATGCTTGGACAAGTCGCGGATCAGGCGGGGAAATCCCGTGACACCGTCAGCAAACGGACGCATTCGACTGGCAATGGCCTCGCGATAGAGCCGGTCGGCTACGTTCGTAAGCTGACGCGCGATAAGGTCAAACTCTTCGATGCGCTGCAGTACCACCTGTTGAAACGACTCAGCCTTCTCGGCCAGCTCGCGCTGCGTTTGAGCGGATTGGCCTTTTTGCGACAGATCTTCCCGGGATGTATCCGATTCCTTTATCAGGCGGAGCAGTTCGGCATGACGGCTCTTCAACGCGGCAAGGGCCGTCGTGAAGGCGTCAAGGCGGTGTGCTTGCACCGCGGATTCCCCGGCGAGTCCCATGATGCGGCTCAGGTGTTCAGCCGAAACCCTCACACCCCGGTCTTGGGCGTCCGCGTGCGCACTCGCGGGAGCTGCCGGGGGTTGGGGTGCAGGAGCCGCAGGCTCCGCCGCAGCTGCAGGCTTCGGTGGCGTGGAAGCAGGTGGAGGCACAGGCGCCGGACTGGGCGTGGTGGGCGGAGCCGGCTCGACTTTCGGGGCGGGAGGTGTTGCTGCCGCCGGGGTCTCCTTTTTCTCAGCGACCGGCGCCGCAGTCTTCGCGGCTTCCAGGCTGCTCAGCAGACTGTCGACTTCTGTCTGGTGGTCGGCGGTCCACTTCTCGAATTCCGCGTCGGAAAGCTTCGACATCCGGGCGAGCGTGTCTACTCCCTTCAACAAGATGTCCGCTTGGTCTGACCCGATGACGATTTGTCCCTTTTGGGCTGCGACAAAACAATCCTCCAGGGCGTGAGCCACCTTGACCACTTGGGTCAGCCCCACGATCCGGGCGGCGCCTTTGACGGAGTGTGCGGCTCTCATCAGACGCTCGAGCCACTGCTTGGATGTGGGATCCTTCTCGATTTCCAGGAGACCCTCGTTGAGGATGGCCGTCTGCGTCTCGGCCTCCGAACGGAACAAGTCCATCATCGAGAAGTTGCTCAGGTCCTGATTGCCGTCAGCTGTCATATGACACTCCTCGAAAGGCCATTAAAGACAGGGGTTTCATCAAGCAGTCCGATCTTCTTTCCCGCGACGTTCAGCAACCCTCGCGTGAATTTCTGAACAGACTTGGCCACGGTGGACGGGACGCTCTGCACATCCTGTTCCGTGTAGGAAATCAGGCCATGCACCTCATCTACCGGGAAGACCCAACTGATGTTATCCTTTTTGACAACACAGAATCGAGGGCTCGCCTGTTGTGCTGCAGCGTCTTCCGCGCCTTCACCTTTCTCAATGCCAAGCAGGCTGCGCAGCGACACGCAGAGGTTTATTTCCCCACGCACGCTCACCAATCCCAAAAGCACCTGGTTGCTGCGATGGGGGATGTGTCTCACCGGACGCACGGCGATCACCTCCACCCAACAGTGCACCGGCAGGGCGAACCACTCCGACATCAGGCGAAAGACCTGGACGGATTTCCCGTTGCGGCTGGCAGACTCCCGTTCCCGCGCCAGAAGCGATGCCCATTCGGCCAGGTATTCCTGCGGCGCCTCACGATTGAGCAGCGCCCGCCCTTCCAAAGAGAAAGTCGGGCAATCGCGACAATGCCCCAGCTCGCTCAGCTTGGGACATGAGCGGTCGCCCCTTACACCTATGGTTTTCCAGCACGCGTTCTTCACAACGTCCTCATTTGTCCTTGAATGCGAGCCGCCCTGTGCCGCAGCACTTCAGCGCCCGCCGAGTCTCCTCGGTGTTCTTTGATCAACGACAGGTGAACGATTGCATCGTAACATTGTTCGTCAAGGTAGATCGCCCGGTTCAGACACTCTTCCGCTCGTTGAAGGTTTTCCATTCCATGCAAAACGATCCCCAGCAGGCAGTAGGCGTTGGCGTCGGCGTTATCTTCGCAGAGCAATCGTTCGCACACGGCCACTGCTTCCGATAGCCGTCCTTGATCGGCCAGATGCTGCGCCGTTTCAATGGAATCCCTGGGTTTGGAGACTTCAGGCGGCGGTTGCTCGATTCTCCGGGGTGTACTCGGTTTCTTCGGCGTGATCCGAACCGGGGAGGAAAAAGAGGCCGCCGAAGGAACACGGGTCACGCGGCTGGTCTCCTTTGTTGGAGAGCCGGCTTCCACCTTCCGAAAACAAAAGGCACCGCGTGGATTTAACGGTACGAACCGCTCTCGCGGGAAACACGATGTTTCGGCATGACCCACAAAAAGCAGGCCGTCCCGAGCCACGAGCCGCTCAATGGCGCTCGTTGCGCGTGCGCGCGCCTCCTCACCGAAGTAGATCAGCAGGTTTCGACAGAACACAACGTTGTACGGTAGCTTGTTCGCAAGGATATGCCCATCCAGAAGATTCCCGTGGATGAAACACACTCCCTGTCGAACCGGCTCTTTCAACACGTACTCCTTCCCCTCAGACTCGAAGTAGGAATTGCGCAAGGCCGTCGAGACGCCACGAAACGAATACTGGGTGTATACGGCGCGCTCCGCCTTGCGCAGCAAAGTGCGGCTGATATCGAGTGCGTCAATCTCGTAATCGCCCGGCTTGAGGCCGGCTTCCTGAAGCGTCATCGCGATGGAGTAAGGTTCCTCGCCGCTGGAACAGGGAGAGCTTAAAACTCGCAACGCCCTGGCATGCCGTGCCGGAATCCACTCTTCGCGGACGTAGCGGCCAAGGGAAGTGAAGGCAACGTTGTCCCGAAAGAACGACGTCTCCGGTATCACCACGGCCTCAATAAAGGCTTCCATTTCCTGCGGGGAGGATTTGAGTTTCTCAAAATACTGTTCTTCGTCCTCCATCCCGCAGGCAGACATTCTGCTGCAGACGGCGCGGGCCAGTTCCTTCTCGCCCAGCACGCGGGGGTTCATCCCCATCATTTCTGCCAGCAATTCTCCAAACCGCGTCATCATTTGGTGTTTTCGCCGGATGGGTTCCCGTCGAACAACAGTCGTTCGACCTCGGCAGACAGCAGGTGCTCGGGGAGGACACACTGAACCATGCTGCCCTCGTCGAGCGTGATGGTTCCCAGGTAGGGAGCCTGCCCGGCCACCACTCCCGCAGTCACAAAGTCAGACGCTTCCTTCTTGACCGCGTCGGTCACAGATTCCGCAATGAGGCCCAACACCTTCCTGGCACCGCTCTTGAGTGTGTAATCGATCAAAATGATTCTTGTGCTCAAGCGTTCCGAGCAGGGGGCGCCCAAGGCAAGCGTGCCGAGATTCAAAACCGGGACCACGACACCGTGATAATTGAACAAGCCGGCCACGTAATTGGGCGTGCCCGGTTGCGGCCGCAGCGGCAGCTGTGGAATAATCTCGATCACATGCGCTGTTTCCAGCGCATATTGTTCCTTGCCCAGTCTGAAAAGGATGAAAAGCATACACGCCTTGGGTTCGGGAAGGCCCGGCGCCATTCCCGGATCCTTATAGCTTGAACCTTGCCACTTCCGCCTGCAAAGACCTTGCGGACTCACGCAACTGCTCGGTCGCCGCGTTCGACTGTTTAACCGACTCGCTCGTCTGCTTCGCTCCCTCGCTCAAATGAACCATCGCCTCGCTGATCTGCTCGGCCCCCTGCGACTGCACCTTCATTCCTTCATTCACTTTCTCAAACTGCCCCGTCACTTCTTCCACCCTCTCGATGATCTGGCTCAATTGCTCGCTGATCTCCCCCACTGCCTTCACGCCCCGTTTCATCTCCTCGCTGAACTTATCCATCTCCATCACTCCCATGGTCACCGAACTCTGCATTTCCTTGACCATCACTCCGATGTCCAGCGTCGCAACCGCCGTTTGATCGGCCAGCCGCCGAATCTCCCGTGCCACCACCGCAAAGCCCAATCCGTATTCCCCGGCCTTTTCCGCTTCGATTGCCGCGTTTAATGAGAGCAAATTCGTCTGGTCGGCGACCTTCGTGATCGTCGTGACCACGCCGTTGATATTGCCCGCCTTTTCGCTGATGACCGACAACTTCGACGAGATGGACTTCGTCGCTTCGGTCAACTGTTTCATGGTGCCTTCCATGTTTCCCAATCCTGTGCGCCCGCTGTCGGCCAGTTGCCGCGTCCCTTCCGCCGTGCTTTTGACGCCTTCCATCGTCCCGGCCAGTTCCTGGGCCGTCGCAGAGATCTCCTTGACGGTTGTCACGACCTGGGCCGTGGAGGTCTCGAATTCCCCGACCGTGGCCTCCTGTTGTTTCGACGTGGCCGCAATCTCGACCGAGGTGGAAACCAACTGTGCGCAAGACTTCTGCACCTGCTCCAAGAGAGAGGCGAGGCTTGAGGTCATCGTGGAGATGGCGTTCAGCAACTGTCCGCTTTCGTCGAAGCTTGAGAGGGCATCTGTCGAAGGCTGTGACGCTGTCTTCCCGCTCATCGCAGCCAGATCCTTCTCGATAGCGGGGACGGCCTGTCTCGCATCGGCAATGTCGCCCCGGGCGATCCACTCGGCGACTTGAACCGCACGGGTGATCGGCTTGGCAATGGCACCCGCAATCGCCCTGAGACCGAGCAATACTCCGATGGCGAAGATTGAGCCGAGGGCGATTTGCTTCCACATCAGCGCCGAAGCCTTGGCAATGACCTTCTTCTCCGGGACTTGGATGATCACCGACCATGGCGTTCCTGTTTGACCCAGTTTAATGGGCGCAAAGGCTGTCACCATTCCTCCTGCGGTCCTGGCCACTTCCTCTGCACGTTGTATGGTCTTCAGGAACTCATCCGATTCATCTTCAAATGCCACTTTCAGTTGCTTCCCGACAATTCCGGAATTCCCGCTGGCCGCTGCGATCAATCCCTTGTTGCTGACAATGAAAATCCTGCCGCTTCTGTCGAAGATGTTTTGCTTATCCACCAGGTTCCCAAGGAAATCCAGCGACAGATCCACTCCTGCAATTCCATAGTGCGTGTTGTCGGCCATGACTGGCACGACCAGCGAAGTCATGAGCGTGGGCTTGCCTTGCACAGGATAGATATACGGCTCGATGATACACTCCTTTTTCGTCTCGCGGGGCAGAAGATAGTAATCCCCTTTTCGCGAACCGGTTTGGTCTCGAGTCGTGTCTTCGTATCCCACCAGAGCTTCGACGACGATCTTGCCTTCGTTATTCCGGCACCAATACGGAACATACCGGCCGGTGGTGTCTGAGCCGGGGCTGTTCACGAATTTTGCGTCCTGACGATCGAAAGCGTCGGGTTCCCAGGCCGTATAAACACCGACGAAGTCCGCATTCCTCTCCAGCGTCGTCTTCAGCATGGAATCCACCATCTGGCGCGTCAGCCCCGCCTGGGACGACTTGATGGTGGAGAGCGCGTTCGCCAGTGTTCGACCCGTGTCGAGGGCGCTGCTGATCACGACCGCGATCTCATTGGCAGTCTCCTTCGCCTCGCTGAAGATACTCTGCCTGGCGCTGTCGAGCGCAATGGTGCGAGTGGTCATGGCCGTATAGGCCACGACGATACCCAGGGTGCCGAACATGCAAAGTCCAGCCCACAAGAGAATCTTGTTTCTGATGGATCTGCGGCGCATAGGTGTCCCTGTCTTCTCGGACTAAACCTTGAAGCGTGATGTCTCTGTCTGCAGCGCCCGAGCCGCTTCGCGCAATTGTTCCGTGGCTTCGTTGGACTGTTTGACCGATTCGCTCGTCTGCTTCGCTCCCACACTCAATTGAACCATCGCTTCACTGATTTGCTCGGCTCCCTGCGACTGGGCTTTCATTCCCTCATTCACCTTCTCAAACTGCCCCGTCACCTCTTTCACTCTTTCGATGATCTGGCCCATCTGTCCGCTGATCTCCCCCACGGACCTCACACCCCGCTTCACCTCCTCACTGAACTTGTCCATCTCCATCACGCCGACCGTTACCGAGCTTTGCATCTCCTTGACCATCGTCTCGATGTCCAGAGTGGCGACCGCCGTCTGGTCCGCCAGCCGCCGTATCTCTCGCGCCACCACCGCAAATCCAAGGCCGTATTCGCCCGCCTTCTCCGCCTCGATCGCCGCATTCAACGACAACAGGTTCGTCTGATCTGCCACCTTCGTGATGGTCGTGATGACGCTGTTGATATTTCCGGCCTTCTCACTGATTACAGAGAGCTTGGATGAAATCGACGTGGTGGCTTCGGCCAACTGCTTCATCGTCCCTTCCATATTGCCCAGGCCTCCCCGTCCAGTGTCGGCCAGTTGCCCCGTGCCTTCCGCCACTCTCTTGACCTCATCCATCGTCTTGGCCAGTTCCTGGGCTGTCGCTGAAATCTCCTTTACCGCCGTCACGATTCGGGCCGTCAATGCCTCGAATTCGCCGACCGTCGCTTCCTGTTCCTTCGATGTCGCTGCGATTTCCGTCGAAGCAGACACCAACTGCACGCACGATTTTTGGACCTGCCCCACCAACGAAGCCAGATGCGACGTCATCGCAGCAATGGCCGCCGACAGCATTTCCGTCTCATCGCCCCGGCGCTGGTTTCCCTGCGGTCCCGCAACCTCCGTCTGCGTCACACCCATGGCTGCCACCTCGCGTTTTGCCGCAGCCAGGTCCCCACGCGCAATAGTCTGGGCCACGTCGGCGATCTTCCGGATGGGTTTGGCAACCGCACCTCCCAGGAAAAGAGCCAGGATGGCTGCGCCAACCATGAACAGGCCGCCGGTGATGGAGGTGTTGGTGATCAGCTTGCTGATCGCGTTCTCGACGTTCTGGTAAACTCCATGATACTCGTCGTCGTAGACCCCGGCATCAAGGATCCAGTCCCAAGGTTCGTAGTAAATCAGGGCGACGCGCTTCATCCTCGGCAGCGTTTCTCCCTTGTTCTGCCATGGATATTGGTCGAAGAAAACCGTTCCCGGCGTGGTCACCAACGCTTTTTCCACAATGTCCTTGATGACGGTTCGGCCGCTTGCGTCCCGCGTGTCGATGATGCTCTCTCCGTTTCGTTCGCCGGCCTTGGAGAGGACGTAATGTCCCCGCTGGTCTCCCTTTGCGCCGATGACGCACACGTAGCCTTCCTTGCCCACGGCGACGGACTGGATGGCGTCGCGAAGCTCCTTGAGCACGTCACTCATGTCCCTGCCCACATAGACCATGCCGATGACTTCCTTCTTGTCAGTCCCCTTCCAGATGGGCTCGTACACCGTTTCCTGGAACTGGCCAACCACCTGTGCCGTGCCGGAGTATGTCTCTCCTCTCAGCACTTTTGCCAAAACCGGATTGTCCGTGCCGTCCGGCATTTTGCAGGGAATATAGGTCCCGATCATTCGTTTGCCTTCATCGTTCCGAACGGTGGTGCATACACGGAGCATGTCCCCGTCGGCGTTCATACGTTGGAAGATGGTGCAGAACTTCTGCGAATATCTGGTGACGGCATCCACAACGGGTGACTCGACATTCAACTCGGTGTTCTGCCCCAACCACACATCACCCACCATCATCTTCGGGAGAGATATCTCCGTCACCTTCTGCGTGAACTGGTTGCGCGCCTTCCAACTCACCGACTCCTTGCCATGGGTGATGCCGCCCAAGCGGTGGATTTCATCACTCGCCGACTTCAGTGTTCCCAGGAGGTGCCTCGTATTCCCCTCCCGGACTGTCTTGCACATCAAATAGACCTGTTTGACAGTCTTCTCGACTTCGGCTTGGGCGAACGTGTTCATGTGACTTAGAACACGTTCCTGCAGTGGTTTCTGTTCAATGATCGTCAGCGTGATGGTCGCGATCAGTGGTACCAGGGCAGCCAGCACAGCCAACCCAACTACCTTATTTTTAAGCGAGAGCTTCATGACTTTCTCCTTCAGGTTTACGCGGCCACCGAGGGGACTGTAATATGTCGGTCAAAGGCTTTGAAAGCAAAAACCGGCAGCCCCCATGGCGCTCACGGTCAGCGCTCCATAGGCGAACACAATACGCGGGTTTGTCTGGTGGCCATGGATCAAACGAACGCAGAATTCAGCCGACCGTCTCGTACCGCTTGATGGCGGTGCGAGACAGAGAATGAATGCCTGGCAAGTCTGGACGCCTGCTCCACGCAGCCGGGCTGCATTTCACAACCACCGTAATTACAGGGCGTTCTTGTAGATTTGAACGATATCGGCCAGCGTGGCCAACCGCGGATTGGTGAAGCTGCATGCGTCCTTCATGGCGTTTTCGGCCATCAAGGGGAAGTCCTTTTCCTTGACGCCCAATTCCCGCAACCCGGCGGGGATGCCGACGTCCACGGAGAGCTGCTTGATGGCATCCAGCGCGCATTCGGCGGCAGCACGTTGAGACAGCCCATCCACTGGTTCACCCATTGCTTTGGCGATTGCAACAAAGCGGTCCACTTTCGCAATCAGGTTGAACCGCTCCACGTGCGGCAGGAGGATGGCATTGCACACACCGTGCGGCAGGTCGTACAACCCACCAAGCTGGTGTGCCATGGCATGCACATGGCCCAGGCTTGCGTTGTTGAACGCCATGCCGGCCAGAAACTCAGCGTAAGTCATGGCATCGCGGGCCACAAGGTCCTGGCCGTTGGCCACCGCTGCGCGCAGGTTGCCGGCGATCAGCTCAATGGCTTTGAGCGCGCACGCGTCAGTAATCGGCGAGGCGATGGTGGAAACATAAGCTTCCACGGCATGTGTGAGCGCGTCCATACCGGTGGCGGCGGTCAGTTTCGGCGGCATGCCCACCATCAGCAGCGGGTCATCCACTGAAAGCGTTGGCGTTACGCGCCAATCCACAATGGCCATTTTCACCTTCCGGCGCGTGTCGGTGATGATGCAGAAACGCGTCATCTCGCTGGCGGTGCCGGAGGTTGTGTTCACTGCGATATAGGGCGGCATGGGCTTGGTGGATTTGTCCACTCCCTCGTAATCATGAATGGCCCCGCCGTTGCTGACCAACAACCCTATGCCTTTGCCGCAATCGTGCGGGCTGCCGCCACCCAGTGTGATGAGGGAGTCGCAACTGTTCTTCTTGTAGATCTTTACACCGGCCGCGACGTTGGTGTCCGTTGGGTTGGGTACGGTTTCGTCGAACACGGTCGGCTTGAGACCTTCCGCGCGAAGCAAGGCGCAAATTTGTTCGGCCATGCCGACTTGCACAACGCCTTTGTCGGTAACCACGAGCGGTTTGGTCATGCCGAGAATCTTGGCGCGCTTACCGATCTCCTTGTGGCAACCGATGCCCATCAGATTGACCGGTGGAATGAAGAACGGGAATGTCTGTGTTGTCATGAATGACCTCCTTATTTCACTTTCGAACCACGTTATCTAACGTTCCAACTTACGACAGGCGCGATAATTAGATGCCATGGACGATCAGCTCAAGCCAAAATCGCCCAACGGTGATGAACCCAATCGCCATCCGGCATCCATGGACTACAACATCCCACAAACTGCGTTCGGCGCCGCTCAGTCCAAACGCTGGAGGAATCGCTTCGCGCCTTCCACGAAAGGCGAAAGAGGCGGCACTTCATTCGGGTCGATGATGCAGTCAATGACGGTTGTCTTGCCTGAAGCAATCGCTTGTGGCAGGATCCGCTTCAGGTCGCCGGGTTTCTCCACAGTGTACCCCACTGCGCCCAAGCCTTCCGCCACTTTCGCGGCGTTGATCTTGCGAAACCGGGTCGCAACTGTGTTCTCGCCCAGGCTGAAAGTCTGGAGATCGTGCACCAAGCCGAGCTTCTGGTTGTTCAGAATGATGAAGACGACAGGGGCGTCGTTGTGGACGGCCGTGGCAATCTCCATGCCGTTCATCAGGAAACAACCATCGCCAGCCAGACACACCACGGGGCGGCGGCCTGCCGCCAGTTTGCCGCCGACCGACGCCGAAATGCCGTAGCCCATGGAGAGCATGCCAAATGGTGTAATAACCGAGCCGGGCCTGCGGAACTTCATGTAGTGAACCACCCAGTTGATCGAATTACCCACGTCCACAAACAGAATCGCGTCGTCGGGCAGGGTTTCCTGCAATTCCCGAACAATGCGCTGGGGTTTGAGCGGCACGCTATCGGAATCCATTTTCTCCGGATTGAGGCACGTGCCCACTTTGTCCCGAAGATCCGCCACAACTTTCACCCGATCCTCCCATTTCGTCTGACTCGTGGTGAGATGGCGCAGCACGCGGAAACCGATTTCATTGATGATGGTGCGGGCGTCGCCTACCAACGGAATCTGCGTGGGGTAGTTCTTGCCCATTTCCGCCGGATCGATGTTGATGTGGATGAGGCACTTCGATGGCGCGAGACGCGGGTCCCACGACATGGTGGTCATCTGGTTCAGACTTGCTCCCACAACGAGGAGCACGTCCGTCTCGCCTGACTTGAGGTAGCTTTCCGCCAGCGGTGAACCGCACAGGCCCAGCACGCCGAGCGCGAGCGGATGGTCCTCGGGAAAAGCGCCTTTGGCCTTGGGTGTTGTGGCCACGGGCAGGTTCAACATCTCCGCAAGTTCCTTGATGTCCTCGCAGGCCCCGGAAGAAACGGCGCCGGAACCCACCAGCATGGCGGGGTGCTTGGCCTGAACGAGCTGTTCAGCAACATCGATCACCAGCCGCCGGTCAAAATACTCCACCGGCACACGGAAGGAGGACGTCGCCACGGCGTCAAATTCGATATCGGCACTCTGAATGTCCTTCGGGAAGCTGAGATGAACCGGGCCCTTCTTGCCGGTCATGGCGGTGCGCAGCGCGGCCTGCAAATCCTCAACCGCCTTGTGTTTGGAGATGATCATGCTCGAGTGTTTGGTGATCGGCTCGAACATCTTCACTGAATCAACGCCTTCTTTGGACGAATCCTGAAAGGCACCCTTGCCGTACACGGAAGTCTCGACCTGGCCGGTAATGACCAGGATCGGCACGTTGTCCATGTAAGCGTTAGCCACACCGGTCATGAGATTGGTGGCGCCGGGACCCGAGGTGGCGAAGCATGCGCCAAAGCCGCCTTTGACACGCGCATACCCGTCCGCCATGAAGGCTGCGCCTTCCTCGTGCTTGGCCAGAATGGGCCGAACCGCCTTGTTGCGGTTCGTAGCGCCCAACAGCGGTACGATGGTGGTGCCTGGTACTCCGAAGATGTACTCCACACCTTCGGCCTCTAGAAACTTCATGACGACGTCGGCGACTTTGGTTTTCATAGGGACGGCCAGGAACAGGGCTCAGGTTGCTTTTTGCGCGGCTTCCTCGACGGATTCAAACACCGGGATGATGTTGGTGAATCCAGAAGTCTCCAGAACTTCGTAAACATATCCGGTCCGGGCGCACACAATCATCAATTGGCCCCCGGCCTTCTTCAGCGGCTTGGTCACGATCAACAACACGCGCAACCCCGCGCTGGAGATGTACTTGGTGGCCGCGCAGTCGCAAATGATGTTGCGCGCTCCACCGGCTACGATTTTTTGAAGAGCTTCTTCCACATCCCGGGATGTGAGAGAGTCAATCCGTTCGATCATCTTGACGACAGTGGCATTGGGAAGGTTCTGTGTTTCCATGGTTCACCTAAATCAGTTCGCAACGAAAGGAACGTGAACAACACGCCACTTTCTGTGGCGAATGCGCGCTACTCTCCACATTACGTGCAATCAAGCAAGGAAAATCTTGGTCAATTTCGAATTCTGCCGCATCACGAACCGCACGTCCCCTGAATTCAACACGGGTCAATGTTGAACCACGATCGTGAGCCGGTTGCGGCCATCACGGCGTTCGTAGCGCATCTCCTCAACGAATTTGCGAACCAGATGGATTCCGAGGCCGCCTGGCACGCGCATCTCCGCAGGGAGATCGACAACTTTTTCCGGGACCTTGAGCGGATTGAATTCGTGGCCATCGTCCTCAAGGGTCAGGTGAATTTTTTCAGGGAGAATCTCCACACGCAGGAGTATCTCGTGAACAAGGGTGTCGTCGTAGCCGTATTTGAGGATGTTGGTAGCCATCTCCTCAATGGCAAGATTGGCGATGTGAACGGCGCCGCCGGTGACGCCGCTCTCTTCGATGAACCGCACGGCTTCTGCGATTGCGCGGTTCAGGTCGGCCAGACGGTTCTGGAATCGGCTCTCGAAGGTTTTCGACGGTTCGATGCTCATTTGAACCCGGGGAATTGTGGTTGCTGTCCAGCGTGTGGAACCCTGCACGCCTCGCGGAAACGACGGGTCGTGCTTGCAGCTTTCGGCGGTCGCATTGGCAAAGTGGCTTTGATCAACGCGGCCAGTCTATGAATCCCACGATGCGCCGACAACCAAAAAGAGCGTCGATCGGGTTCAGCGCCGGCACCCAGCCATTGGCGCGCACTCATCGGATTTGTTGCGCTTCAGCCCAGCGTCAGCCTTCGGACATGGTGCAACGCGACCGTGCGCAGTGACGCAGACTGGCGGAAACTTGCAGCCGGCCGGCGGGTGACATAAAGTAAAGGGACAAACCGCCATGAGAAGCCAAATGAAATGTGCTGCAGTCATCATCGCGTTGTTGCTCGCTGTGTGCGCACCCAATGGGGCTGACGCGCAGACAAGCGAGAAGAGCCGGGCGGGTGGAAACCGTCTCGACATTGGGCAGATGGCTCCCGAAATCCAAGGAAAGGATCTCGATGGCAGGCCAATGAAGCTTGGTGAATTCCGTGGCAAAGTGGTCGTCCTCGATTTCTGGGGTTTTTGGTGAGGAGCTTGCCGGGAGATGATCCCACACGAGCGGTCGCTCGTGAAACGATTGGAGGGAAAGCCGTTCGCATTGCTGGGCATCAACAGTGACCAAGACAGGCTCAGCACGCTTCAGCGTTGCCGCAGCGAAGGCGTTATCTGGCGCAATTGGTTCGACGGCGAGGAGGGGCCGATTGCTGCCGCTTGGAACATTCGCGTTTATCCCGCCATCTATGTCCTCGACCACAAAGGTGTCATCCGGTTCAAGAACCTCAGTGGGGAGGCCATGGATAAGGCATTGGACAAGGTCGTGGACGAGCTCTTGGCCAAAATGGAGAAGAGCGGCGCCAAGTAGTCGCACGGCCTGAGTGCATCGGCGCGATGCCAGCCGGTAGGACCTTGGAACCATACCGCACATGACCGGCGGCCTCATTGCCCAAACAGACACATATTTCATGTTGCCGAGTTGAAGGTATGTGTTAGAATTTCCACTGGTTCCCGCAGTGGGGAACCGGTTGAAGTCAACAGAAACAGCAACCATCACTGAAAGGAAACGCATGACAAAGCTGCTAAGTTCGTTGGCAGTCGTCGCGTTGGTTGCGGGATGCCTGGTGGCCACTGAGTTGGTGCCCGGCGCTCTCGCTGCCGATGCTGCAAAGGGTCGCGTTTATCTGATCGGTGTGCCTGGTGCCACGTGAGGGAGTTGTCCAGCGGTCGTCCGTGAGACGATCTCATCCCTGCCCGGCGTGGCCGAAGTCACATTTGATCGTGATACACTAACGGCCACCGTTACCATGAAGGATAGCAAGTGCGAGCTCACCAAGAAAGAAGCCAACAAGGCTTTGATCGGCCAGGGCGAGCGTTACAAGGTTATGTCCTTCAAGGAGAAGAAGTAGTTTACGGGCAGTTCAGTTTAAGCCGGAGGCGGCAGTGTCGCCTCCGGCTTTCTTTTTGTCCTCTGCCAGTGCCCTCACGGTTACTTCATCTGAACCGAGCCCAACCAGGACAGCCGGGTGGGATTCGAGGGGATTTGCGGGTTCACTCAGACCTTTTTGCCCGCTTGCTGTTCTGACGTGCACCTTGCGGGCATTCCGCGTATGAATTATGAATACAGCGCAGCAGGATGGTTTGCGGAAAGTGATGGGTGCCTGGTGGCCCCCGCAGTCTTCAAAACTGTCGTGGCTGGCGCAAGCCGGCCAGGTAGGTTCGATTCCTGCCCTTTCCGCCACTTTCTTGTGCGTCGAAACCTGAAACCAAAATGAATCGCGGACGACAAATCCGGCTTACGTCACTGGCTTCCTGCGCGGGTTGAGCAGCCAAGCTGGGCCAAAAGGCCCTGTCGCAGGTTCTGCGACAGCTCCCGCAAGTGACCGACCGCCATGTTCTCGTTGGCTCCAACACGGCCGACGACGCAGGGGTTTATCGTCTCGACGCCCGGCGCGCGCTAGTGCAGACGCTCGATTTCTTCACGCCCATCGTGGACGATCCATTCACCTATGGCTCCATCGCCGCCACCAACGCGCTTAGCGATGTTTACGCCATGGGCGGCCGCCCGCTCACCGCGATGAATATCGTCGCGACGCCACAGGATGTGGTTCCGCCGGAAATGCTCGGCGAGATTCTGCGCGGCGGCGCGGAAAAGTGCCGCGAGGCGCGCTGCGTTGTCATCGGCGGCCATTCCATCCGCAATCCCGAACCCATCTACGGCCTCAGTGTCACCGGCCTTGTGGACCCGCGCCGCGTCCTCACCAACGCCGGCGCCCGCGTTGGCGACACGCTCATTCTCACCAAGCCGCTCGGCACCGGCATCGTCACCACCGCCCTCAAACGAGGCAAAGCACCGCGCGCCGCCGTGCTTGCCGCCGTGCGCTCGATGACACGCCTCAATGACGTCGGTCCGATGCTCGCCGCCACCGGCCATGTCCACGCGCTTACGGATGTCACCGGCTTCGGTCTACTGGGACACCTGCGCTCGATGTGCCGCGAGAGCGGTGTGGGCGCCGAGATCTGGGCCAACGCCATGCCAGCGCTGCCGCACGTCTGGCAACTCATCGCCACCGATTGTGTGCCAGGCGGCACGCGCAACAACCTCGACTTCGCCAACGAAATCGTCCGCTGGGACGCTGCGGTCACCGACGCTCAGAAATTCCTGCTTGCCGACGCCCAGACTTCCGGCGGCCTGCTTATCTGCGCCGGCTCGCGCCATGCCGAAGAAATCTTGCGCCTCTGCCGCCGTCGTCGCACTCTGTGCGCAGAAGTGGTTGGACGAATTACACGCGACAGGAACATTCATGTCACTACGAGCCATTCCGCAGGTTGAGAAAGTTCTCCAGCAACTCGGCGACACGGGTTTGCCGCGCCCCGTCGTCGTCGCCGTGGTTCGGCGCGCACTGGCGGAACTTCGCAGACACGCAGCAAAAACCGTTGTCGCGCCCGACACTGTCATCGCCTCGATTCATTCCACGCTCTCCACGCTCCGCGCCCAGCGCATCCAGCCGGTCATCAACGGAACCGGCATCCTGGTTCACACCAATTTCGGCCGCGCCCCGCTCGGCCCCCGCATTCTTGAAACGTTGTGTGAAATCGGCGGCAGCTACAACAATCTCGAATATGACGTAACCGGTGGCGCGCGGGGCGGCCGGGCTGCGTATCTCGAACTCGCGCTGGCGGTGCTCTGCGGCGCGGAGGCTGCCACGGTCGTCAACAACTGCGCCGCCGCGCTCGTGCTGGCATTGCGCCACTTTGCGCCGGGCCGCGAGGTCGTCATCTCGCGCGGCGAGTTGGTCCAGATCGGCGGCGGCTTCCGCATCCCGGAGATTCTCGAAGCCAGCGGCGCGAAGCTGCGTGAAATCGGCACAACCAACAAGACCACGCTCAACGACTACGCCCGCGCCATCGGTAGGGAAACCGCGCTGATTCTCAAGGTCCACCGCAGCAACTTCTTCATGGGCGGCTTCGTCGAGTCGCCGTCCACCGAGGAAATTGCCGCGCTGGCGCGCAAGAAGCGCGTGCCGTTCATCGAAGACCTCGGCAGCGGCGCGGTGATCGAGACTCAACTCTTCGGCGTGGAACACGAGCCGACGCCGGCCGAAACGCTCAAGCGCGGTGTGGACCTCGTCACGTTCAGCGGCGACAAACTGCTCGGCGGCCCGCAGGCCGGCATCATCGCCGGCCGCGCGAAGCTCGTCGCCGCGCTCAAGAAGGACCCGTTCTTTCGCGCGCTCCGTTGCGACAAACTCATCCTCTCGGCGCTGCAAACGACCGCCGACCTTTATCTCAACGGCGAAGATTCACAGGTTCGCCTCGTCACGTTGCTTGCCGAGGCACGCGAGAAGTTGCGCGCCCGCGCTGATGTCATTGTCGCGGCGCTGGCGGGCGCGCCGCTAAAAGCTTCCGCAGGCGTTGGCCGTGGTCAGGTTGGCGGCGGCACGTTGCCGCGGTCGCAATTCGAGTCTGTGACGGTGGACATCGTGCCGCAGATGCCGCTGGAGGAATTTGCGCGGCGTTTGAGAAGCCATACGCCGCCGGTGATTGGCTATGTGGAGCGCGGCGTCTTCAAGCTCGACCTGCGCACGGTGTTTCCGGCGCAGGATGACACCGTGGTCAAGGCGATCAGCCACGCAGCAACATGACCGCGACGCAGAACTTCATCCTCGGCACCGCCGGCCATGTGGACCACGGCAAGTCCGCGTTGGTGAAGTCGCTGACGGGTGTTGATCCCGACCGGTTGCCGGAGGAGAAGGAGCGGGGCATCACCATCGATCTGGGTTTTGCCAACCTGGCGCTCGGCGATTTCAACATCGGCATCGTGGATGTGCCGGGCCACGAAGATTTCGTGAGAAACGCCGCAAGTGGCATCGCGTTCATGAACGCCGTGCTTTTTGTCGTCGCGGCCAACGAGGGGTGGATGCCGCAGAGTGAGGAGCATTTGCAAATCCTCGACTATCTTGATGTGCCGCGCGGTATTTTTGTGGTCACCAAGTGTGACCTGCCTGCTGTGGCCTTCACTCCGCCGCGTGCGGATTGGCCTGTCGTCCGCGTCTCCGCACACACCGGCGAGGGCATCGAGCAACTTCGCCAGACCATCGCCGCCACTCTGGCAGGCGGTTCGCCGTCGGAGGATGTCGGCAAGCCGCGGCTGCATGTGGACCGGGTGTTCACGCTCAAAGGGATCGGAACCATCGTCACCGGCACACTGACGGGCGGTTCATTGAAACGCGGCGACAAGCTCATCGTACAGCCGGGAGGCATCGCGACACGTGCGCGCTCGCTTCACAACCACGGCCGCGAGGTGGACTCGCTCGGTCCCGGCGCTCGTTGCGCGATCAATCTTGCCGACGTGCCCGTCGAGGGTGTGCGCCGCGGCGACGTTGTTACGTCGCCGGGACTTGGAGGATCGTGCGACACCGTGGATGTTGCGTTGCGGATATCGCCGCGCGCGAAGTCGAAGTTGAAGCACAACGAGATCATCAACGTCTCGCTCGGCAGCGGCCACTGGCGCGCGCGCGTGACCCTTTTCGATGCCAGGGAGCTTTTGCCGGGCGAGCAGGCACTCGGACAGTTGCGATTCGAAACGCCGGTCTATTGTTTCGTTGGCGACCGGTTCATCATCCGCGAAGCGACGACAATCGCTGGCGGTGTTGTTCTCGACGCCGACGCCCGGCGCGGCGGGCTGAAGGAGTCGCGAGTCTACTCCGTGGCAGCAGGTCAGCAGACGGCAACGAGTCTGGTTCGCGCGTGGCTCGCGCACGACGGGGTGGTGCCACACGGCGCGTTACTGGTGAAGTCGCGGTTCAACACGGCGACGGTGGAGGCGGCGCTGCGCGAGACGGGCGCGAAAGTATGCGCAACGTTTGCCGCCGACGGCACACTCTGGAGGAAGACACTGGCGCGTGCGGCTGCCGCGGTGGACCAACTGCATCGAGACAAACCGGAGAAACCGGGCTTTCCGTTGTCGGAATTGCAGGCATGGCTCGGCGCGGGCGGCGAAGTGTTCAACGAGGTGCTCGGCGACCTGTGCTCTGAGGGACAGTTTGTGCGCGATGAGACGATCATCCGCCGGCCGGCGCACAAGCCAAAGGCGGTCGGCCAGCTTAGTGCGACGGCTGAGGCGTTGCTGAACAAACTGGCGCTCAATCCGTTTAACACACCTCGCCGCAAGGAATGCGACCCGCAGGCCTTGCGCTATCTCCGCGACGCGAAGCTCGTTGTGGAGTTCGGCACAGACGAGGTGTTGTTGAAGGACGACTACGACGAAGCCTGCCGGCGGGTGCGGGAGTTCCTCAAACAACACGGTCAGGCGACGATGTCGGAATTGCGAGAGCTGCTGAAAACGAACCGCCGCATTGCGGTGCCGTTGCTGGAAAAGATGGACAAGGATGGCGTGACCGTGCGTGCCGGCGACGTGAGAAAACTGCGAGGTGCGTGACGGGCGGGATGCCTTTCTCGATCGTAAAACAGATGAGACTTTTTGGAAATCGCGGATGTCGTGAATTCAAACGACGGTAAAACGGAGACTCAACAACACCATGAGCAACCCACCCGACAACCCTTCCACAGTCATCCTCGTCAACAACGACGGCATGGGAAGAGCTGAACCACCATTGCAGCACAAACTGATGCAGACTTATCTGCGTCTGCTGGACGAGACCGGCCACATGCCCAAGGCGATCTGTTTCTACGCCGACGGCGTGAAACTGGTCGTGGAAGGTTCGCCGGTGTTGGAACAACTGCGCGCGCTGGAAGCCAAGGGTGTCTTGCTGCTCATTTGCCAGACGTGTTTGAATTACTTCGGCCTGATTGAGAAAGTCCGCGTAGGTATCGTCGGCGGCATGCCTGACATCATTGCCGCCCAGTGGCGCGCGCAAAAGGTGATCACCCTCTGATCGTGGGGGCACGCCATTCGTTCTTCGCCGCGGCAGCATTCCAATTCGAGAGGGACCACCCAGCGGGTCTCAACCCAGAAGCTGGCGGTCGAGAGAACGATACTGAATAGCTTCGCTGATGTGGTGCGACTGGATATTCTCGCTGCGGTCGAGGTCAGCGATGGTGCGGGCCACCTTTAGGATGCGGTCGTAAGCGCGGGCACTGAAGTTGAGCTGGGTCATGGCCATCTGAAGCAACTGGTGGCAGCTCTCATCGAGTTTGCAGAACTGTTTCAATTCCCGTGGTCCCATCCGGGCGTTGCAGAATACCTTCCGGCGGCCCGCGAAACGTTGAGTCTGGATCGCACGCCCCGCTAGGACACGCGCGCGAATCTTCTCACTCGGCTCACCGGTGATGTCGGAGGCGATCGCCTTGTAGGGCACGTTGGGCACCTCGACGTGCAGATCGATCCGATCCAGCAGCGGCCCGGAGACGCGCGAACGATAACGTTGGATCGCCATCGGCCCGCAACGGCACGTGCGTCGCGAGTCGCCGTAATAGCCGCACGGGCAGGGGTTCATGGCAGCCACGAGCATGAACTCGCTGGGGAATGTCATTGAACCAACCGCGCGCGAGATGGTAACGCGGGCTTCTTCGAGCGGCTGGCGCAACACTTCGAGGGCGTTGCGATGGAACTCCGGCAACTCGTCGAGGAAGAGCACGCCATGATGGGCGAGGCTCACTTCGCCTGGCGTGGGATTGACGCCTCCGCCAATGAGGCCGGCGTCACTGACCGTATGGTGCGGCGAGCGAAACGGCCGGGTGGCGACGAGCGACTGACCCGGTGCAATCAGACCCATGATGCTGTGGATGCGCGTGGTCTCCAACGCCTCGTCGAGCGAGAGCGGCGGCAGGATGGTGGCGATGCGTTTGGCGAGCATGCTTTTGCCGGTCCCGGGAGGGCCGAGCATGAGGATATTGTGGCCGCCAGAAACGGCAACTTCGAGCGCGCGCTTGACGCTTTCCTGGCCTTTCACATCCGCGAAATCCACATCGTAGGCGGCGTGATCGTGAAACAAGGTCTCGAGGTCGACCTGGTGTGGCGCGATCACGGCGTCGCCGGAGAGGAACTCGACCGTCTCGCGCAGGCTGCGGACGGGGATGACCTCGATGCCGCGAACGACGGCGGCCTCGGCGGCGTTGGCGGCTGGCACGATGAGGCCGCGCAGTTTCATCGCGCGCGCCTGGAGCGCCACGCTGAGAACGCCTTTGACAGCACGCACACCGCCGTCGAGGGCGAGTTCGCCGATCAGCGCGTAATGATTCAACGTGTCGGCGACGCGGATATCGTCGAGCTTCAACTGGCCGTCGCCCGCGAGGATGCCGACAGCGATGGGCAGTTCAAAGCTCGGCCCCTCTTTCTGCACGTCGGCGGGCGCGAGATTGATGGTGACGGCGCCTTTGTGATAGCGGAAGCCGCTGTTCTGGATGGCGGTGTAAACGCGGTCGCGGCTCTCGCGCACGGCGGCGTCGGGCAGGCCGACGATGACGGTTTTGATTTCACCACAGCCGGGGCAGTTCGCCTCGATTTCGACGGGAATCGCATCAATGCCGTAAACGGCCACCGACCGGATTTTCGCGAGCATGACGCGACGCATTAACGCTGTCCGCCGCATGAGAGTCAAACGGAATCATTGTCCCCAAACCGGGACTTCCCCTCAACCATCAGCTTCGCCACAGTGGTCCGGCTCAAGAGTCGCTTCGGGGCAAGGGACTACTTCCAACTTCGTACGTCGTCCTCGTAGGCTATGTTTTGACTGCCGGTGCTCTTGTCAGGCCCGTTGGAGAAGAAAGCAGCACCGGCGTTGATACTATCGTCCGATGAACCATCAGGGAACGGTTTGGAGATTTTGTTGTCGAGGGCCGTCTGGTCTTTCCAAGTCGTGCCTGTGGCGCAGCCGGCCTTCCCATTATCGAAACAGAAAGCGTAGGGGGTGCCCCACGGATCGACCAATACCATCTCGCCGCCCGCTTCCGCGCCGGAAGAGGAGATCGGCGCCAGATCCTTGATGTTGAAGACCATGAACTGCAGGCGGCGCGGATTCTGTTCCACAGCCCGACTGACTTCCTTGCCCGTAACGGGATCCTTGCCCCCGTTCAGGATAAGCACCAAGTCAGCTGCGTTGCGTGGCTCGGGCCATTTGTTGTATTCGATGTAATAAGCATCGGATGCAACGCAGAGTTGTCTGACGGCTACCGCCGCCTGCGCCTTCTGGGCTTGGCTCTTCACCCTGGAGATCGCGGGGAAGAGCAAACCCGCCAGAATTGGCACCATGACCACCGAGACGCCTCCCAGACAAATGCCCGCGATGGCCATTCCCTGTCCGCGAAGCTGCCCATGGCTGCGATTGATGGCCACCAACGCCGCGATACCAAATATCAGGGCGGGCAAACCCGTAACGAGGCTGCACAACACAATACAACATCCCAGCACGAGACTGGTGATTGCCAAACGTGATGTGCGGGGTGTTGCAAGCAGTGGGGGATGATTGGTTTGCATGGTCATTGCCTCGTTACGTGTTTAAGGACAGCCGGATGGCGGCCAGGTTGCGGCGTTTATATGGCACTGTGTTCTTCAACTTCCTGCATGAGACTTCGAATTAAACGAACCGGTGATGACGGTGTGTCCGCTGTTGATCGAAGACCTGTTTCACAGCCTTTTCTTGGCCAAGTCAGCCAAGTCCGGTCTCCACTCTGGTTTGAAGATCACTAACTGAATCCTCATGCCCTGATGCTGGCAATAAAGGGTCTTTGCGATCGTTCCCTTTTCGTCCTTCTCCGTGTAAGTCCAGTCCAGAGGAGTGGAATCGTGAATCTTCTCCGGGCTGGTATCAGTCTTGGGCTCCGGTTTGGTCTGCAACTCCCATGGGACTTTTGAACCTGCCACGGATCGAAAAGCGCTCGCCTCCAAATCCTGAATCCGGCTCCCGTCCTTCTTGTTGACGATCACGTATATGGACACGTTGTCCAGGTAACCAAACTCATACTTGTAGGCCTGGTCCTCGTGGCGGGTGGCTCCTTTTGAATTGTATCGCCCTCCTCCGGGGTAAGCCAGTTGGGTGCCATATTGCAGCTTCACTTGATCAACCGTCAGTCCAATCATACTCGTCCTCCTCCCTGTTACGTTCCCCGTTCCGCGTTCATCAGTCCCGCGGAAACTTCTCTCGAAGTAGTCTAACCCCGATTCACCCGGGGTCAAGGCGACAAGCCATCGGGCAAAGCCCGGTGCCTGGCGCAAAAACGATTCGACAGACGCCGGACCGCCGCTATACTGCGCCGCCGCTTTTGGATACGGAGATTCTTATGCCCAGAAACATTGCGTTGTCCCATATCGAAGGCTTGGTTTCTTACGAACCGGGCCGGCCCATTGAGGAAGTCGCGCGAGAACTGAAACTGCGTCCTGCTTCCATTATCAAGCTCGCGTCCAACGAAAACCCGCTCGGTCCATCGCCCAAGGCCGTTGCCGCAATGCGCCGTGCGCTGGCCACCTCTCATCTCTACCCGGACGGCGGCAGCTACTATCTGCGCCAAGGGCTGGCCAAGCACCTCAAGGTCCAGCCGGACAATATCGTCCTGGGCAATGGCTCCAACGAGCTTATCGAGATGCTCTTCCATGCGTTTGTCGCGCCCGGCGATGAGATTGTATGCGGTGAACGAGCGTTCGTCGTTTACAAACTCTGCGCGGCGATGTTCCAGGCCCGTACTATTGAAGTGCCATTCCGCGACCACGTGCATGACCTCGACGCGATGTTGGCGGCGTGCAATGGCCGCACGAAAATCGTCTTCGTTGCCAATCCGAACAACCCCACCGGCACGCGCGTGGACAATGCCACCTTCTGCCGGTTCCTGGACCGCGTGCCGAATCACACGATCATTGTGCTCGACGAGGCTTATTACGAGTACCTGGACAACCCGCCCGATACGGTCGGCTACATCATGGGCAAACGTGCGCCGAACATCATCACGTTGCGGACGTTCTCCAAGATCGTGGGTCTGGCCGGCCTGCGCATTGGCTACGGGGTCGCCAGCAAGGGAATGGTCGACCTGCTGAACAAGGTGCGCCAGCCATTCAACGTCAACTCCATCGCCCAGGCCGGCGCGCTCGCCTCGCTCTCCGATCGCGCACATATCAAGCGGACACGACAGTCGAACAAGCAGGGGCTGGCTTACCTGAGCAGCGAGTTCCAAAAAATGAAGTTGGAGTTCATCCCGTCGGTGGCCAATTTCATCTGTGTCCGGGTGGGCAACGGCCGAGCCGTCTTTGAAGCTCTCCAGCGGCGCGGCGTGATCGTGCGGCCGCTGTCGGGCTATCGAATGCCGGAGTGGGTCCGTGTCACCGTTGGCACGATGCCGGAAAACCGCCGATTCATCAGGGAACTCAAATCCGTTGTAAAATAGCCGTTTGATCACGGCGCGTGGACAATGAAGATCAAGCCGTTGCTCCTCTGTGTTGCTGGCGCGGCCGCACTCTGCGGCATCGGGATGGCTGCCGAAGAGAAATCGGCATGGGAAATCCTCGCGCCGTTTTTTCAACCGCCCAAGGAATATGCCACTCCATCGAAGGCCTATCGCTCGCCACTGCGGTTCAGCGACGGCCAGCCGCTGGCCAGCGCCGCCGATTGGCCACGCCGCCGGGCTGAAATCCTGAAACAATGGCACGACCTGATGGGACCCTGGCCGGCGGTCATCGAGCGGCCGAATGTGAAAGTGCTCGCGACGACTCATCGCGACAACTTCACACAGCATCGCGTCTGCATCGATATCGCGCCGGGCCAGACAGGTGAAGGTTGGTTGCTCGTGCCGGATGGCGAATGGCCGTTTCCCGCGGCGCTCGTCGTCTATTACGAACCGGAGACGAGTATCGGCCTCGGCAAGCACCCATTGCGCGATTTCGCCTATCAACTCACGCGCCGTGGTTTCGTCACGCTCTCCATCGGCACGCCCGGCGGCAACGCCTACAAGCCGGATATCGGCAAGGCGCAATGCCAGCCACTGTCGTTCCATGCCTACGTCGCGGCCAACTGCTGGAACGTCCTCGCGAACCGCCACGAAGTGGATGCCCGCCGCATTGGTGTCGTGGGGCATTCCTACGGCGGGAAGTGGTCATTGTTCGCGGGCGCGCTGTGGGAGAAGTTCGCCTGCGTCGCCGTGAGCGATCCGGGCATCGTGTTCGATGAAAAGCGGCCGAGTGTGAACTACTGGGAGCCGTGGTATCTCGGTCTCGACCCCGATCATCCGCGTCCCGCGCGCGGTCTCATCACGCCCCAGAACCCGCGCACCGGCGCCTACAAGAAGATGGTGGAAACCGGCCATGACCTGCATGAGTTGCACGCGTTGATCGCGCCGCGTCCATTTTTCGTCTCAGGTGGGGCGGAAGACTTCCCTGCGCGCTGGGCGGCGCTCAGCCACGCGGTCGCCGTGAACAGCTTTCTCGGTTTTACCCACCGCGTCGGCATGACCAACCGTCCCGCCCACGCCCCCACCGAAGAATCCAACGCACAGCTCTACGCTTTCTTCCAACACTTCCTCGGACGAAAGGCGCGATAGAGGTGCTGCAGGCGGCACCTGCTGTGATCGCCGTGGAAGGTCAAAGCGCGATCAGCGAACTGTCCCGATGCCGATTGATGGAAACGCACGCTTGAGTCAAACGCAGAGAAACTGCAAATCATTCGGCGGCGTTCTGTTTCTCCAGCACTTCCTTCTCGGCGTTCACAAGGCAGTTATACATGGCGTTGGCGTCTTCGGCCTCGCGAAGCTGGTCGAGCAATGCGGATTTCTGGGCCATCAGGCAGATGCGGGCGAGGGTGTGGAGGTGGATTTTCACGTCCTGGCAACAGACCAGAAAGAAGAGGTCCGTAGGGCAGCCGTCGGGTGATCCGAAGTGGATGGGTTGGAGGGCGCGACCGATAACGATGAACGGCTCTTCAGCGAAGATGGGCTGCGGATAGCGTGAATGCAAAAGCGCCAAACCGCCGGGAAATGCCGTGGGGCAAAGCGCTTCACGTTCTTCAATACTGGCGATGAGGGCGTGCGAGTCGTAGACCTTGCCGTTGTTCACGGCAAGCGCAACCATGTCGCGGATGATGGAGGCCTTTGTCTTGGCGGTCATGCGGGGCGCGATGGCCCCGGGATGGATCATGTCCGGCATGATGGCGGCAGTCGGGAATGCGGCCTGCGTGGCGCGGGTGGTTTTCTGGTGATACTCGGCCAGCCGCTTGTCGGGAAGCTTGAGAACGCGCTGGGAGGCCCACTCGTCGATGTCCCGCTTCCGAAACACGAGGCGTTTGCCGCGCGTCTCGCAAGGGATGGTGTGGTCCTTGACAAGCCGTTCGATGTCCGCAGCGGTCAGGTGCAGATAATCTGCGACCTCTTGCTGGCTGAGAACTCGATATGGCATAAGCTGAACCTCTTGCTTTCCCGATCGAGACCGCCCACATGACGGCGGGCGGCTACTCTTGCGTCATATCGAGAAAGCCCTCAAGTTGACGAATGCGCGTCGGATGGCGCATCTTGCGCAACGCCTTCGCCTCGATCTGCCGAATGCGTTCGCGGGTCACCTTGAACTGTTTGCCGACTTCCTCCAGCGTGCGGCTGTAGCCGTCGGCAAGACCAAAGCGGAGTTCCAGCACGCGGCGTTCGCGGCCGGTCAGCGAATCGAGCACGTCGTTGAGCTTTTCTTTCAGGAGCGAATAGGCCGTCATCACCAGCGGGTTCTCGGCAGTCTTGTCCTCGATGAAATCACCAAAGCTGGTGTCGTCACTGTCGCCAACGGGGGACTGGAGCGAGATCGGCTGCTGCGCCATCTTGAGCACGGCGCGCACGCGATCCACGGGCATCTGAATCTCCTCGGCAACCTCCTCGGCAGCCGGCTCGCGTCCGAGTTCCTGCAGGAGCTGCTTCTGCACGCGCATCAGCTTGTTGATCGTCTCGATCATGTGCACCGGGATGCGGATGGTGCGGGCTTGATCGGCAATGCTGCGCGTGATGGCCTGCCGGATCCACCATGTGGCGTAGGTGGAGAACTTGTAGCCACGGCGGTACTCGAACTTCTCGACCGCCTTCATCAAGCCCATGTTGCCTTCCTGAATGAGATCAAGGAAGGAGAGGCCGCGGTTGGTGTATTTTTTGGCGATGCTGATGACAAGGCGCAGGTTGGCCTCGACCATTTCGGATTTGGCCTGGATGGCTTTGCGCATCCAGCTCTTTAGCTCGGTGTGAGCACTGGGAATTTCCTCGATGGACATGCGCGCCTGAAGCTCGAACTCATGCATCTTGCGCTCCAGTTCCTTCGCGTGGGCGTCATGGCCGTGGCCGTTGGCCCGGAGCCGCTCCAGCTCGAACAACGCTGCCTCCGTCTCTTCACGAAACTTGTCGGCCTTCTCGACAAACTCCTCGAGCACCTTCGGCTTGAAATAGAAATCCTTGAACTTGGCCTGGACCTTCTTGTCCACATCCTGAACGCCACGGAGGGCTTTCTTCCGGCCCGGGCCGGCGAGCTTGATCGCCGCCTGATAACGCTTGTCCACCATGTGGTCGAGCTTGGCCACCTCGCTGGCAAGCTTGGGCAGCGTCTTCATGTACTTCTCGCGGCTGTCTATCTTCTTGTCCAGAATCACTCGGTCGAACCGCTCTTTGCCGCCACCGAACAGGGACTCGGGGAAACCCAGGCTCACATAGAGACTGCGCATCTTGTCGTATTCGCGCCCTTCGAGCAGCCGCAAGGCGATGGAGAGATACTCCTTCGCGATGAAGCCGAACCGGTGCAAGATCTTCGTCATGTTCAGCTCGGCGGTCTCGATGCGCTTCGAGATCTCAACCTCCTGCTCGCGCGTCAGCAGGGGCACCTGACCCATCTGCTTCAAATACATGCGAACCGGGTCGTCGAGAATGTCGAGCCGCTCGGTGGGCTTTTCTTCCTCCGGTTCCGGTGCTTCTTGCTTGAAACGATCCACCTCCGACGCCTCGATGATCTCGATATCCATGCCGCGAAGCAGGATCAGGATCGCATCGAGCTCCTCTGCCGTCGTGACGGTGTCGGGCAATGCGTCGTTGATGTCGTCGTAAGTGAGGTAACCCTGCTCTTGCGCCAGTTTGACCAATTCCTTGATCTTTTCGTTCCGCTCTTCGCGGTCGAACTTCACGGGCACAGCAGGTTTTGCAGCAGTATCAGGCGTCGTCGCGCTCTTCTTAGGCATAATAATCCCATTATGGACGTCAAGCCCTTACGGGCCGAAAGTTGCGCAATATGAACACCTCACCTGCGCAAGTCAAGAATTTGCTTCTGGATTTGCTGAATCTGTTCCGTGGAAAGACCGGGTTGCCGCAAGTGGTTGGTTAGCACTTCGATACGACTTTGAATCCAACGCCGTCGCAGCGCTTGTGCACAATCCAACGCCGCTTGTTGCGGCAAAGGCGGCTGGCAGAAACCCACGAGCAAATCCGCCAACAGTTCCTGCGTGTCGGGGAACTCGTCCAGCAACTGGTCCGGCCCGCGCCATTGGCCGGCGGCATGGAGCTGGTGGATCGCCGTGAGCATCTCACCTGCTGCGCTGCTCGTGAGCCACTGCGGGTCAAGCGCTTCGCAAGTTTGCGCGACAACTTCTTTGCAGCCGATCACGAGTTGCAGCAGCATCTTCTCCGCCGGTAACGGCGCCGGGCGTGGCGGTTGTTCGATCGAGATCTCGACTTCCGGCTCCGTCTCGGCAACGCGTTCGCGACCACGGCGCAGTTTGCCCATCTCTTCCAATAGCGCCGATTCCGGCACACCGAGCCGCGCGGCGCTGCGTTGCACGTAAGAGGCGCGCAACACGGCGTTGGAAACCTTCGTCAGCGACTCTGCCAACCCACGGCTGATTTGCACCTTGCCCGTGTCCGATTGTGGATTGTGCCGGGCACAAAGATAGTCGAGGTGGAACTCGAAAAACGGCCGCGCCGCCGCAATCACGGCGCGAAGTTTGTCCGGCCCTTCATCACGCACCAGGCTGTCGGGATCGTGACCGGCGGGTATCGTGGCAACACGCACCACAAGACCCGCGGCGAGCAGTTCATCCACGCTGCGCACCGCTGCGCCCTGCCCGGCCGCATCGGAGTCGAAGCAGAGCACCACCTCGTCCACATAGCGCCGCAGAATGCGCCCATGGTCGCCCGTAAACGCGGTGCCCTGCGGCGCGACCATGTTCTTTATGCCGGCCATGTAGCAGGCGATCAGGTCGAGCTGGCCCTCACACACAATGGCTTGCTTCGCATCCACCAGCGCCCGCTTGGTCTTGTCGAGGCCATAGAGGACGCGGCCCTTGGTGAAGATCGGTGATTCCGGCGAGTTCACATATTTCGCCGTCTTCTCGTCACCAACGAGCACGCGGCCGCTGAACCCGACGACGCGCCCCTGCTCGTCGCGAATCGGGAACATCAATCGCCCGCGAAAACGGTCGTAATAGCCGCCTCCTTCGCGTTCGATCACCAGTCCCGCCAGCGCGAGCATCTGCGGCGGGTATTTCCGTGCCGCGCCCCACTGCAACATCACGTCCCACGCGTCCGGTGCGTAGCCGAGCATGAACTCGCGCGCCGCCTCCATCGCCACTTTTCGTTTCTTCAAGTAGTCGCGCGCAATCTGTGCCGCCGGCTCTTTCATCAACTGCCGATGGAAAAAATCCGCTGCCTCGTCGTGCAGTTTGTAAAGCGTCACCTTCTGTGGCGCGGCGCCGCGGTCGTGGTCGGGGCCGAGTTCCAGCGCGATGCCCGCGCGCTTGGCCAGCAGTTCCACCGCCTCGCGGAACTCCAGCCGGTCCCAGAGCATGACGAATTTGATCACGTCGCCGCCGACGCCGCAGCCGAAGCACTTGAAGAGCTGCATCTGTGGGTTGACGTTGAACGACGGCGTCTTTTCCTTGTGGAACGGGCAAAGCGTCTTGAACGCCGAACCGGCGCGCTTGAGGTTGGGCAGATACGAGCCGATCACGTCAACGATGTCGTTGGCGTGACGGACTTGGTCAAGCACATGATCAGGGATCAATCCAGCCACGCCCGTCACTATGCGACGCGCCGCCGCAAGCGGCAAGCCTCCTCTGCGCGGCCATGCGGCAACCGTGAACCACCCACGGAGCCGTTCACTTCCCGTTCTCTGCAACCTGCCATCGGTCGTCGAACAATCCCGCCAGCACCACTTCCTGGCTCAGCTCGCCAGTCGGCGACTTTGTCAGCTTGATCACCGCATAATCACCGAGGCGCGGGAAAAGCAGCGCATTGGTGCCGCGGAATTCCTTCTCGCCAAACGTGTGGCCGGTATTGAGCACGATGTATCGGCAAGGGTTGAGCGGGTTCGGGTAGATCATGACCAGCACGTGATCCGCTGCGTTGAAGGTTTTGCCACCCACGGTAATCGATGCCTTCGTCCAACGAATCGGCAGCTTGTCGGCAATCCGGGCGAGGAGACGGTTGCTCGCCGGGTCGCCGAAAAGAACGAGGTTGTGATTGGCAATGTCGTCGTTGTTAACGGCTGCGTCGTCCTTCGATCGCAAATCGCCGCGCATCCATTTCGAGAACTCCTTCACGAACAACTCCAGCCGAGCCTTGGCGCCGTCGCCTGCAAGCGCGTGGCTTGCCGTCCCGGTTGGCCGTACGCAGAGAAACGACTCCATGAAAGCGTCGTCTATCGGGCCTTGGAGACCGTGCTTCTTGCGTAGCGGCAACTGGCGGTCCAACTGGCTGAAAGCCATGTCGCTCGCGGTCCACGAAGCACCCTTCTTCTCCAGCACCAAATCCACCGGCTTGGAGTGGAGGTGCGCCCGCAGTTGGAGACTCTGGCCGTCAATTGTCAAACGAGGCCCTTGAGGCTGGTCGGGCAGGACGAACCGCGTGACGTTGTGCGTCTTGATGTCGAGCTGGCTGCCTTTGTTGCTGAGGCGCGCGTCCACCTCCGCGCGCTCGTAGTGTTTCGCCATCGCGTCCACGGTGACCCAGCCGCAACGGTTGAACCGGGTCGTGTAGGTGACGAAACGCACATGTGCCGGTTCGCTCCGCTTTGCCGCCACCGCTTCGTTGATGAACTTGTCGCTCGCCGCTTTGCTCTCCGGATGCCAGCGATGCGGCGTCTTCGGGCCGATGAGGAAGATGGCGCGCAGATCGGTGGTGAGCCAGTTCAGTCCGTCGGGTTTGAACTTGAAACCTTCGCGCTCCAGCGCCTCGCGCATGCTGATGGTGCACCGGATGGCTGGATCATCTTCTCCCGCATAGGCGACCCAGGGGACATTGAAGGCGTTGAGCGCGCAGTCCTCGGCGTCGTAGATGTGCAGTGTTGTTTCCTGCAACGGCGTGAGATCGGTGAGTCTGCCCGCCGTGTATTTCTTTGTGTCGGTGAAACCCGCGCCGGCTTCGACGGCGGCCCATCGGTCAGGATGATGCAGGCCGAGATGCCACGCGCCCGCGCCGCCCATCGAAAAGCCGCGAAGCACGATGCGCTTGTCGTCAATCTTGTATCGCTGCTGGACCGACGCGAGCGCCTCGAACACGTCAGTTTCGCCTGCCCATCGATACGCATTGTTCACGCGGCCAAAAACCTCCAGCGTGATGTAGTCCTGCTCCTTCGGCACCGGCTTGCTCTTACTGTCAGCGTCATGCGAAGCGATGAAGCTGACCTCGTTGAGCGTGCCGCCGCGGCCATGGAGCACCAGGTCAAGGCGCACGGGCTTCTTGCCGTCGTAACTGTCGGGAATGATCAATCCATACGGCTGGACGCTGCCGTCCACGCGCGAGCGATAGGCCCGCACCAGCCGGCCTTTCTGCGCAGGCCACGACGGTTTTTTCGCGGCGAGTTCCTTCGCCCGCGCCAGCCCGCGGTCGAGCGCGGCGAGCGCATCGGCGACGTAACGTTTCGCGTAAAACTCCTCGTTGGCGTAACGCAGAATCCAGTCGGCGGCCTTGTGATAAACCTCCACGTCCGCGAACAACGCGGCGTCGATTTTCTTCGCAGCGAGTTGCTTCAACGCCGCCGCCAGTTCGTCAACCTTCGCCTGAATTTGCTGTTTCTCGGCGTCGGTTGGCTGATAGGGCGGCGCGGGCTTGCGGGAAGCCGCCATCGCAACATCTGCGAAACTGCACAGGAACGCCGTTAACAACGCGACAGCGACGGTTCGAGAACCATATCTATTCATAGTAACGCTCCGGCGATACCCACCCTATTTTTCCGACACCTTCCAGTTTTCGTCGAACAAACCCTGCGCGACACTCGTGCCCTTGATCTCGCCGGAGGATTCCTTGCTCAGCTTCAACACGTCGTAATCGGCGAGCTGCTGCCACGAAAGGGCGACGGTCTTCCGAAGCTCGCGGGTGCTGAGCAGGTTGTCGCCGCAGTTGACGACCAGGTAGCGACGCGAGTTGAACGGGTTCGGGCAGATGAACGCCGGCAGATGGTCGTTCGCGTCGAAGTTCTTCTTGCCAACATGAACGCCCGTCTTGTCCCACTGGATCGGCAGGCGGCTGGCAATCTGCGCGAGCACGCCGTTGCTGCCGGCGTCGCCGAAGACGACGATGTGGTTGTTGGCGATGTCTTCCTTGGTGATTTCGGTGTCGTTCTTGATGCGGATGTCACCCCGCAACCATTTTGAGAACGACTTTGCGAAGCGATCCACGGCAGCCTTCGCATAATCGTTCGCCAGCGGATGCTGCGGCGTGCCGGTCGGCCGCACGCAGATGAACGAGTCCATCAGGAAATCGCTGACGGGGCCTTGCAGGCCGGGGCGCTTGCGCACGGTCTTGTCGGCCAGAAGCTGTGCGTCCGTGACGTAGCTCATGGCCCATTTGCCGTTCTTCTTCTCAAACAGAACCTGCGGCGGCGCAGGCGGTGGAGGGGGGGGCGCGGCGCGGCGCAGGCCAAACGCGGGCATCCGCGTTTGCGGTCTCGGCTGCTGCAGCGGTCCGAACGGGAACAACTGTCCATCGAGCGAAAGGCTCTGGCCTGCGACCGGATACGCTAGGATCAAGCGCGTCACGTTCTTTGTCTTGAGGGTTCGCTGCTTCTTGTCGGCACTCGTCAACGCGTCCACTTCCGTGCGCGCGTAGCCGGTTTCGACTCCGTCCACGGTGATGTCGAAACAACGATGGTAGCGGAGTGAGTACGAAATAAACCTGATGTGCGCTGGCGGCTGGCGGCCTTTGACGCAAGCGTCGTCAATGAACTTGTTGGACTCAGCCTGGCTGTCGGGATGCCACTTGTGCTCCGTCTTCGGTCCAACGAGGAACACGCAGCGCAAATCCGTCGTGGTCCAGTTGAGGCCGGCCGGGGTGAACTTGTATCCTTCGCCCTCGAGTTGTTCGCGACCGGCCTTCAGCGCGCCGAGTGGTCCATCGTCTTCGCCGCAATAACCGACTGTCGGCACGTTGGCGGCATTGAGCATCCAGCCGACGGTGTTGTAAATCCGCCCGACAGCATCCGACGCGGACGATGGAGCATCGCTCTTGAATCCACTCCGCGAGCCGCCCGGCCCGCCTGCGCCAGCCTCGAACGCGGCCCACATGTCCGGATAGTGCAACCCCATGCCCCACGAGCCCGCGCCGCCCATCGAGAACCCGCGCATCACGATGCGCTCAGGATCAATCGCGTAACGTGCCCGCACCGACTCCATCGCCTCCAACACGTCGGTCTCGCCGCACCAGCGGTAGCTGTTATTGAGCCGGCCAAACACCTCGAGCCGGATGCATTCCGGGCCGGCCGGGGCGGGTTTGCCCGTGTCGCGCGCGGCAATGAAATTAGCCTCGTTCATGGTTGGCCCGAACCCGTGCAGAACCACGTCGAGCCGGATCGGCTTCTTCGGATCGTAGCTATCGGGAATCTTCAACCCGTAAGGCTGAACGCTGCCGTCTATCCGCGATCGAAAACCGCGCACGATGCAGCCCTTGGCGGTCGGCCACGATGGTTTGCCTTCGGCGATCTGTTTGATGCGCGCCAACCCGAGCGAGAGTGTGTCGAGCGTGTTCTTCACGTCGTTGGCCGTCCAGAATTCCTCCTTCGGATAACGCAGCATCCATTCGGCAGCCTTCCCATAAACCTCCACGTCGGGCAGCAGGCTCATGTCCACCGGGAAGATTTTCTTCTCCATCTTCTCCAGTGGGGTGAGTACCCGGCCAATCGGCAGCGTCTTGTATGCCTTTCGGAACTCATCGAGCTTGGTGCGGATCGAGGCCAGTTCCGAATCGGTGGGCTGATAGGGCGGCGCCACGTCTGGTTGCGCTGCAAATACGCCACCCGCCAACAAAGCCGTCACAACCGGCATCAACATCCTTTTCATGACCGTGTCCTTTCAGAGTCCAACCGTTATTGCACTGCCCAACTCGCTCACTTCCTGATCGCCGCAACCGCCGCTTCCTGGAACGCGCCGCGGACGACGGAGGCGTCGCCATTCGGCTGCTGTTTCAGGCGTTGGATCATCAACACGACGATCAGGTTCTGCTTCGCGTCAATCCAACCCTGCGTGCCGTAGGCTCCTCCGTGGCCGCATGTGCCGGGCGAGAGCATCGCCGTCACGCCCAAGGGCTGGCCCACGACGCCCCAACCGAGCCCGAACGACATGCCCTCGACAAAGCCAGCCTTCAACTCGCCGGTTTGAATGCGTGTCATCTGCTCGACCGCTGTCTTCGACACGTAGCGCCGGCTACCGCTTTCGCCGCCGTTGAGAATCATCCGATAGAACCGCACAAGGTCCGGCGCGGTGGAAAACAATCCGCCGCCCGGAAATGGCGTGCGGTCGCGCGACGTCAGATCGCCCTTGATGAAATAGATGCCCGTTTCCTCCAAACCGCGGCCACTTCCGGCGGGCTGATAGGCTTTCGCAAGACGGCGCGTCTGCGCCCGCGTCGGCCAGAACGTCGTGTCCTTCATGCCGAGAGGCTTGAGCAGGCGTGCGTCCAGAAATTCCGCAAACGGCCGGCCCGACACCACCTCGACGACGCGGCCGAGCACGTTGATGCCGGCGGTGGAGTAGGCCCACTTGCTGCCCGGTTCGAACTGCAACGGTTGCTGGGCATAAGCCATCACCAGTTCGGCGAGCGAGCAATTCGGACGCGGCGAGTCCACGTTGCCGATGCCGGAGGTGTGGGTGAGCAGGTCGTGCAATGTGATCGGTCGCGCCGGGCGCTTGAGCGCCAGCGAATCCTTGCCGCGCGTGGCAACCATCCACTGGCCCTTGAACTCCGGCAGGTGTTTTTCGACCGGGTCCTCGACGGAAAGCTTGCCCTCGTCCTGAAGCATCAGAACGCAGGTGGCCGTGAGCGGCTTGGTCATCGAGGCAATCCAGAACAAGTCGTCGGCCCGCATCGGCCGCTTCGCTGCAAGATCGCTGAAGCCCACTGCGTCAAGACAGGCCACACCCTCGCGCCGCGCCACGAGCGTGACCGCTCCGGAGATGACGCCGTCATCCACAAATTTCTGCATTCGCGCTGGAATTTCCTTGAGCTTCGCCGCGTCCATGCCGAGCGCGGCTGGATTCGGCGGCGCAGCGATGGAGGTAGCGATCAGGAATGACAACAATAGGAGCGCAAAGCTGAAGCGGAAAGCGGTTCTCATTGGACGCAAGTTATAGAGGAATCAGCCGCGCGCGGCGAGTGTGTTTATGAAGCTTCGCGACGTTCTACTGCCGCATGTCCTCACGCGGCACTCCTGCGCCAAACAAACAGCCCAACCCAGCGGCGGCAATCACCATGAATCGACTCATGCGACACTTTTCGGTTCTTCGATTCTCTGAGAGGATTTTGCGACGCGTGGATACGCGTCACAAGCATGATGTTCAATCGAGACGATTCCACCCCAAATACGGCTTGGAGATGTTGGTTATGACATCCGTCGGCCGCTCTTGGTCAAGCATATCCGTTTTCTGGTTCGGATCTGTAAGGGAGAACTCCACATCCACCTTGATGAAAGAACAACGTCGGTGAACGTAGGTGCGAGCTTCGGGATTACAAAGACCGCCCTCGCCCCTAAATACCTTCAGGAGGTCCGCACGCGTCTTGCCCGGCGAGATCGCGAGGCACTGCCTGAGGATAACATCAATCTGCTTACTGAGCTTCACGTCATATATTTTTGGATCATCCTCAGGCGGGAGTGGAATTCTCAGGATTCTCACCGGTGCAGTCACTCTGTTTTCGGGGCCGACAGAATCTTGCGTCGTCAAAGCCGTGACAGGTTTCATCGCGCCGGAGTAATCATACTTAACCGTCACACGCCAATCCTCTGCGACCCAATACACCGCAGCATTCCATGAGTCAGTCACCGTGACGGAACCATGAGAGACCCCGGAGCCACGGGGAGGCTGCATCTTCGGCAGTATCTTCTCAACCTCCGCGCGCCTCATGCCCACCTTCACCGTCGCGGCCCTAGCCGGCCAATCTACCGGCGCTTCCTTCTCTGCCGCCTGACAAGCAAGAGCACACAGCAGCAAGATTGGAACCAGTGGGCCGGAGAGAAGGTTCATGGCGCGCGTCCTTTCAATATTACTCGTCGTGTGATTTTTCACGGAACACATTACCGGCTCAATTTAACCGGCCACTGTGGCGTCTCATCCCACCAATACGAATCGCCCTGCAACTGTTTTACGGAACACATTGCCGGGTCCACCTGACCAGCCACAGGCGCATACCGTCCATCGGGTTCCTTCTTCAGAAACAGTTCGTATTTATTGGGGCATCGGCGCTCGATGGGTTCCTTCGGATCGTATCTAAAAGAAACGAACCTCGGTCCGTTCGCCGGGCTTTCACGCGGCTGCAATCGGTAATGGTGCAGGACGAACCTCTTCAACTCTCCATCCCCCCTCAATACGCGCACCACAAGAAACTCGGTGGACACTCCAACCACGTTGAATGAATATCCTCTGAGCAATTGGCCGCGCTCCGCTGTCTCCTTCGTTTCAATCGGCTTGCCTATGACTACCAAGTCAGCTTCGTCGCGCATCTTCCGGTAGTTCCAGATGTCAATCCGCCGCCCGAACCCCGAATCGGCCGCGAACAACAACACCAGGCAAACCACGATCATTCGCATAACGTCCTCCGCAGTTCGGTCAGAGTCTGACGCGTCCTTTCTCAGTGGATGATCTTCCCAAGCGCATGATGGCTGAACCATACCATAGATGAACGGCAAATCACATCGATGGCTGACAGCTGCCCACTTTTCTCATTCCTTTTGCGTCTGGCTTCGAAACCATTTTCCGCCTGCGGCTGCATCATGTAAAGCTCAAGGGTGAAAAGCGCAGGCCACGTCCCCGACGTAGCGATTTTCACGACCTTTCGGCCGGCCCTGCTTGTTGTATCGGGTGAGGCGCAACCGTCGAACGCATAGAGTCCATGACAGTCACCTCACCTGCCGCATCTCAATCACGGACAGACGAAACGCTGTCCTGCTTTTCATCCCAGAGCTTCTTCATCAGCGCGTACATCTCCGGGTCATGCTCCTTCAGTTCGGCGCGAACGAACGGGTAGAAGTCATTGGTGCCAAAGAACGCTTCGGTGGCCTCGGCGAAGTATTCCCGGTCGTTGTTGAGCGCATAGTGGCGTTTGTGCTGGCCGTTGAAGTAGAGCACCGACTCATAACGCTTCGACGCCCCGGCGCGCAGGAAGCATTCCTTGAGTTCCTTATGATCGTGGCCGAGCACTTTGTGGTGATAGGCGTGGGCCAGTTCGTGCAGGACCATCCACGGCTGCTCGTGCGTCCACTTCAGGAACGTCGCCGCATTCGCAAGCTCGACCGCACCAGCCTTCTCCGGGTTCATCCCGTGCTCGCGCAGCCAGACCGGCGACGGGTGATAACACATGCACTTGTGCAAGGGGTGCGCCAATTCCACCCAGATCGGCACCTGCCGCAGCTTTGCCAGCGCTTCGGCTGGCACGACGCGGCTGATGCGATAGAGGTGATCGCCGAGCAGTTTCAACGTCTCATCACAAAGCTTCTTCTGCTCGTCGCAATCGAGCTTCTGGTTGACCAACACCCGCCAACCTTCGATCTGTCGCTCGCGATAGTCATGGGTCGGGTCCCACGGCTCAGTCGCAACTCCGCGTCCCGCGGCAAACATCAGCGCGATCCACGCGAGAAAACAGGCAAGGTGATTCATGGCATGGAGGCAGAAGACGATGAGTTCGTTCGGCTGATGACCCACGCGACGGCGCGCGGGATGAAGTTCTCCAAACCCGGCGTCTGCTCCGGATGCGGGCTGCTGACGATGACGCGGCCCTTGCCGCAACGGCCGGCGACGATGGCGGGCGAGTTGATCATGATGCCCGGTGGCGTGTTGTGTTCGGCGACTTCGGTGCGGAAAAAAGCCAGCGGTTCGTAATCAGGCAGCGACTCAACGTGGGCGGGACCGAGAATCGGACCGTTGGCGTATTTGCAGTCGAACGTGCCCTGGATGTTGCCGAGAATCCGGCGGCCCTGGTCGGTCAGTTCGAGCTTCACCATGGCGTGGCCGCGATCCCATTTCGGCGAAACCGTTTTTGCGTCGAGAATCCTCAATCCCCACGAGAAGCCGCTGGTGGCCAGATACGCGCCGGCGCAAATGCCGATGTAGCCACCGCCGTTCTCCACGAACTTCCGGATGCGACCGCGGCCGTCTTCGCCAATGGTTGCAGCTTCCTTGCTGCCGCTGCCGCCTGGCACGGCGATCACGTTGAATTGGTCGAGCGCGCCCCCGCGAATGTCGTCACCGCATACGCGCACGACAACGGCGCCCGGTTGCCTGCCAACTTGCTCGACAATCCTCGCCGCGCCAACGCCACCGGTGCCGCCGTCGTCGTAAACTGCAAGGCGCGGGACTGGAGTGGTGGAATGATGGAGGGAGGGAGGGAGGGGAGGGACGCACGAGGTCATCTGTTCGGGAGTGACCGAGCTGTCGATCATGCCCAGATGATTCAACAGTACGTGCACCATGATGCGATGCTGCCGGGCGCGAACGGACAGCGCCTGACTCTTGCTTGTGGTTTCCAAAATCATCGCGTGTGCGCCGAGGTGCGTCCCGGCAGCGCGCGCGAGACTGCCGTCCACCGGCGGGCCGCGCAGCGTGAAGCGGTGGTTCTGGTTGGTGATGGTGGCGTTGACAGCTGTCTGAATCGCAAGTGCGACGGCTTTGTCGTCCGGCGTCGGGAAGGCAATCACGCTGCTGCCAACGCTTTTACCGGTCATCGCGTTGAAATCGGAGCCTTCATGCAGGTCGACGCACCACGCCGGTTTTTGCCGCTGCACGAATTCCCATAGTGCCAGCGCCAGCGCGCCACGTGGCGGTTCTTTCTCGCCGACCTTGGGGAAATTGCGGTTGAGATTGGCCACCTCGGCGGGTTCGCCCGGTATGTTACGCTTGTCAGCCTTCAGCGCGACGACGTTGGCGCGCGGCACAATGATGAGCTTGCCGCGTGTGATGGGCCAATGGCGAATCTGGTCGGCGGCATACGCCCCGGCCGGCTCGTTGCCGTGGACGCCGCCCGTAATCACCACGGTCGGTCCTGCCACACCGCTGTCGCGCACATAATAAGGAGTGGCCGACGGCGTGCCCGAAGCGATAACGCCGGCGGGTTGTTCGCCAGTTGGCGAGGCAGGAACGTCAAGCGGCAGCAACGCGACGGCCAGCGTCAGCAGCCAGGATTTCCATCCAGCAAGTCGCTTCACGGGCGCGAGCGTATCAGCAACCCGGATGAAGGCAAGCCGTCAGCGGTAGAACGACACACTGCCGAAGCTGACGACGGAATTCGTTTCCGGCTCGTGTGATTGGCCGTAATCGAGGAGCTTCGCCGCCACCGGGTGGAGCGCTGCCAGCAGCGTGTAGATGGCGGGGTAGCCGCAAATGCGCCGCGCGTCCTTGTCCGCAGCTATGTTACAGTGAAACTTTTCCGCGTCGCACGAGAGGATCGCGTCGAGCATGGCGCGGTCGTCGCGCTCCAGTCTTGCGCGGCGCGCCTCGTCCATCGCTTCCTCGTCGCCAAACCGCCCGCCGATGTGCGCGAAGTCCACGCCCGCGACGACGCAGACCTTGCCTCGCCGCGCCTCCACCAATTTGCGCAGCGCCTGCGCCATGCTGGCCACCTGCGGATTGCCGAGCGGCGACGCGCCCGTCCCGCTGAACTCGTGGAATGAGCCGGCCAGCACCGGCACGATGCCAGCCTTGAGACTACCGCCGAAGATATGTTGCAGCCAGACGATCTGAAACTCGATGCTGTGCTCGGTGCGATGCGCCCACTCATCGTCAAAGAGACCGAACGGCAGTTCCGCCGCGAGCGACTCAAGCGCGTCGCGGTCGGTCCGCGCCACGCCGAAGGGTGTCTCGTAGTCTTTCCGCAGCCCGCCAAAACAGTGATGCATCGGCTGGTGGCCGGTGCCGAGGATGACGAACAGCTCGATGTCGGTGTGACCACGCAGTTGCCGATAGGCACGCGCGAACGATGGCCCGCCGCGGCGCAAGTCAATGTGCGGTGCAATGAGACCGACCAGTTGACCGGGGG
>CAZGGF010000128.1:0-7572 GCA_964524715.1 uncultured Verrucomicrobiota bacterium | reverse complement strand
CACCAACGCCGGGCACCCGCCGCCCCTGATTCTCCGCCAGACTGGCGGCGTATCCTGGCTGGAACTGCCCAAAGGCGTGCTGCTTGGCATCACCGAGAACCCACAGTACGAAACATGGACGACCACACTCGCGCCGCAAGACACGCTGTTCATCTTCACCGACGGCGTGACGGAGGCCAGAAGTGCGGAGGGAGAGTTCTTCAGCGACGACCGCTTGCGCACCCTGGTTGAAAAGCTGGCCGGATCGTCTCCCAAACAACTGGTTGAAGGCGTGGTTGCCGCTGCCCAGACTCATACTGGCAAGGCGCCGCAATGGGACGACATCACGGCACTCGCCATCCGATACCATGGTCACGCTTGAGCCGCGACTCTCCGGCTGTCGCGCGTGCCGAATCCAGACCACCCCCTGCTGGAAACCATTTTTTTCTATTCAAGGTTTTACGCGCTGTCTATAGTGCAGCCCGCTTGCCTGCCACGGGCGCAAGCCGGATGGAGTGCCAACCCAGACAACACAAAAGACCAGTCGATGAGAAAGCGCGCTGCGAACAAGGTCGCACAAGAAATCGAGAAGTGGTTGAGGCAATTTGCAGAGGCTTATTCGCGCAAAGACCTCGACGCTGTCATGGATATGGTCGATTCCGACAGGCCATTGTTCGTGCTGGGGTCCGGCCCTGACGAGAAGCGATTTACGGCCAGTCAGCTCAAGAAGGGTGTGTTGCGGGATTTCTCGCAAGTGGACAAGCTTTCCATGACTTACAAGTGGATCAAGACCGACACGCAGGGCGACGTGGCATGGTTTGCGTCCGAACTCAAGCTTGCGGTGACTGCCTGCAACCGAAAGACTGCATACCCATATCGCTTTATGGGCGTGTTGGTGAAGGGGAATCGGTCTTGGCGCCTCTGCATGGGCCAGATGGGTCTGGTCGCTGTGGACCAAAGCGCCGGCAAATCCTGGCCATCAACAAAATGATCAACGCCCGGAGATTCATGCCGCTCGGGCGGTGCACAGAACACGCGTAGCTTGGACCTGAACCAGTCATGTGGAAAATCTTCAAACCTGTGTTGTTGTCTCTGGCGCTGCTCGGTGCGGCGGCGTTGACGCTGCTGTTGTCGGATCTTCATTCCCGTGTAGGCCAACAAGCCCAGGAATCGGGAGCCTCGGCTCAAATCCCCATTGTCCTGCTCAAACACGTGTCCAACGTCTTGATGGACGAGGTTGAGCAAGGCGTTGTGGCCGGCCTTGCCGCGGGTGGATTCAAAGACGGCGAGCGGATCACCCTGACGCGATACACTGCCGAGGGCGACCTGCCCACCGCCAATGCCATCGCCAAACGCATGACGGACGGCAGTTTCAAAATGGCCATCAGCATCAGCACAATGTCGCTCCAGTGCGTGGCCAACGCCAACAGGGATGGCCGCGCGGTTCACGTTTTCGGCGCGGTGACCGACCCGGCGGGCGCGGGCGTGGGCATCCAGCAGATGGGCTCCACCAATAAGCCGCCATGGCTGACGGGTATCGGCACTTTCCAGCCCGTGGCAGAGATTTTCCGTGACGCCAAGCGGCTTTGGCCGGGCTTGAAGGTTGTTGGCCTGGTGTGGAATCCCACGGAACGCAACTCCGAGGCATGTACGGTCAAGGCGCGCGAGGTATGCCGCGAACTCGGCATCCAGCTGATCGAAGCCAACGTTGACCAAAGCAAGGATGTGCGTGAGGCTGCCGATTCACTTGTCTCCCGTGGTGTGCAGGCGTTCTGGACTGGCGCGGATGTCACCGTCATGAGCGCGCTTGCCTCTCTGGTTGACTCGGCCGCCAAGGGGAAGATTCCCATCCTGTCCAACATGAGCGGCATGGTGAAAGACGGCTCCCTCTTCGACCTCGGTGCGAATTACTTCGAGGTGGGCCAGCGCATAGCTGAAATCGCCTGCTCCGTCCTCAACGGCCAGAACCCCGCCACCATCACGGTCACCAACTTCATGCCGGAGCGCGTGATGTTGAACAAGCAGGTCCTGAAGAAGATGCGCGACCCGTGGAAGTTCACCGACGACGTCATCGCCCGCGCCTCGTTGATCATCGGCGAGGATGGCAAGGTGGAAAAGGACACCACCAAGAGCGCGACAGTCTCTTTGCCCGCCCCTGCTGCCGCCGTGTTGGCATCGGGCCGCACCCCAAAGATCGGACTCGCTTACTTCGGTCCCGACGAAGGCACCGACAGCACCATCGCCGGGCTGCTGGACGGGTTGAGCAAATTCGGCCTTGTCGAAGGCCGCAACTTCACGGTCAAGAAGGTCCACGCCAACGGTGAGATCAGCGGCATTCCCGCCATGCTCCAGGCGCTCGACTCGAGCGACGTGGATGTCATTGTGCCCTTCTCCACGCCCGTGCTCACCGCCGCCTGCTCCACAGTGCGGCGCAAGCCGGTCGTGTTCACCTATTGTTCGGACCCGGTCGCCGCCGGCGCCGGCAAGAGTTTTGACAACCATTTGCCGTTCGTCACCGGCATTGGGTCATTCCCGCCAGTCGAGGAAGCCTTGACGATGCTGAAGCAGATTTTCCCGAATCTCAAACAGCTTGGCACGCTCTATAACAACGCCGAGGCCAATTCGACAAAGATCGTTTCCGTCTTGCGCGAGTTGTGCCGGAAGAACGGCATCGAACTCGTTGAAGCGATCGCCAATAACACCGGCGAAGTCGTGCAAGCCGCGCAGTCACTCAGCGCCCGCCGTGTGCAGGCAGTCTATCTGCCCGGCGACAACACCGCCTATCAGGCGTTCGACGGGTTGTCGGGACAATTTGCGTCCGCGCGAATCCCAATGGTGATTGACGCGCCGGAATTTGTGAATCGCGGCGCCCTGGCGGTGGTGGGCGTCGGTTATCACCAGAGCGGTTTTGCCGCCGCTGAACCGCTGGTGCGTGTGCTGGGTGGTGAGAAACCTGCGAAAATCCCGATCCGGAACGTCACCGACATGCAGGTCTCCCTCAACATGGATGTCGCGCGCAAGTTGGGCATCACCTTCCCGCCCGCCGTACTGGCCATGCAGACCAGCCGGACGGCTTCCCAGGCAGCTGCCGCAAAACCCCTGACGAAGCGATGGCGGATTCAGCAGGTGTCCTACATCGAATCGGCCATGGTGGAGGACGCCATGCACGGGTTCACAGACGGCATGAAGGAAGCCGGCCTGAAGGACGGGACGGACTTCACGATGAAAACACTCAGCGCACAAGGCGACATGGCTGCGCTGGGCTCGCTCTACGATTCGGCCAACACCATCGGTGTTGATCTCTATGTGGTTTACGGCACGCCGACGCTTCAGACCGCGTTGCAGAAGGTCCGGAACACTCCCATCGTTTTTACGGTGGTGGCGGATCCATTTCTGGCCGGCGCGGGCAAGTCGGATCAGGACCATCTGCCGAATATCACCGGCGTGTATACGCAGGGCCCCTATCGGGAGATGGCGGAACTGCTGCGAAAACATTTCCCCCAGATCAAACGGGTCGGCACGCTGTTCTGTCCCGCGGAGGTCAACTCCGTGTCGAACAAGGACATGCTCGTGCGTGAAGCCACGCGCTGCGGGCTCACAGTCGAGACTGTGGCGGCCAATACCCCGGGCGAGTTGCCCGATGCCGCGTTGTCCCTCTGCACCCGCCGGCTCGATGCCCTGGCCCAGATCATCGATAACATGTCTGTCGCCGGCTTCCCCACCATCGCGCGGGCGGCGCTGCAAGCGCGCCTGCCGGTGTTCACCTGCCAGGCCGCCGCTGTCAAACAAGGCGCGGTATTCGCGCTGGCGCGCGACTACTACGACGCCGGACGCGAAGCGGCGCTCAAGGTTGCGCGCGTGATGCGCGGCGAAAGCCCCGCGCAAATCCCGTTTTCACCACCGACCAAGGTCAAGAAACTGGTCAACCTCAAGAACGCCGAACTCCTCCGCATCACCATTCCTGAGGCGCTCCTGAAGGAAACAACTCAAGTGACCGACGCGCCCCACCCCTGAACCGCATCACCTATGGAAATCACTCACTCAGCTAACGCTGAATCGACTGAGATAAGGCTGAAAGGCCGAATGGACGCGGTGTGGAGCGACCATGTCGCCAGCGCGCTGGCCGATTGCGTGCGCAGCGGCCAGCACTCCATCGCGTTGAACATGGCCGAGGTGGATTACATCAGTTCCGCAGGCATCCGCATCCTCGTCCTCTACTCGCGACAGATCAAAACCATCCAGGGCAGATTCACGGTCATCAACGCGTCCGTGAATGTCAAAAAGGTCCTGGAGATGGCCGGCCTTCATGGGCTGCTTCATTCCGAGGCCGCACGAACGGCTCCCGCAACCAAGGCCGCCGAGGCCCCCGCCCGGCAGGTTGCAGTCGAGCAAGCCGGCGCCACGGTGGATGTATTCGACCTGCAGCCTGATGCGACATTGCGCGTCTCATTGCACGGCAGTCCCAAGGCGTGGCTCGAAGGCAGGACCGATCCGGCCACCTGCTCCGTGGTCGAATTCCCCGTCAACGTCATGGGGCTTGGACTGGGCGCTTTCGGCTCTGGCGACACGTCCGATGCCGAACGGTTTGGCGAGTTTCTTGCTGCCGCCGGAACGGCTGTGTGCCAGCCTGCCGACGGCTCAAACAAACCCGACTACATGCTCCTGCAGGGTGCGTTGACGCCGACGATCAAGATCGCCTACGGGATGGTGGGACGCGGCAACTTCGCCCGCCTCTTGCGATTCGACAAAGGCCCGCAGCAGCCGAGCCTGCCTCTCAGCACGATTGCGAAGGCCTGCCTCGATGCCGCTCAGAGCGACGCAACCGGCGTCGTCATCGTGGCGGAGACCGCAGCGTTGGTGGGCGCGTCATTGCAGAAAACACCTTCGAACGCCCCAACAGCGTCCCAATCCGGCAGCATCTTTGCCTTTCCTGGAATCCGCGATTGGCTGAGTTTCACCGCTGAGACGGCCTTTGCCAATTCCATCTGTCTGATCACCGGCTTTGTCGCCAGCAAGGCACGCAGCGCCCAACTGAGCCTGCTCAAGCCGCTGGTTGCCTCCGGTGAGTTCTGCGGCCATTTCCACGCGGCGGCGTTTCCCTATCGGCCCCTGCGCAAGGGCAAGGTGGTCCTGAACGAAACCGTCCAGCCGCTGTTTGAGAACGAACACGTACTCGGCACGCTTCACTTGTTGAACGACTGGCGCGAGGCCAATGGCGCCGGTGAAAGCCGTTTCCTGCGCGGCGCCTGCTGGTGTTCGCCGTTGGTGATATGAACTTCATGCTGCCATGACTCTTTTTCTCGGAGCACTAACCATCGGATTGATCCTGTCGCTGCTGGCGCTGGGCATCTACATCAGCTACCGCGTGTTCGACATCGCCGACATCACGGTGGACGGATCGATCACCCTGGGCGCGGCCATCTGCGCCGTGCTGATCATCAATCACGTCAACCCGCTGTTGGCCACGCTGGCTGGATTCGTCGGCGGCATGGTGGCAGGCACGATCACAGGAATCCTGCAGGCGAAATTCAAGATCAACCCGCTCTTGTCAGGCATCCTGGTAATGACCGGCCTCTATTCGGTCAACCTGCATGTCATGGGCAAGAGCAATATTCCGCTTCTGTCGGCAGACAACTTCACTACTTGGGCCGAACGCATGGGGCTGTCGTGGTTCGGCGGTCCCGAGGTCAATTTGGGCGGTTGGATGGTCAGCACACGTGATGTGGTGACGCTGCTGTCGGTGTTTGCCATGATCGTGACCGCCTGCATGGGGGTGTATTGGTTCTTCCGCACCGAAATGGGCACCGCCATGCGCGCTTCCGGTGATAACGCGCAGATGATCCGCGCGTTGGGCGTCAACGTGGAACTCTATCGCATCATGGGGCTGGCGCTCTCCAACGGCTTGGTCGCGCTCTCCGGCGCCTTGCTGGCGCAATACCAGGGGTTCGCCGACGCACAGATGGGCATCGGCATGGTCGTATGGGGGCTGGCCAGCGTCATCATTGGCGAATCACTGACCGGCTCGCGCAGCCTCGGTCTGGCCATTTACGGAGCCGTGGCGGGTTCCATCCTTTTCCGGTTGCTCGTGGCCATCGCCCTGCGATGGGGGTTGAACCCGAACGATCTCAAACTGGTCACGGCATTGTTCGTCTTCGCCGCGCTGGTGTTGCCGCGGCTGCTGCAACAACGGAAACGTCCCGCCGCCGCGCAAAAAGCCACGCCGTAAAGGAATGCACATGCTCACCGTTCGGAACATTTTCAAGACTTTCAACGCCGGCACTGCCAACGAGGTCCGCGCCTTGCGCGGCGTCAGCCTCGATATTCCCGAAGGCGCGTTTCTGGTCATCCTGGGAGGCAACGGCTCCGGCAAATCCACTCTCCTGAACGCCGTCGCCGGCACCTTCCAACTCGACGCCGGCGAAATCCATCTCGCCGGCCAGAACGTCACCCGGTGGCACGAGCACCAGCGCGCGCGACTGATTGGCCGCGTTTTCCAGAACCCCTTCACAGGTACCGCTCCCAACATGTCCATCGCCGAGAATTTTGCCCTCGCCACCCGGCGCGGCAAGCCTCGCGGCCTGGGTTGGGCCCTCAACAAGAAACTCATGGGCTAGTTGCGCGACCGGGTGAGCGAATTGAAGATGGGCCTGGAAAACCGGCTCGGCAATGCCATCGGCAGTCTCTCCGGCGGCCAACGCCAGGCGCTTACACTTTTGATGGCCACTTATCTCAAACCGGCATTGCTGCTGCTGGATGAACACACCGCCGCGCTCGACCCCAAGAGCGCCGACCAGGTCATCCGCGTCACCGAAGAGGTGGTCAAACGCCACAAGCTGACCACCCTGATGGTCACGCACTCCATGCAGCAGGCAGTCAATCTGGGAGACCGCATCGTCATGATGCACCGGGGTTCCGTGGCCTACCGTTTCGAGGGCGCCGACAAGCAACGCATGCGCGTCGAAGACTTGCTGGCCCGTTTCGAGGAACTTCGTCGAAGGGAAATGCTGGACGATAGCGTCGCAAGTTTGCTACAGGAGACTTACATATAGTCGGAATTGCGGCATTGCCTGCCGAGTTCCGATGAATCGACCGCAGCGAAAGGACAAACCATGCTGGACATCATAGTCGAGAACGAACCGGGCGGCCGTGTCCGTGTTGCTCTGAATGGCCGTCTGGACACCCAAACCTACGCACTGTGCGAGGAGCGCATCCGCCCCCTGCTCACCGCTGCCACCCGCGTGTTGGTGTTCGACATGGCCAACCTGAACTACTTGAGCAGCATGGGTCTGCGGGTGCTGATGAAGACCTCTTCGGCCCTCGGTTCATTGGGCGGTCGATGTGTCCTCGCGCACTTGCAGCCACCGATCCGCAAGGTCATTGAAATCGCCAACGCATTGCCCAAGGAAGCCGTCTTCGCCAGCGTCGAGGAAGCCGACCGCTATCTGGATCTCATGCAGCGCCGCGTGAGGGAAGAAACACAGAATCCCCAACGGCCCCCGCAGTGACCTGACGCGAGCGGGAAACGCGGAGCGCGAATCGCGAAACGGGAGGCGGATTCACCGCAGAGGCGCGAGCTGCCGACAACAAAGTGGG
>CAZGGF010000127.1:0-2625 GCA_964524715.1 uncultured Verrucomicrobiota bacterium | reverse complement strand
CCTCGATCTTGAGAGATAATCTGACGATTGTAGGTATTCATGTTGGCGGGTGTAGCCTTTCATGGCTCGCCCGCCAATACCCATGTCATCTACAACATCGCATCTGGCAGTCCGAGTTTTTCAACGACTTCTGGACAGGCGACCTCCGGAAGCATTCTGCAATTGCATCGTTGGCGCGGGCCGCATATCAACGGACGTAGATATGCGCAAAACCCGTCATCCAATCGTTTTCCTCCTCACGCAATTCCTGTCCGCCCTCGTGCTGGGCGGGATTCCGGAACACGGAGCGGGCGGCAGTCAGGACGCACCGTGGCGTTTCGCGGACTCGGAGCATCGTGTGCTGGTGCGGCTCTGGGCGTCTGCGACAGGCGCGGCGCTCGCGCGGCCCGTCAGGATTTCGTTGCCGGACTCGCAACTGCTGGCAAAGGCCGGTGGAGTTCGTGCGTGGGATTTGACCGATGACAAAGAGGTGGCTGTCCAAGCCGACGGGCCGGGGGTTGTCCTCGATCCCGGTGCCGTGATCGCACCCGGCAAGGAACGCCGGTATTACCTCTACATCTCATCGAAACCCTGTGCGACAAAGCCGGTGGCGCGGGTTGATGATACATGGCACGTCGAGACGGACGGCTATGTCGCCCACGTGAACCAGACACAAGGAGGCGCCATCACATCGCTGCTCCTGAAGGAGGGCGACCAACGGACCGAAATGTTGGGGGATGGCATTCATTGGTGGACGGGCCGAAAGAAGCAGATCACGCAGAAGGGTTTTGGCGCGTTGCCGATTGAGAAGACGGCGAACGGGCCGGTGTTCGTTGGACTGCGCATCACGTATCCGGATCTTCTCGCCAAGGGCAACTCGCTGGTCACTGACTATCGTTTCTTCAAGGACTTCATCGAGGTTGACCACCATTACAACGCCAGACAGAAGGCGCGGCTGGAATGGCTGAAGGTGCCGGTTTCACTTCGAGCGAAGGGACCGACCCCGGGATTGTCGAGCAACAGCTCGGCCGCGGATGTTGCGCTGCTCACGTCGGGAACCTCAAACAAGTGGACACCCGACCCGTCATGGCATGACGTGAGTTATCAGGGTGAGAAACCCTTTGGAATTGGCGTCATCTTGCGCAGCCAGCCGGGCACGAGTGGGCTTTACTTCATGGATTCGGTGAAGGCGGATGAGTTCGAGAGGATTTACGCCGAGCCGTTTGGCTGGCAGCAAACGCAGGATATCGAGTCCGACTTCGACATCAAACTGACAATCGTTCCCCATGCCGCCGGCAAGGGACGCTATGCCGGGACATTGGCCAAGCGGGAAACAGACATGCGCGTTTCTGTCAGCGTTGCGCAGGCAAAGGACGGTCCGCCTATTGACAGTGATCGTGACGGGTTGCCCGACCTCGCCGAGCTTGAACGCGGCACCAATCCCAATTGCAGCGACACGGACCTGGATGGAGTGCCGGATGGGCAGGATGGCGACCCGTTGAGAGGGCCGGCGCCGAACATGAAGGTGAAGTTGACGGCTTTCAAAGCCCAGCCGACAGACCGGCCGCAGACGCTCGCACAGGTGAAACCGGTGCTCGGCGTTCCAACGCTTGTGCTCGACGGGAAACCTTATGGCCCGATGATCTACACGCGGTGTGCGGGGACACTGGAGCAACTCGGGGAAATGGCCAACCGCAACTTCCCGGTGCACTTCGAGATGGTTGGCGGCGTTGGCTGGCCGGGAGACCAAACGGCGACGTTCAAGCGACTCGACGACCAACTGAACCGTTTTCTCAATCAAGTGCCCAACGGACGGATCGTTCTCCGGCTCTACGTGTGCAATCCGCCGCATTTCGCGCGGGACTATCCCGAGGAGACGATGGCGTTCAATGACGGCGCGAGAAACCACTTCACCAAATGGTACGCCATGACGGATCGACCGTTGGAGGAGCGCGGCTATCCGAGTTTCGCTTCCGAAGTGTGGCGGCAGAAAACGGCCGAGGCGCTTTACAACTATGTCACCCACGTCCGGCAATCAGCCTACTCGAAGAACATCATCGGCTACTTCGTCTGCGGGGGCGGCACGGAGGAATGGTATTACTGGGGCGACTACGATCATTCCAAATACGCCGTGGATTTCTCGAAGCCGATGCTCAAGGCGTTCCGCGATTATCTGCGATCGAAATACGATGGCGATGTCTGCAAACTGCGCGCTGCATGGAGCGATCCGCAGGCGGATTTCGGCACCGCATTGCCGCCCGATCCGCGCAGCCGGCAGAGTGCGGATGACGGCGTCTTCTGGGACCCTGTGAAAAGCCAGCGTGTGCGTGATTACTACTATGTGCACAACAAGGTCATGGAGGACGGCCTGCTCATTTTCTCGCGGGCGGTAAAACAGGCATGCAACCGCGAGCAGCTTGTGGGGATGTTCCACGGCTACTTGCAGAACCATTGGTACTTGGAAGGGGGTCAGGCAACGCTCAGGGAATTGTTGACCTCGCCCGACGTGGACTTTTGGGCGGGACCGCCCCAGTACAACCGCCGCGGGCACGGCGAACACGCGTGCATCCGTTTTCCCATCGCGAGCCTCACGAAGAACGGGAAGTTGTGGATCAGCGAATCGGACATTCGGACGAACTTCTCCGA
>CAZGGF010000126.1:0-3527 GCA_964524715.1 uncultured Verrucomicrobiota bacterium | reverse complement strand
CCCTCCCTCCAGGAAGGGGACGGCGACTGTGACGGAACCAGGGGTGAGGGGGCGGGCGACGTTGTGGGCGTGGACCTGGGTCCCATTCAGCCAGACCTTCGCGCCGGCGTCGGGGCCGAAATCGGGGCGCGGCGGTTGTTGCGTGCTGGAGTGAATGCAAGTGCGGACATAGGCGACGCATTGCTCGCCGCCGAGGAACTTGAGCAGATCGAGTTGGGTGGGTTTGCCGGGCGTTGTGTTCGACGGCAGTATCCGCCAGTTCAGTTGTTGGGCACGGGGTTGTTCCGGCGGAAATGGAATGTCGAACAGGGCGCGGTGGTTCTTGCCAGCTAGCGCATAAGGTCCGGCCACCTGCCATGCGATGAGGAAGCCAATGCCCGGTTCAAGCTCGCTGAGAAGGGCTCCGGCCGCCTGGCATGCAACGACATCCGGCGAGTTGGCGAGCAGCCGGTTCAGCGCGGCTTTGGCGGTGGCACGGTGCACACCAGATATGTTGCGCGCGATTTGGACGACAGCCAGTGCGGCTTCATCGTGGACGCCGGAATCGGAAAGGAGTGACTCGGCCAGCTTGATTGCGCCTTCGTCGGGGATTTTCACCAACTCAATGAGGCCAAGCTTCTTCTCCTCGGGGCGCTGCGACGCAGCGAAACCCGCCGCGCACATTTTCAGACGATCAGCGGGCGGATATTCGCTGGCAAGGGACACCGCGCGCCAGTAACCGCGCAAGGCGAGTACGCGATGGGGCAGGGCGGGGGCATCCTTGGCAAGGGCGAGCAGGTCGGGCATGGCGTCGACTCGCCCAGCATCGGCCAGGGAGCGGATGGCGGCGTCTTGAATCGCAGAGTCCTTGTCGCGCGTGGCGGCGCGAAGTTCCTGAAGGGCTTCGGGGCCGGCAATGCGACCGAGAATCCGCAGCAACGCGCAACGCACAGGGGGCGGTGCGTCCTTCATCGCCGTCAGCACGGGCGCTGCGCAGGTCTGGCTGCGTTTGCTGCGGCTGCAGATGGTCAGCAAGGTTTGCTCCACGGCGTCGCGTTCAGCGTCGGTGCCTGCCTTTGCCAGAAGCTTGACGAGATCACTCACGACACTCTCGTCTGCTGTCAGAGCGAGCGACTGGAGGGAAGCCGTGCGGCACAACTGATCAGAGCTGGCAGCGATCTTCAGGAGGGTCGGAACGACGGCGGCATCTCTGCGTCGGCCCATCGCGAGGAGGAGTTCTGCCCGGGCTTCCGACGTTGCTTTTGGCAGATGTGCGAGCATGGCTTGGGTGATGTTCTTGCCATGGATGTGGTTGAGAGCATCTCGCGCGGCTTCTTGCACAGCACCTTTTGTGGTGGCGGCGGTTTCCGCCAGGGACGGAATCACGGAACCATCACCCAGTGTGCCAATCGCTCGGAGGGCGGAAATGCATACGACTTCCGCGGAGGTTCTGGTTGCCGAGACGAGTGCGGGGATTGCTGCAGCGTCTCCCCGTTGTTTTAGGGCGTCGATCACAGCGACCTGAAGATCGGGCGCGAAGGATGGCAGGGATTTCGCAAAGGCCTTGGTTGCGGTTGAGCCTGGGATGCCGGCAATCAATTGCAACGCGGCGAGACGCGCGGAACGATCATCGCTGGAGAGCGCCTTCAGTGCCAGCGAGGCAGCATCCCTGCCCGCGGAGAGGATCAGACCGCGTTGGGCTGCCGTCTGGAAACGTGATTCTTTGGAATCGAGGCACTGCCGGTAAATTGCAGAGGCAGCAGCGTTGTCACTTTTGGCCAGACAATGTTCAGCGCAGCGGAGCAGACCGTCAATGACGGCGGGTTGAACCTCGCGTGGCGCATCAGCGCGCGCGGCGTTCAGTGCTTGAAGTGCCTGGACGCCACCAATTTTTCCGAGGGCCACGGCGGCCGCCGAGGCCACGAGCGGATCACGGTCGCGGACCAAGGGCGTAAGCGCCGTCAGCGCGGCGGTCTCATGGCGGTTGCCGAGGGAGTTGATGATGCCAGCCTTGGCCAGACCGGTGGTCTTGTTCAGCGCGCCGATCAACGCAGCCCCCGCTTCAGGTTGGGACATGGACTCGAGCGCGTATCGGGCCGAATGGGTAAGTTGTTCATCGGCGAGCAGCGGTGCGAGGGCGGACACGCAGCGAGCCGTGCCAACCCGCTTGAGTTCTGCGCAGGCGGCGTCCTTTTGTTGCAGGGAGGCGCTTGATTGCAGAATGGCGATCTGTTGTTCTTCAGCCGTTTCAGCGGCAACCATGGGCAACTGAACAGCGGCGAGAACAGTGGCGATGAGGAAGAATAATCTCATTGTTTCCTCAGATGTGCCACGGTGGGCGCTGTGCGATGGAGAGCATGTGGTTGGCTTCGTCGTCGCCGATAAATTGCTCCCGTTGCGGGTCCCACTTCAGCGGTCGTTGCAGTTGTTTCTCGATGCCGCCGAGCAACAGCGCGCTCGACGAACGATGGGCGACGCCTTCGTGGCAGATAGTGCGTTGGCGGGTGCGAACGCATTCCAGGAAGTTTCCTGAATGGCTGTCACTGTGGTAAAGACGCGTCTCATTGGGACGGAGCGGCTCCCGCACGATGTCGGGCGGATCGGAGACAAGGTTATCGCGATCCACGGCGATGCGGCCATGGGTGCCGATGAAACACGCGCCACCATTGCCTCCAACCTTCTCGCCGGGATACGGTTTCCCAAAGACGGTCACGCCGCTGGCGTAACGGTAGGCGGTGCGGCCTTCGTCCATGAACAACTCCACAGGCCCAGTTTCATCAGCGGCGGCAGCCCATTGAACGATGTCGTAGTGATGCTGGCCCCAGTTGAGTTCACCGATGTCGAAGCGGTGCGAGCCCGCATTGCCGTCATAGGGAAACCACGGCGCAGGGCCGAGATAGAGGTCCCAGTCCAGTTCAGCCGGCACTGGCCGGCCCGGGCCGAATCGCGATGGCCACCGGATCGCGCCGCCGTCCCGCCATGCGTAAATCTCCTTCAACCGTCCGATCCGTCCGCTGCGAACAAACTCGCAGGCACGGCGGAACTTGCCGCCGTATTCGCTGCGTTGCTGTGTGCCGGCTTGATAAACACGCCCGTAGCGCCGCACGGCTGTTGCGACCGCCTGTGCTTCATGAATGGTGCAGGCCGTGGGTTTCTCACAATAGACGTCCTTGCCCGCCTCGGCCGCCATGACTGCCATGATCGCATGCCAGTGCGCGGGCGAGGCAATGAGCACGGCGTCAATATCGCTTCGGTCCAGCACCTGGCGGAAGTCCACATACGCTTCGCACGGTTTGCTGCCACTGCGACCGGGCATTTGTGCGTAGTTTTCATTCACGCGTTTGGTCGCGTGCTCACGGCGTTCCTGTCGAACGTCGCACACTGCGAGCACCTGCACGTCCGGGCGGGCACTGTAGCCGCCGGGGATGTAAGTCCATGCGCCACCGAGCAAATGTCCGCCACCCTGGCCGCCGACACCGATGAAGCCCATGGCGATACGATTGCTAGGCGACACAGCGCCGTCCAAGCCGCGTGCAGAGGCGGGGATG
>CAZGGF010000125.1:0-5485 GCA_964524715.1 uncultured Verrucomicrobiota bacterium | reverse complement strand
CCGGGCGCGCCAGATGTGCGCCCGCGGCTGCCCGGGCTGCGGATGTCGGGCGGGAGGCTGGCGAACGGGCTTGCCGACCCGGCCCCCCCGACGGCCTCCCGCCGCCGTATCGTCGGTGAAGTCGAGCGGCTCAGTCGCGTTGTGACCAATGTGCTTGGTTTCACCCGTCTGGAGCGCGGTACGTTGCGAGTGCGGTTGGAATCAGGCAATCTTGGTGAGGTTGTGCGGGAGAGTGTTGCGCGCCAGCAGCCTGCCTTGGAAGCGGCTGGCGCGCGGTTGGAGACGATGATTGCCGACGACCTACCAGCCGTGCGCTTCGATAAAGACGCCATCGCTGAAATTCTCCAGAACCTCCTGGACAACGCTGAAAAGTACTCACGTGGCGCGGTGGATCGCACGATTCGCGTGACACTCGCGCGAGAGGGGGGTGAGGTTACACTGTCTGTTGCGGATCACGGTCCGGGAGTTCCTTTTGCGCTACGCCACCGGCTGTTTCAACCATTCACCCGCGGCAGTGGCACGGATTTGCCGGCGGGTCTTGGCCTGGGCTTGTCACTCGTGCAGGCACTGGCTCGTGCTCATGGCGCGAAGACTGGTTGCGATGTCGCAACTGGCGGAGGCGCCGTGTTCATGGTGAGATTCCCCGTCAAGTAATGCCGGTGTCCTCTGTCGGCATGGTGACAGGCGTCGGGTTTACTGGTTCGTGCGAAACCGCGCGTTGTATGCGGTGACTCCTGGGGTCGGCTGACAACCTTTTACAGCCCTTTTACTTTTACGTCGCCGGGTCTCCGGTAAGTTGAGTTGCGGGTAGAACAACAACTGAAGGAAAGGAGCCGACGATGAAAATGAACCCAATCAACTCCACGACGTACGGCCGCGTGCACGCGCGAGGATTCACACTCGTTGAACTGTTGGTGGTGATGACGATCATTGGCATCATGGCGGGCATGGTGATGCCGCAGATCGGCAAGATCATGGAAAAGATGCGGCGCACAGAGTGCTCCAATAACCTGCGGCAGGTGGGCCTCGCCTTGCATGCCTACGCGCAGGACAACGACGGTCGTTATCCGTTCACTGGATCAGTGGCCGACAGTGCGAACAAACACTTCGCATTGATGTTCCCGCGTTGGATTAACAAGGAGGCTGTGTTTGTCTGCAGGAGCGCAGCCACGCGTGGTTACCGTGTTGATGGGGTTTTTGATGCGTCGGCGACAAGCGGGACGCGCGGCGAGACACTGAAGGCCGGTGAGAACTCCTACGCCTATGCATTCGGTCTTGGTGCACTGAATACAGAAGACCTCCCTTTGGCATGCGATCAGCTCGCCGACATTTCCGGATCCACCCCGCGATGGGCTAAACAAGGGTTGGGCAGCAACCATGGTGAAGACGGTGGAAACGTTCTCTATATCGATAATCATGTGGAATTTCTGCTGGCTGACGCGCAAGGTGCCTGGCCAGCAAAAAAGCAGAAGCCGCAGGCCATTGCCGCCGGCAAGTTCTGTGCGGCTGCAAACGCCGAACGGTCCGCTGACGATCAAATGGTCACACAGCATTGATGCCGGTACGGGCTCGGATGGAGACAGGTTGGTTTTATGGGAACACTATTGACTGTGTTCGCCAAACCAGAGCCGAAGCGAGAAAGGGGTTGCGATTTGCAGCAACCCCTTTCACGTCTCAGAGGGTGGCCGCTCGAGACGGCGATAATCCGGTGGGCGGCGACGATCTTCACGCGGTGTGCAGCCGAAGCGATAATGGTAGTCGCGTGAGAATTCCTGGGATCGGGCATAGCCGACCCGAAAGGCGATTTCAGTGATCGGCAGGTCCGAGTGCTGCACGAGTCCATGCGCATAGCCGAGGCGGATTTCCTTCAGCCGCTTCATCGGCGGCGTGCCAGTGGCCGCTTTGCAGACACGGATGATCGTGCGAACGCTGAAACCGCTCGATCGCTGAAGGTCGGCGAGGGTGTGAGCGTCCTCCAGTCGTGAGCGCAGTTGTTTCTCGATGCGCCACCAGAGTTTTGTGCCCGGCTGCAACGGCGGCTGGAGGCCGGCGCGAGGCAGCAGATGCTGGAGCAGTTCGATCAGCGCGCGGTGGCAGCGGAGCTGCCGTTCCAACGGTTGCAGCTCACGATTACGCCAGATCGCCAGCAGATGGCGGCCTTGTCGCAGCGTGGCGGGGCCGGCACGTAACACGCGCCGGTCGTCGGGCGGCGGCGGAATCGCGGGCGCGTGGAAGTTGATGGTGATGAAACGCCACGGCGCGCGCAGGATTCGGCCGCGCACCGGCTCATTTTCATGATACCACACGACCGAGCCTTTGCCGAAGACTTCGGCCCGGCCTTCGGCCCACTGCTGGACCTCGCCGGAGATGACGATGTGAAGCAAATGGCCGGGCAGACTTTGGGATTGGAACGGCCCTGTCTGGGTTCTTTCCACCTCGTCCACAAGCACCAGTCGCTCCACCGGCGCGGCGAGACCTGTCTTCGCTGTGATGTCCATCGGGCAAGCCATGATGTTTCGTGTGCGGTTTGGAAATGGGAGATTGAAACGGCTTGGCAAGAATAGCGACATTTTTTTGCCGTCGTTGCGAAGCGCATATCGAGGCTGTCTGATAGAAACGGTGCATGGCGAAGATCTACTACGTCGGCGATTGGGCGGTGATGCTGGGTCCGATGTTTGCCGAGACCCCCTTCAACTACGCGTGGAAAGGCACGGACATTTTCAACTACGGGCACTGGCTGAAGAACGCTCTTGAGTCAGGCGGCGCTCATCAGGTGACGAGCGTGCCGACGTGGGAGTTCTACCGGCTTGCGCCGGGGCGCTATGAGGAAGTGCTGGCCGAGTATGACGCCTTCGTGTTTTCTGACGTGGAGTCGAAAAATTTCCAGCTCGCGCCACAGTTCTTCGACCGGAGCCAGTTTGGCAGGAAGCCGCTGACGTTTCCGGACCGCGTGCGATTGACAGTGGAGGCATTGCGCGCGGGCAAGCATATGATGTTTCTCGGTGGCTGGCTGAGCTTCAATGGCGAGATGGGCAAAGGCGGTTGGGGCCGCACGCAGTTGCGCGAGGTGTTGCCTGTTGAGTGTCTCGAACACGAGGATTTGCGCGAGAGCACCGAAGGCTGGCGAGGATGCGCGCGCAAGCGGAAGCATCCAGTCCTCGCCGGGATGAATCTTGCAACGATGCCGCCGATTCTCGGTTACAACATCGTCAAGCCGCGGCGTGGCTGCGAGGTGCTGGCGGTGTGGGAAGGCACGCGCGACCCGATGCTGGCGGTCGGGCAGTTTGGCAAGGGCCGCGTGCTCGCCTACACATCGGATCCTGCGCCGCATTGGGGCTGCAATTTTGTTTACTGGGATGAATACAACCGGTTCTGGCAGAATGCCGCGAGTTGGTTGTTGGGCAAGTGAGAGGATGTTGCCATGAAACAATTCTTCGGAATGCTCCCGTGCCTGTTGTTGACGGTCTGTGTGTGCGCGGGCGAGCCGCACGATGCGACCCTGGCGACGAAATCCTTGCTGGCCCGCCTGATTCCCGGTCACGCCAATCAGTTCGATTTCGAGTTGATCGCCGCGGACAGCGGTCGCGATGTTTTTGAGATCGAGAGCCGCGACAGCAAAGTCGTCATCCGCGGTAACAACGGCGTGGCGATGGCGATGGGACTGAACTGGTTTCTCAAGCATCACTGCCACTGCCATGTGTCATGGTATGGCAACCAATTGAACCTGCCGCAGCCGTTGCCGCGAGTGGAGCCGAAGGTCCGGCGGGTGAGTTGGACGAAGTACCGCTATTATCTCAACTACTGTTGCTTTGGCTACTCACTGCCGTGGTGGGACTGGAAGCAGTGGGAACGGCTCATTGATTGGATGGCGCTCAACGGCGTGAACATGCCGCTCTCGGTCACGGGCCAGGAAGCGATCTGGCAGGCGGTCTGCCGACGGCTCGGCATGAGCGACGCGCAAATCACCGAGTTTCTCGCCGGGCCGCCGTATCTGCCGTTCCAGTGGATGGGTTGCCTGGATGGCTACGGTGGTCCGCTGCCGAAGAGTTGGATTCCGCGTCACGAGGAACTGGGGAAAAAGATTCTCGCCCGCGAGCGCGAACTGGGCATGACACCGGTGCTGCAAGGCTTCACCGGCCACGTGCCCGCTGCCGTCGCGCAGTTGTTCCCGAACGCGCCGCTCCAGCGCATCAAGTGGATCGAGTGGGAGACGCATTTGCTCGACCCGCTTGACCCTCTTTTTGCGAAGATCGCGCGGATGTTTCTGGAGGAGCAGAAGAAGCGATTCGGTACCGACCACCTTTACGCGGCGGACACGTTCATTGAGATGGTTCCGCCGAACGGCGATCTGAAGTATCTGGCCGACCTCGGGCACGCCATCTACGACGGCATGGCGGCAAGCGACCCGCAAGCGGTATGGGTGCTGCAAGGATGGGCGTTTATGAACCAGCGGAAGTTCTGGACGCAGCCGCGGTTCAAGTCGTTCCTCGATGCCATCCCGAACGATCGGATGGTCGTGCTCGACCTCTATTGCGAGACAACGCCGATGTGGGACAAAACCGATGCGTTTTGCGGCAAGCCGTGGCTTTGGTGCAACGTGCAGAGTTTCGGGCGGACGGTCGGACTGGGCGCGGCCCTGAGCCGCAACAACGACGGCCTGCTGGCCGCGCGACACGACCCGAAATGTGGCCAGCTTGCCGGGCTGGGCTTCGTCAATGAAGGGCTCTGTTACAACCCGGTCGCCTACGACCTGATGTTCGAGAACGCGTGGCGCGACGAAGCTGTGGATTTGAAAACGTGGATCGGTGATTACGCGCGCCATCGATACGGTTGCGCGAACAACAACGCGCAGCGTGGCTGGCAGGCGTTGCTGGATACGGTCCTCAACCTCCCGTCACGAAGCATGTCGGCGATCACTTCCGCGCCGTCACTGGAGAAGTCCCGCTGGACGGTTCCCTACGATGAGGCGCGTCTGGTTGAGGCGTGGCGCGAGTTGCTTCAGGCAGCAGGCGAATTTGCCAAGGTGGACACGTTTCGCTTCGATTTGGTGAACGTCGCGCGGCAGGTGCTGGCCGACTATGCGGGTTTGCTTCACAACGACATGGTCAAGGCGTGGCGTGCGAAAGATCTCACGCAATTTGAAAAAACGTCACAGCGATTTCTTGAACTGATGGGTGATCTCGATGAGTTGCTTGGCACGCGACAGGAGTTCCTGCTTGGCGGCTGGCTCGAAGACGCCAAACGTTGGGGTACGACGCCGGCCGAGCGCGCGAAGTGCGAGTGGAACGCCCGCCGCGTGCTGACGCTTTGGGGCGAGACCTATGCGATCAATGACTATGCGCGCAGGCAGTGGTCCGGGATGCTCTCCGGCTACTACGCGCCGCGATGGAAACGGTTCCTTGACGCGGCCGCCGAATCGTTGCGTGACAACAAACGGTTGGACGGCAAGAAATACAACGAAGAGGGGTTGAAGTGGATCGCGCAA
>CAZGGF010000124.1:0-62485 GCA_964524715.1 uncultured Verrucomicrobiota bacterium | reverse complement strand
GGGGGCGCGCAGAAACGCCGAAGCGCGCAGGTGGTGCCCTCGGGGGACCGGGGGGGTTTGCACCCACCAACGTGCGAGTCCGTCGCGGCCGTCGCGGCGAATGACCAGCGCGGGCTGTCGGTCGAGACCCGCCGCCGGCTCGCAGGCAAACTGCGGCGTGATTTCGTCGCGTGGCGCTGCCGTCGTCCAGCCGGCGGGAATCACCGGGGAATCGGCTGCGTTGACGAACGCGGCGCCGGACAACACGAGGCAGGACAGAATGATTACAGGGAGTTTCATCGTTGGTTTCCTTTTTACATTCATTCGCCGCTATTTAATCGGAATGCCGTGCACTGCGGCGGGGTTGGTGAAGAAGAATTCCTTCATCACAGCCGCCGCCGCGTCGAAATCATTGTGCAGTGGCGAATACCGGTCGGCGACAAGCTCCGCGAGAGCGTCGGCGACGCCGAGACGCACCGAGACGTATTTCGCTGCGATCATTTCCACGAACCGCGCGTCGGTGAACCCGCAGGCGATGGATTTCAACGGTCCCATGCTGAGCTGGTCGCGCACCATCCGCGCGATCTTGTGCCGGCGGAAATAGTGCCACCACGGCCCGGCGGAAACGTTGCCGACCTGTTTGGCGGCGTTGGCCATGTCGTTATAGAGCATTTCGTGGGCGGAGATGTATTCAAAGTGGACGTACGGATAGCGTGCCCACACCGGATACTCATCCTGCGGCAGGTTCGGGATGTATTCCGGGAAGGACTGGATTTCCCGCGCCCAATCCATGAAATGCCGCGCGCCGCCACAGAGCTGGAGACAGACGCCGAACCGCGCGCCGGCATCCTTGCGTTCCTTGCCGATGTCGTTGAGCGCTTCCAGCATCGCCTCGGCGACGCACGCGATCACCTGTTGGCGGTTCTCGCCGTCCAGTTGCGCCCGGTGATGGGCGAGCGCCCAGTCCACGACCGCCTTCGAATACGGCCGGCTGAACCGCCAGTCCTGCGCCTGAAAACCGTCCACATAGAGAACGCGGCTCTTCGGGTTGCTCTTCGGGCTGCGCAGGATTTTCCAGAAAAACTCGCGCGTCGCCTCCTGGAGCGCCGCCACATTGCCAAGCTCGCGCTCGAAATACTCTTCGAGGTGGAGGATGTATTTCTCAGCCTCGAACTTGTGGCCCTGTGTGAACAGGCCGAAATCGGTGGCGCGGTCGGGCCAGATCAGCCCGTTGAAGTCGAACATGTTCCACGCCTCCGGATGCGTGCAATACGCGAGGTTCACGTCCCGCGGCCGGACCGGCGGCATCAGCGGCACTTTGTCACGGTTCTCAATGCTCGTCACGTAGGCGCGGACGTTGTGGTCCTTGAGGACTTTTTCGGCAAACCGCGGATCGTTCCGCTCGGCGGCGATGGCGTCGGCGACGATGTCGAGGTTCTTGGGATCGAGCGGGTCCAAATCTTTCGGCACGCCGCGATAAAGCCGGAACATGTACCGGAGCCACCCGGCGTATTCGGAATAGCGGCTGTCGCGGAGCTGTTCCAATAGTACTTTTGCGGCGGCGCGGCGTTCCTTCTCGGTGTTGAACCCGATCCGCGCGATGGCGTCGTTGAGGTGGTTGCCCGCGCCTTCGACGATTTGCGCGAACCATGAGTAGAACAACCCGTGCGTCGCGTCGGTCATCGTGCGCCGCGCCAGCCGCCCGCGCCGGATGCCTTCCTCGACGACGCTGCGAGGCGGTTTGTTCACGGACGCTTGCGTGCCGGCGAGATTGCCCGCCGCGAGTTTTTTCGTGAAACCGGTGATGTCGTCCTGGACGTGCGTGTGGGCGTCAATGACCGGCGTGGCCATCGCCAGTCCGTAAAGCTTCTCGCGAACCTCGTTGATGTTCATGGTTGGGTCACTCGACGATTCTCAGCAATTGGGATCAAGCCATTTCACCGCTTCGACAGCTCGCAGTGGGCTATGGCCCACACGCGCAGCCTGGGAACCGTAAACTCGACAAAGCCACCGTCAATCTTGGCCGGCAACGCGGTATCGGGCTTGCCCGGCTCGCACAGCGTCATCGGCCCGACGGCGGCGCCCTGGGGGAGACGAACGCGGACCTTCACGTCTCTCTTTTCCGTCAGCGTATCCGTGTCGAGGTCGCAATCGTAGTTGAGCAGATGGACAATCAGCCGGTTGCCGCGCAGCACCGGGTTGATAGTTACGGTTGGGGGTGCGCTCGTCTCCAGCACCGGTGTCAGCCCCGGCATCGCATTTTTGACGGCGGTTGCGATTCGCTTGAAGTCATCGGTCTGCGAAATATCCGACGGTCCGCTCGCCGCGATCGCGCAACGCAGCGAAGGCCTGCCGCTACGCGTCACAGCAGCATCGCGTTGGAATCCGTTCTGGTGCGGCAGCCAATCGCCCAACAGGTTCCGGTCTTTGCCCTGTTCTCCGACAAACACGTCGTCGAACCAGACCTGGCCCGTGCGCCGGCGGAAGAGCGCGAACACGTCCACGGTCTTCACCGGTTTGTCCACATCGAGGACGCCTTGGGCCAGTTGCCAGTCATGCGTGCCGCTCGCGAAGTTGGCCGTTTGCGCCCAAAGGCTGGAACCGTCCTGAAAAGTGACGTCGAGGTAAATGGCGTAGTCACTGTCAGCCATGCCGCTCACGTGATCGGCCTTGCTCCAGCCGCGGAACGCGATGGCGCGCGGCGCGGTCTGGTTCAACGTAAGTCGTTGATGAGCGCCAGCCTCCGCTTTGATCTTCGCCTGCAAAGCCCGTCGCAACGCTTCCGGCGCGTCGCCGATCCGGATCATCCGGCCGTCGAGATCACCGTTGAGCGACGGCTGCAAGCATTGGTGGTAGTGCTCGTCGCGAATGGCGAGATCGCCGCTGACGATTACGCGACCGCCGTTGAGCGCGAATTGACGCACCGCCGCGGCTTGTTGCCGGGTCATGCACTCGGCGTTCGGCAACATCAGCACCTTGTAACGGCCCAGCGTTGCGGCCAGGTCGTCGTCGTTCCAGTAGTCCGGCGAGCCGAAGATCACGACGTCATACGGCGTGCGCAGTCGCTCCAGCGCTTGGCTCATGCCTTCTAGGTGTCCCGCCTGCCGTTGATAAAGCCCGTTGCCAGAGCCGAACTGCATCGCGCTGCAAACCTTGTAAAGGAACGACGGCACCGAATAAACCAGCGCCACATCCGCGCAACTGCGATGCACGCGCGTCAGCAGTTCCTTGTGGGAGCGGGCGAACTGCGCGCAGGAGGCGACAGCCTCGCACACCTTCGGCGTTGGCGTCACGATTTGCGTGCCGGTCGCCTTCGACCAGAAATAGTTGTTGATGAGAAAATAGGGCGTCGTCTGGTTGGCGAAGCATTCCGCGACAAAGATCTCCGAACCGACGACCTGTTCCATCGAATGCTGGGTCGGGAATCCCCAGACCCAGACGGGCTTCGCGTGCCGGCCGGAGGCGCATTGGACCTTGTAACCGAGTGTCAGCCGCGCAGTCGGATAAGCTCGCTGGGTCCATTGTTCTAGAAAGACGACGTCGTTGGGCTGCGACAGGAGCACGCTCGACCAGGCGTTCATGTTGGCGCAGCCTTGGTTGCCGCAGACCGGCATGCCGCGCACCGCCTTCGTTGCTGACACGATGTCGCGCCACGCGTCGAGGTTCGATGCGAACTGAAAGTCCTCCCATGCGATGACGATCGGGTCGTCGAGTGCTGCCGCAATGCGGGCATTGCCCAGCAGCTTGCGATCGAGCACATAACGCGCGATGTCGAAATCATTCACATCGCTGACACCAAGCGCGCGCAACTCGCCGGCCGTGAAACGCGAAGCGAGCAGCTTGCGCACGCCGGCTTTGCACCCGCGGCAATAGCAGCCTGGCGCGGTGATGCCGACGGGCACGCCGATGTTGTCCTGCCGCACGACGGCGACGCCAGCGCGTTTGGCAAGACCGACTACGCTGTCCTTCTGCAACTCGTGCCACTTGGGCGCATTGTGGCAGACGTTCCATCGCGTGCCGCCCTTGCCTTCCCCGCCCCACGCCAGATGCCGGATCGGGTTGCCGTGGATGTCCATCGCCACGCCGTGTTCCTCGTCCACGGCCCAGTCGCTGTGGAAGTGCCGCTCCCATTCCCTGCCCTTGGATTCGTATTCTTGATACTCGATGCCGCCGGCGATGACGCGGGGGAAGAAACGATGCGCGCTCAGCGCGCTCTTCTTCATTCCCTGGAAGACGCTCCACTCCGTCAGTTCCGGCTGAAAATCATTGAGCAGGTTCTCCAACGTCGTGCCCGCCGGCAGCGAATTGGTCTTCATCGGCCCGACCATCAGATTCGTCACGTCTTTGATCCAGTCGGCCGGCTCTCCTGCGAACGCAACCAGAGGCAAAAACAACAAGGTGCTGATGACGCCGTGGATGTTCATGATCGGAGTTCGTCGATGGATTTCAGCAGTTGGCTGTATTTCGGGATTCCTACCGCGCCGCCAACGTGGCGGATGCACGCAGCCGCAGTGGCAGCACCGACTTTCGCGGCCGCCGCGTCGCTCAGACCGTTTGCGAGACCCGCGATGAAGCCAGCGTCGAAACAATCGCCCGCACCCGTGGTGTCCACGATTTCCGTCGCCACCGACGGCACACGAAGCATTCCCGTTTCGTTTGCCACCAGACAGCCGTCCTTGCCGAGTTTCAACACGACCCGGCTTGCGCCTTTTTCGCGCAACGTTCGGGCGATCTTCTCGGGCGTCAGACCCGGATAGATGTGCAGCATGTCGTCGTAACTTGGCATCACCACATTGCAATGTGGCAGCGCAGCTTCGAATATCGTCCGGTTCGGTCCAAGTCCGAAGCACTCGTCGAGCAGCGTGATGACGCCGCGCTTTTGCGCTTCGCCGAGCAGTTTCGGGACGGCCGGGTCCAGTGCCGGCAGCACGAACATATCCTGATAAAACAAAAACTCGCAGTCGCAGAGCGCGTTCAGATCCAGATCATTCACTGAAAACGTCAGATTGCAGCCGGGCGTGTGGATGAAGGATCGGTCACCGTCGGGATGAACGCCGACGAAAGTAAACGGCGTGGTTTCCTCTTTCGAGACGCGGATATTTGCCACGCCGACGCCGCTCCTGGCGAGTTCCTGGAGCAGGAACGCGCCGTTCATGTCGCCGCCGACCTTCGAGAAAATCGCCGTAGAAATGCCGAGCTGCGCCAGCGCCGAGCCGGTGTTGGCCGCGCCGCCGCCGGGCAGGAACTTGATGGACTTGGTGTTGACCTGTGTCTTGATCTTCGGGACGGGATACTGCGGCAGCGGACCGCTCAGCGCATCCACCACCAACACGCCGATGCAGTGAACCTTGGCCATCGTGTCCTCCAGCGGTTGCCGTTCACCTCGCCTTGCCCGCGGCGCCGGTGAGCGTGATCCATCGTTCCGCGACCTTCGCGATCGCCGGCTTGGTCGCGCCCAGCAGCGTCGGCAGCCAGCCGGTCCGGCCGCCGGCGTGTTGCTCGGCGTAGGCGTCGCGGAAGGCTTTGCAGAGTTCGCTGGCGACGTTGACCTTCGCCATGCCAAGCGACACCGCTTTGCGGATGTATTCCGGCTGCGTGCCGGAACCGCCATGCAGCACCAGCGGCACGCCGATCGCGCGGCGGATTTTTTCCAGCCGCTCAAAATCGAAGACCGGCAGCTTGGTGTAGATGCCGTGCGCGTTGCCGATGGAGACGGCCAGGGCATCCACGCCGGTCAGTTCGGCATAGCGCACCGCTTCGGCGGGATCGGTGAGCGTGGAGCTTTTTCCGCCCTCGACAGTCGAGCTGTCCACTTTGCCGACGGAACCGATCTCGCCCTCGACGGTCACACCTTTGGGATGCGCCTTGGCAACGACGGCCTTGAGCGCCGCGACATTTTCGTCAAACGGTCGCGTGGAATAGTCGAGCATGACGGACGTGTAGCCGGCCTCGAGGCAAGCCGCGACGATCTCCGGCGAGTCGCCGTGATCGAGATGCAGCGCGGCGGGGACGTTGTACTTTTCCGCGATTGCCCGCGATATGCGCCCCATCGTGTCCGGCGGATTCAGCGGGAACTCGCCGGGACCGCTCATCAAAATCACCGGCGCCTCCAATTCCGTGGCCACCTGAAGGATCGTCTCGGTGATTTCCGCATTCCAGGCACAGAAAGCCGGCACTGCATAGCCGTTTTTCCACGCCGGCAACAGTAGTTCGCTCATCGGCAGGAATTTCATCGTCGTATACTGATGCTGCCAAAGCAGCGGGCCGAATACAAGTTACTCAGGACGGCTGATGACACTTCGCTGGCAGCCAGTGTTCCTTCTCCTTTGTCTCAACGGATTGCCAACGCCAGCAACGCGAGGATATAGGCGGGTTCCATGACCATGTTCAACGGCAATCGCATCAACGGGCGGCGGCCGCGCAGCGACATGATGGCGATGATCGTTGCGACCATGACCCACTTGTCCACCTGGATATCTTTCGCGGGAAGAAGCGAGTAATAGATGCCTGCACCCGTCACCAAACTGCATGCGATGAACAACGCGACCATCGCGCCGCTCATCGGCCGCGCCAGCGGATTCCGGACCTGGCTCCACACGAGCGCGAGCGACAACGCCGTGTAAGGGCGAAACAACTCGCGTGGCTGAAGACCTCTTTCCAGAACCAGAGGCTGTCCGCCAAGCGCGGCCCGCCGGCGCGGATGAGCGCGATGATGGGTTCATGCACACCCATCGAGACGCTGAGCCAGCACACGGCCAGCACGAACAACGTCAGCGGTCCTGTGGCGTCGCGTCGTCCACGTTCCAGCGTCCACACCACCAGGAATTGCAGCACCATCGACAACGGCGTGAAAATCCCCAGCGACAACAACTCGCGCCAGCGAACAAACTCGCCCATCGGCAGCGACGCGCGCGTGCCAGCCCATGCGATGTTCAGCCCGGCCAGCAGAACCACGCCGGCTTGTGCGGCGATGAGCAGGCTCAGAACTCGCGGACAGCCTCCCGCGTCGGGGTTGTCCGGGTTCGCAGGCCTGATTTGTTGCACGGCTGCCCTTGATCGTTCCATCACGGTTTTGCCCCGGCGAAGTATTCGTGGAAGACCGTGGCGAGCTTTTCGCCGAAGGTCTGCCAGTGCCGGCCCGTGGCGACGTCGTTGAGACCGGCGATGCGATTGCAGTTGAACTCCAGCACCACCGCGTCAATGCCGAAGCGCTCCAGCCAACCGTCGCCAAGCGAGCCGGGGTTGCGGAACGTCGCCTTCGTGCTGCCCTCCGTGAACCACGTGTGCTGGCGGAGCAATTTCTCCAGCTGTGCCATGCGTTCCAGGTATTGCTTCAATTGCGGCACGTCCGGGCGGCTGATATGCAGATTGCCGCCGCCGTCATTGTGCAGTTCCATCGCCAGGTGCGGACGCTTGCCCGCGGCGGTCATTTTCTCCAGCCACTTTTCCAGCGCTGCGTTCTCGGGCGAGAGCTGCGGGTCGGCGGGCTTGTCCCAGTTACGGTTGAGGTCCTTGCCCTGAAGATTGAACCGCGTCATGCCGCGCGCGACACCGTCCTTGTTTGCGATCGGCATGACGTAGAGACAAAACTGTTGGAGAAACTTCTTCGCCTCTGCGTCGCCCTTCAGGAGACGGTGGATGAGTCCCTCGACGGCCCAGTTGCCGCCGGTTTCCCACGGATGCGCCCGCGCACGGATGAAGACCCGGTGCGGCGCGTTCTCGTTGCCGACGCGGATGATCGCCACCTGGCGGCCTTGCACGGTTTTGCCGACGGGCGTGATTTCCACAAGCGGGTTGCTGCGGATGGATGCGAGCAAGCTGTCGAGGTCGGAGAGGCGGTAGGGCTCGATGCGCGCGACGTAGAGCCGGGGGCCGGGCATCTCGACGGTGAGCCGTACGCGGTTCTCCGGCAGGCTGTCCATCGGGACGACTTTCCAATCCCGGCCGTTTTCGGAGATGGAGGCCGCTTTCATTTCTCTCGCGACGGAGCCGTGGCGGCCGTTCCAGACGTTGTCGAGGTTCTTGAACTCCAGCGTCAGTTTGGAGCCGGGCTTGGCGTGAAGCAGAAAATGGAAATGCCCAGCGGCCCGGTTGGGTGAATTGCGCTCATGGTCGTAGAGCAGATTCACGACAATCGTCCCGTCGGCGGCGAACTCATACCAGAGAGGCGACGCGTTCTCGAAACTGGTGTCAATGAACTCCAAATCGGGCGCCTCCGCCGAAATGGCGGCGGTGGTTGCGAGTGCGAATGCGAGCAGCAGTTGGGGCAGTGTTTTCATGGTTCAGTGTTCTGCGGCGAGTGTGTAGCTGTAAAGGTGCGAGCCGGTCGCGAAATAAATGCGTCCATCAAGGTAATCGCCTCCGCAGCCGATGCGGACGGGCGATTTTGCCAGCATCGTGATCTTGAAGGTGGCCGGGTCGAGTTGGGCGATGCCTTTCTGGAAAAGGACGTAATACCGGCCCCTGCCGTCGGTCACGAAGACGCGCGGGCCTTGTTGCGAGGTCGTCGGCCCAAACTCGGCGGCGAGGTCTTGTTCGTGGACGACCTTGCGGGCGGCGGGATCGAAGACGAAGAACCGCTTCTGGTCGGCCACACCGAAGACGAGGCCGTTCGGGCCGGGACGAAGATCGGTGTAGCCCTGCGTGCCGGGAAGCACGGCAGCATGCCAGTCGAGCTTCTTCGTGGTCATGTCCATGATATAGAGATGTGCTTCGGTGGTTTTTCGCTCGCCGCCGGTGCCGGCGCTGGTGGTGGTGCCGCCGAGCAATTTGCCGTTCGGCAACGCCGCGAGACTCATCGTCGAATGCTCCGGCAGAATCTGCTCGTGCGTCAGCAGCACGCTCTGGCGTGTCTCACGATCCCAGAACAGCAACCCGCCGCCGGTGTAGCCATAGCCGGGCGTGCCGGCGAGCACGAGGGTGCGGCCGTCGGGATGCGCGAGCAACGCGTGCGGACGGTTGATGGTAGGATGGCAGTCGGTCAGAAACAGCGGGTTGCAGCCGGGTTTGCCTTTCTTGCTGTCCACCCACGGCTGTGACGGATTCCACTCCAGCAGGAAACCGTGGCCGTAGCCGCCGAAGAAGAACCTCTCGCCCTGTCGCGCGACGGTGTTGAACTGGCCGTAGGCTTCGCAGTTGATCCACGAGTCGGTCTTCGGGTTGAAGCTGAAGAACCGCATCGGGAACGCCGTGCCGCCACAGAGGGTGCCGTTGGGCGCGGCGGCCACGCCCATGACGTACGCGCCTTCGCTGGTGTAGTCGAACTTCACCGACTTCGACTTCCGCGTCTTCGGCTCCTCCACAATCAAAATATGCTCCAGCGTGCCACACTCTTTCAGGCGCTTGCCACTGGGGAACTCGCGATGAACCAAGCCCTGGCTGCCGGCGATGATCGTCCTGGGCTTCGGCTGGTGTTTGCCGATCTTGCGCGCCTCGCCTTTGTAAAATTCAAACCAACCGTCGGTCGGGTTTCCGGGCGCGTGTCCATAGACCTTGCCGTCCGTCTCGCGATAGACCGGCGGGTAGCCTTTGACTCGATCCTTTGCTGCGAAAAACGGTTTGGCCGTGGCGGTCTGTGGATCGTAAATGACGATCTGGCCGGCGGCGCTGCCGATGCTGACGTAAACCCAGCCGGCATCGTCCACCGCCACGCTGCGCGGGTATTGCGCCCAGTTCTCCTTGTTGATGTAACCGTGGTCCTTGAACTGGCGCGTTTGAGGGTTGAACGACACCAGTCCGCTGTTGGGATAGCTCGCCGACCAGAGGGTGCCGTCGTCGGCTTCGGTCATGCTCATGGCCATCTGTGGCTTGGTGCGCTGCCAAAACGTGAACGCGCGCCCGGCCGGGTCGAATTCGGAGAAGTGACTGCCGAAATGCGTGTAGTATTTGCCGGCGCGCGAGAGGATCGAGGCGAACGGCCCGTCGCCGCCCCACGGGTAGGGCGTGGGGAACTGCTGGCTCTTGCCCGTCTCGGCGTCAACCATCAGCAATGCGTAACCGCCGCGATAGTCGTAGAGCCACACGAGCACCGCGTCCCGTCCGTCGCCGTCCGCGGTGGCCACGATGCCACGATGATTGCTCACAGGGGTGGCGACGCCGTGGTCGCGAAAACCGCCGCCCAATTCTTTCGTGGCAGCGCTGGCTTGCAGGGCAAGCGCGAGCGCGATGAGGCTGAGCGTTGGCATCTTCATGTGACGATGGCTCGCGATGCTACCGCGCGAGACACAACAACTCCACACAACTCTTGCATCAATCACCTCGCCGTTCCGCCGACGTCCGTCCTTGTGTTTCAATCGCCGACGGAGGTAAATGGGCCGCGAGGAAGTGAAGATGCCATGAAGACAAGGACAATCCCGGCAAGTGCTTTGGTGATGGCGGCGGCTTGGATTCTGTGTGCGGCGCCAGTGGTGGGCGCGCCAGCAGAGTCGTTGTTCTCTGTCACTCAGGATGGCAGCGGGCGATTCAACGGCGTCAATGAGCAGCCGATTCAGGCGGCGATTGATGCCGCGCACCACCAGGGCGGCGGCGAGATTGTCATCGGGGCCGGCGAGTATCTGATTCGCAGCAGCCTGAGGATCGCCGGCGCGACCAACCTGACCATTCGCGGCAAGCCGGGCGCGATATTGCGTCTGCCGCCGATGCCGAACACACTGACAGTCGAGGCGGCGGCGATTGGCGCCAGCGCGCTGAGCGTGGACAATGTTGCCGGGTTCACCAACGGGATGCGGTTGCATTTCTGTGCGCCCGGAAAAACCAACCGGTTCACCGGCAAACCAGATCCCTACTTCATCGCCAGACTGGCGCGCGTCGAATCGGACCGGCTGGTGCTGGCCGAGCCGCTGGCGTTTGCCGCGCCGGCAAAGACGCGGCTTTATCCCGAGGCCGAGCCGAATATCTTTCATGTCACTAAGTCCAGTGCCGGCATCGTGATCGAAGGTCTGACGCTCGAAGGCGGCCGGCGTGCCAACGACCCGAAGATTTCCGGCCATGTTGTCCGGTGCGGCGTGCTGGCAGAAGGTGGTTACAGCTATGAGGGCGGCCCAATCGGACTACCCGTGCGCGGGCTGATAGTGCGCCGCTGCATCATCCGACAGTGCTTCGGGCGCGGTGTGGCGATGTATGCGGTCGCTGACGGTGTGGTCGAGGACTGTGTCATTGAAGACACGGTGGATGAGGCGATCGATCTCGATCATTTCGCAACCGGTTGCCGTGCGACCGGCAACCGCGTTGCCCGTTGTCATGTGGGCGTGGAACTCAACGACGCCAACGATTGTCTCGTGCGAAGCAACCGGTTTGAGGCGTGCAATGCCGGCATCAACCTCTGGCGCTGGTGCCGACAACCGGAACTCAACGTTCGCAACCGTATCCTCGACAACCAGTTCTTCGACACGAGCCGGAGCGCAGTGGCAATCCAAACCGGCACCGCCTCGAACAGCATTTCCGGCAACCGCATCCGTGGTTGTGGCGGCGTCGGTGTGCTTCTTGGTGGTTCTCACCAAACACTGACGAGCAACACCGTGTGCGCGGCGCGCGGCGTTTCCATTGCGGTTACCGGCAGTGATAATGTGGTCACCGATAATCGGTGCGAGATGACCACGGGAGCCGGCAAACGCGAAAGCGTCGCCATCCGCATTACGGGCGACCGCAATCGCGTGACGGGCAACGTCGTCCAATCCACGCCCGGCGTTGCCGTTCAAGCCGTGCAGGACCGCGGGAAGGAAAACCAGGTCAGCGCGCCGTAAATCCTCCATCGCGCGACCGGGCTATTGCGAGACGGCATCGGAAGGAACATCGGCGGACAGTTCAACAACCTTACCGACGCTGCCGAGATCGTTCTTCTGAAGTTTGATGCGGCAACTCTCGCTTCCCGACACTTCCAGCAGCGTGCCACCGGGCGCCTTCAGGGGCGAATCGCTCAGCAGGATTCCTTTCGATTGGATCAGCCTGATCATCGCCGCCGCGCCGGGTGAGAACTGTGCGTCCAATTTGGCGAGCGTCACGTCTTCCGCATCGTCGCAGACAAACACGTGGCGCAGGTCAGGCTTAGTGGTGCGCAACTGTACGTTGCGGAAGCTCAGGCCGCACACGTGCCGGCAATAGAACCCCCAGGCCGGCAGCGTGCCGAACATTTTGGATTCCGGATAGCTCGCCGGCCGTTCCGGCACCGGTTTCGCGAGCGTGCCCTTGCCTTCGCCGCCTTCAAATCCGAGTTGGATGTTTTCCAGCGTGACGTTGCGCACAGGATGGTCCGGCAGGCCGGTAATGGAGCAGCCGATCGTCGAACAGCCGCGGGCAACGATGTTGCGGAGCGCGACGTTTTGGAGCGTGCCGACACCGGGTTTGGTTGTGGCCGGCTTGTAGATGCGGGCGCGGTTGCCGAGCCGCACGAAGATCGGCACGCTGACGCCCTCGATATCGATGTCGCTGACGCTCACGCGGTCCATCTTCCCGCCGTCCACGATCTCCAACGCAATGCCGGCCAGTCCACGCTGGTTGCCGTAGATCGCCTTCGAACGTTTGGGCGAGCTGACGGAGCACTTGCTGATCTTGATATTGATGAAACCGCCGCCGGACTCGGTGCCCATCTTGAGACCGTTGCAGTGGCTGCTGACCTTGCAGTCGCTGATCGTCACGTTTTCGCACGGCAGGTTCGAGGTGCTCTTGAGACAGAGCCCGTCGTCGTCGGAGTCAATGTTGCAGCCGGTGATGGTCACGTCGCGGCAACTATCCACGTCAAGGCCGTCGTTGTTGAAGGTCACGTGGTTGAACACCGTGATCCCGCGCAACACAAGCCGGTCGCAGTTGCGATAGTGCTGCGCCCAACTGCCAGTGCCCACAATGTGAATGTCCTCGACGAGCACGTCGCGGCAACCGCTGAAAAGGATCGCCTTCGGTCGTTTGCCTTTCGGGTCGCGCCAGACGGAGCCATTGCCGTCAATCCTGCCCGCGCCGCGGATGGCGATGCGCTCCAGTTTCTCGCCAACAATGAGGTCGTGCACCACGGGCGCGGCCGAGGGCGGATCGTCGCTTTTGAGGTGGAGATAATCCAGACGGTTGGTGCTGCCGAGCAGCGTGCAGCCCGCGTCGAGTTGGAGCGTGACGCCGCTGCGCAGGAAGATCGTGCCCGACAGCCATGAACCCGCGGTCAGCCGCACGGTGCCGCCGCCGTCGCCGGCACATCGCTCGATGGCCTTCTGGATCGCCGCGGTACAGAGCGTGGTTCCGTCCGGTTTGGCGCCGTAATCGCGGATGTCACAGACAGTGCCCGCCGCCCCGGCAACGGACGCGAAGCAAAGAAGTGTGAATGTGGAAAATAATCGAGAGTTCATCATGGGTGTCTCAATGCAAATCTTCCGGCATCATCCCGATGCATGGCAAGAACGTTCACTTCGACAACACCGGCACCAGCAGCCGATCCGGCGCTTGCGCCCAGTAGGGCGGGAGGTTGTCGCTCAACGCGATCGAGTAGTCTTCGAGTGTGCCCTTGGGCGCTCTCGATGGAGCGACCGACCATGCCTTGCCGTCCTGGCCCGGCGGAACTTTGATCTTGAGATCAACCTTCGGCGTTTCGGTCGTGCTGCCGGCGGCGGCTTCGTTGCCAGAGGGATCGAACACCGTGAGTTTCACCGTCTCGCCGGGCGCGGGTGATGTGAGCGTGACGGTGAAGGCCTTGGTCTTCGGCGGCACGTAGAACCAAAGCCGTCCGCTCTCGCCCAGCAACGCCAGTTCGCGGCCAAGGATGACGGCGTGATCATTGTGCAATGTGACCCGTCCGGCGTTGCCGACGGTACTCAAGACGAGGTTGCAGATGCCGTCCGATGGCGCGGCAATTTCGAGTTCGCCCGTCTTGCCGGGTTCGATGTCGCCTTTGGCGATCGGTTGCTTCTTGGCCGAATAGAGGCTCCAATGGGCCGGCTCGACGTGGGTCTTGCCGATCTTCCGGATTGCGATCGTGGCCCGGAATTTTTCCTTTGTGCCCAACGACGCGATCATGCCGAAATTGCCACGGAGCGAGACGGGCGTCGCACTGGCGGGTGCGACCGTATCGGCGACGGGCTTCAGTGGCTGGCCGTTGTAGGCGACTTCGCGGGCGCTTTTCCCATCAAACGCGCGCGATTCGACCCACGCGCAATAGGCGAGGTTGACGACGTTGTCGGTTTCGATCTGCTTGCGATACGCGCGCAGGTCAGACAGCGCTTCCTGAAGCGCCATGAAATCGCTGTTGGCCCGCGCCCGGCTGACGGCGGCGCACTTCCCGGCGTGCGCGAGGCCTTTCCCGAGAAACTCGACACGTGCGGCGGCGACGGCGTCGCCCTTGGCCGCCTTGGCCGCTTCGTCGAGCAGTTGCTGGCCGCGAGCGAAGGCGTCGGGGGTGAAACACTCGTGCGCCATGCGCGGGTAAGTGGCCCAGCTCGCCTTCAGCTTCTTCTCCGCGGCTTGGAACCGTTCGCGGTTGCTGGTCGTATAGTTTTCCCAGTAGTCGAAGTAGGCCTTCACCTTCTCCGCCGCCGGACCGAATCCCGCGTAATATTCCGCCAGCACCTCATCCACTTTCTTGTCGAGGCAGCTCTGCCAGCGCGCGAAGAGATACGTCTGCGGCCCCTGCACCGCCCACATCGCGGTGAGCGAATCGAAGTCGGTCACGATCATCCCGTTCCGGGCGTGATGGGCAAACTCGTCGGCGAACTGGCGCGTGTAGAGATAGGGCATGCAATAACCTTCGAGCGTGTAGTTCGGCCGCAGGAAGAGTTTGCAGCCGGTCTTCGCCCAACCCTCCCACATGGCGATGCACTGTTCGTGTTCCGCCGCACTGCGCGGGAAGAACGCGTCGGGCACCAGCCCGATCCAAACATGATCATTGAGTTTCTCACGCACGGGCGGCGGCGCGTAGTTCACGTAGGCATAGCCGGTGACGATGACGTCGGGGTCGTGTTTCGCCGCCAATTCCTGCACCGTGCGCCAGAAACGCGTGTAACGGTCGGAGACGATGCCGTGTTTGCTGAAGCGCTCCGGGTAGAGCTTCTCATCAGGCCGCGGCGCGTCCCACGCCTTGCAGCGATCGCACTGGCAACGGCCGAACACGTCGTTCTCGCAGCCGTTGATATTGGGCTTGTTGTCGGGACTGGCGGCGCACGCCTTCAGCCAGTTCTCGACGATCTGCGCATGGAAACCGGGATTGGAGACGCACATGCCGGTCCGGTCGCCGCGGTTGCCGTATTGGGGGCCGCGTTTGCCATCATCGAGGAGATTGAACCAGTCGGGATGCTCCTTGCCATACCGCTCCCACCACGTCGTGAACGAATGGCCCCAATTCATCTTTCGCGAATGGCCCATGCGTTGACGCCGGAGCCATTGCTGCTCGTCCGCCCGCGCTTTCTTCAACGCCTTGGGCGAGAATGTGTCTCCCCCCGCCGCGCCGGGCCGGCCAGCCAGCGTGCTGCGCAAACGGCGGATGATAAGCTGCGGCGCAACTGTCTTGTCTGTGTCGGGAACCGTGATGTTCTTCATCGCGGGCACGTGCTCGCCGAGTTTCCCCGGCCAAAGCCATCGCACGCCCATCACGTTCTCAAGCACTTCATAGACGCCAAACAACGTCCCGGCCCACGTGTTCGGATCGAGCGGTCTGCCGTCGCTATCGCGACCTACGATGAGGAGCGCGTTGCCCGCCGTGCGCAAGCTGAAGGAATCCGGCGACAGTTTCGCCGCTTCGATGCCGGCCTTCGATGCCGCAGCGGTCGGGCCGAGATAAATGCGGCCGGCCGGTTCCTTCGGTTCCTGACCCTCGCTGAACACGGCCAGCTTCGCGCCGGTCGCCTTCTCGACGTGATAGACCAACTCATCCACTGCATACTGAACGACCTGCGACGGCGTGGCAGGGATGACAATGACTGCCCTGGCCTGGCCTTCGACGACGAGAGGCATGTCGGCGTGGATTACAGGGAGTGGAAGCAGCAAGGCACAAAACAAGGAAACTCGATGAAGTTTCATATTCAATCCGATTTGGATGTTCGATTTCGACTGTCTGCTGTCAACCGCAGCAGCGTAGCTTGTTCCCATCTCCGATGTCATGAACGAATTGCCACCGCCATTCTGCCTCAAAGGGGACATTCTTAAAGAGTTTGACCCCGGCCAGCAGAAGACTTGCAACCGGCGGCCTGACATCCGAAAATGCTGCCGTGGCACTTTCACCTGACATCTTGAAAACCGTTGTTGCCGCCGCGCTGGCCGAAGATATCGGCAGCGGCGACGTCACCACCGCCGCGACCATTCCCGAGGATGCGCGCGGCAATGCCTACATCCACGCCAAGGAACCGTGTGTTGTTTGCGGGCTGGAACTGGTGGCCGAAGCGTTCCGGCAGATTGACCCGAGGCTGGTTGTGAAGCTTGCCGCCAACGACGGCGACCGCGCGCAGCCGAAACAGCGTGTCGCCACCATTGCCGGCAGCGCCCGCTCCATCCTCACCGGCGAGCGCGTTGCTCTGAACTTCCTGCAACGGCTCAGCGGCGTCGCGACGTTTACGCGCGCATTCGTCGAGCGTGTGGCTGGCACCAGCGCCCAGATTCTCGATACGCGCAAGACCACGCCCGGCCTGCGCGCGTTGGAAAAATATGCCGTCACCGTCGGCGGGGGTGCCAATCACCGCAAGGGGCTCTACGACCAGATCCTCGTCAAGGACAACCACCTTGTCGTTCTCAAGCGTTACCATCCGCAGCCTGTCGCGGCCGCGGTTCGCGCTGCCAGACAAAACGCGCCGCGCATCGTTGCCGAGGTCGAGGTGAAGGACCTGGACGAACTCCAGCAGGCGCTCGACGGCGGCGCGCAGTGGATACTGCTCGACAACATGACCGACGAGGAAATGGCCGAGGCCGTCCGCATCACCGCCGGCCGCGCCAAACTCGAAGCCAGCGGCGGCGTCAACCTCGACCGCGTTGCCGCCATCGCGCGCACCGGCGTGGATTTCATCAGCGTCGGCGCGCTCACCCACAGCGTCCGCGCGGTGGATTTTTCGTTGGAGATTGAGGAGTGAGCGTTGACGCGCAGCTTCTCGCGGCCTTCCGCGCCGCCGATGACGGTTACATGACCGGACCGGAATTGAGTCATCGGCTCGGCGTCGCGCGCGCCACGGTGGGCCGGCACATTGAGGAACTGCGCACGTTGGGTTTCGACATTCAGCACCAACCTTCGCTCGGCTACCGGCTCGTCGCGTCGCCTGACATCCTGTTCGCCGAGGACATCCAGTATCGCCTCGGTAAAGTGGTCATTGGCCGTCAAGTGCTGGTCTATGAGCGAACCGCCTCCACCAACGACTTGGTCGAGAAACTCGCGCTCGACGGCGCGGCCGAAGGCGCCGTGGTGTTTGCCGAATCGCAAGTGCGTGGCCGGGGCCGTATGGGCCGGGCGTGGGCCAGCCCGCGCGGCAAAGGGCTCTGGTTCTCAGCCCTGCTGCGGCCGAAGCTGCCGATGAGTTCCGTTGGGCGGCTGACCATCGCGGCGTCGGTTGCCATCGCCCGCGCCATCCGCGAACAGACCGGCTTGGCGGCGGAGATCAAGTGGCCCAACGATGTTTTCATCGGCGGCCGCAAATGTGCCGGCATCCTGGCGGAACTGCGGACCGAGCTGGACGCGATCAAGTTCATCGTCCTCGGCATTGGCCTCGACGTGAACTGCGAAGCCGGCGATTTCCCGCCGGAGGTTCGCGGGATTGCCACGTCATTGAAGATGGAACTCGCGAGGCAGGGGCGGGAACCGATGTTGCGGGGCGATCTTGCGGTGGCGCTGTTGCGGGAGCTGGATCGCACCTACAGCCTTACGGGTGACGACAGCGGTTTCGACGACATTCGCCGGGAGTGGGCCCAACTCAGTTCGACACTCGGCAAACGCGTGGCGTTGCAGATCGGCCCGCACCAGCTCGAGGGCTTCGCACAGGCGCTTGACGAGGACGGCTCGTTGCTGGTTCGCTGTGACGACGGCCGCATTGAGCACGTGATCAGCGGCGATGTGATGATGGAGAAATAGATGATTCTGGTGGTTGATATCGGCAACACGAACACGCATCTCGGGCTGGCAAACGAGAAACAAATCGTGCGCAGCTGGGAGTTCCCGACGCGTGATGCAGCGCGCCGGCCGCGGTTTGTTCGCGCGAATGTTGAGGGCGCGATCGTCGGCTCGGTCGTGCCGTCCGCTGTTGCGCCGGTTCAGCGCGCGATCCGGCGCGCGTATGGCGTGGAGCCTCTGCGGCTGTTGCACACGCTTGATCTCGGCATCGGCCTGCGGTTTCCGCGCCCGGAACAAATTGGCGCGGATCGGCTGGCAAACGCAGTGAGCCTTGCGCACCGTTACGGGGTGCCTGCCATCGGCGTTGCGTTCGGCACAGCGCTCGTGTTCGACGTCATCAATCGCCGCGCGGAATATCTCGGTGGTGCGATCGCGCCGGGACTGGCGGCGATGACGGATTACCTGTATCAAAAGACGGCGCTGCTGCCGAAGCTCAGCCTGCGCGAACCACGCCGCGCCATCGGCAAGAGCACCATCGAGGCGATGGAAACCGGCGCGATCATCGGCTATCGCGGGTTGGTGCGGGAGATCCTGACGGCCGTCCGGCGCGAGATGTCCGGCAAACCGCCCGTGGTGGTTGGCACCGGTCCTTACGCGAAGCTGATTGCCGCCAAGCTGCCGGACATCGGTTGCGTGGACGAGAACTTGACGCTGGAAGGTTTGAGAATTGTTTACTTGAGGAACCACTGATGGCGACCAATCGCATTGATCAACGATTTGCAGAACTGCGCGCGCGCGGCCAGAAGGGCTTCGTCGCCTACATCACCGCCGGCGACCCGGACCTCGGCGCGACGCGGCAGCTGGCGCTGGCGTTCGAGCACGCGGGTGTGGACGTGCTGGAACTCGGCGTGCCGTTCAGCGACCCGCTCGCCGACGGCGTCGTCAACCAGCTCGCAGCCGAACGCGCGTTCAAGAGCGGCACGACGCTGCCGAAAATTCTCGACGCGGTTCGCGCGTTGCGCGCCGACGGTTGCCGGCTCCCAATCGTGCTATTCACCTATTTCAATCCAGTCCACCGCTACGGCGTGGATAAGTTCGTGCCCGACGCGGTGGCGGCCGGCGTGGATGGCCTGCTGGCGCTTGACCTGCCTGCGGAAGAAACGGAGCCGTGGCGCAAGCGGCTGGAAACCTCTTCGTTGCACCAGATTCACCTTGTCGCGCCGACGACGACTGAACCGCGCATCGCAGCCATCGCGAAGCAGGCCGGCGGTTTCATTTACTACGTCAGCCGCGAAGGCGTCACCGGCATGCAACAGCAACTCGCGACCAACATCGGCGGCATGACCGCGAAGATTCACAAGCACACACATGTGCCGGTCGCGGTCGGTTTCGGCGTGTCCACGCCGGAGCAGGCGCGAGCCGTCGCGCAGCACGCCGAGGCGGTGGTGGTCGGCAGCGCGATCGTGGACCGTATTGCCAAGCTGGGTGCGGCGCCCGATATGGTCGGGCAGGTGGGGGCGTTCGTGAAATCATTGGTGGACGCCATCAGGCTATGAAGATGCTGGGCATTGATTATGGCCAGCGCCGTATCGGCGTTGCGGCGAGTGACGAGACTGGCACGCTGGCGCTTCCGCTGGAGCAAGTGGACGCCGAGCCGCTGGCGCTTGCCTGTGCACGCATTGCCGTGCTGGCGCGTGAGCGCGGCGTCGAGCGCATCATCGTCGGAATGCCGCGGAACATGGACGGTACCTACGGTCCGGCCGCGGAAAGTGTCCGCGCGTTCATCACGGAGTTGAAGAAAGCCGTTTCGCTTGAAATCGTCTCGTGGGATGAGAGGCTCTCCACGGCGCAGGCCGAGCGGGCGATGGTGGAGGCTGACTACAGCCGCAAACGCCGGCGCGCCCAGCGTGACGCGCTCGCTGCGCAGTTGATTTTGCAGAACTACCTCGACGCGCAATGCTGACGTACAAACTCACACTTGCCTACGACGGGACCGGCTACACTGGCTGGCAGATCCAGGCGAATGGCATCGCGGTGCAGGAGGTCGTGGAGCGCGCCATCGAGCGGGTTTTTGGCGAGAAATCGCGTGTTCACGGCAGTGGCCGGACTGACTCGGGCGTGCACGCGCTGGGGCAGGTGGCGCATTTCCACATTCCGAAAGCGAAGGCGAAGATTCCACTGGCGAGGCTGCGCCGCGCGCTGAACGGCGCGCTGCCGCCGGATGTGCGCGTGTTGAAGGTGGAGCAGGCCGCCGGCGATTTCCACGCGCGGTTCGCGGCGCACGAGAAGACGTATCGTTATCAGTTGTTTTGCGGCGAGGTCATGGATCCGTTCTCACAGCGGTGGGCGGCACACTGGCCACGTCCGCTGAACGTGACGGCCATGCGCCGTGCGGCGCGGGTGCTGGAGGGCCGGCATGATTTTGCGGCGTTCTCGGCAAACCCGCGGCGCAAGCAGGAAAGCACGGTGCGGACACTGAGGCGGCTGAGCGTGGCACGACGCGGCAAATGGTTGACGATCACCGCGACCGCGGACGGTTTTCTTTATAAAATGGTGCGCAGTCTTGCCGGTGCATTGCTGAGAGTCGGCGCGGGCAAGCTGTCCGTGGCCGACATCGAACGCATCCTGGCGTCAAAGACGCGGACGGCCTGGGTGGAGACGGCACCGCCGCAGGGGTTGTTCCTGGTGAAGGTGAAGTACTAGCCCGATGAACATCGTCTTGATTGAGCCTGAGATTCCGCCGAACACGGGCAACATTGCGCGCCTCTGCATGGCGTCGAACACAACCCTGCATCTGGTGGAACCGTTCGGTTTTCGGGTGGATGATGCAACCTTGAAGCGCGCGGGGATGGATTATTGGCATGAGGTGGACGTGCGCATCCACAAGAGCTTCGACGCGATACGGGCGTCAGCGCCGGCAGGGGCAACCTTCTATTATCTCACGACGCGGTCGACGCGAAGCTATCTGGAGCCGCGCTACAGCGAGAGCGATTTCTTGGTGTTTGGCCGCGAGAGCATCGGCCTGCCGCCGGCACTGCTGGCGGCGAACGAGCCGACGTGCGTCCGCATCCCGATGTGGAATCCGCAGGCCCGCAGCCTGAATCTGGCCACGTCGGTGGCCATAGTGCTTTACGAGGCGTTGCGGCAAACACGCGCCAGCAAAGCTTGACCAGGCAGGCTCGACCGATAGAATACGCCCTCCTTTTGTTCGTCTGAGAGCCACACTATGGAAACCAAATCACGACTGGATGCGACAATTGACTGGACGATTGCGTGGTTGCGTGGACAGCAACGGCCGGATGGCCACTGGTGTGCTGAATTGGAGGGCGACACGATCCTGGAGTCGGAGTATCTGATGTATTTGCACTGGCTCGGCAAGTTGTCACCGGAGACGCTACGCAAGTGCGTGAATTACATCATCACCAAGCAGTCGCCGGACGGCGGTTGGTGCATCTACCCCGGTGGACCGCCAGATCTCAGCGCATCGGTTAAAGCCTACATGGTCTGCAAATGGGGGGGGCACTCGGCGGACGAGGTGTTCATGCGCCGGGCGCGCGAGGCCATCCTTGCCAAGGGGGGCGCGTCGCGGGTGAACAGCTATACGCGCATTTTCCTGTGGCTGATCGGACTATACGATTTCGAACACGTTGCGGCAATGCCAGCCGAGTTGAATGCGATGCCCAAGTGGTTCTATTTCAACATCTATGACATGAGCGCGTGGTCGCGGACGATGATTGTGCCGCTGACGGTGCTCTATCACTATAAGCCGGTGCGGCCTTGGAGCGATCCGCATTGCATTGACGAGTTGTTTGTCGGCGGGCCAGACAAGGCAGATTATTCATTCCCGCGCGATCCGAGCCTTTTTTCATGGAGGAACTTTTTCCTCCTTTTGAACTGGTGGCTGCGGTTCTGGGAGGGCATTCCATTCAAGCCGCTGCGCAATTACTCATTGAAGCGGGCCGAGGAATGGATGAAGCCGCGCATTGCCGACGGCGGCAGCTTGGGCGCGATCTACCCGGCGATGATGAACGCCGTGCTGGCGTTGCGGGCACTCGGTTACAAGGAGAACGACCCCTTGGTGAAGCACGCCGAGGAGAAGCTCGACGAACTGCGGATCGAAGAGGGCGACACGCTTCGACTGCAGCCATGTTTTTCGCCGGTTTGGGACACGGCGTGGGTGATCGGCAACATGCGCGCCGCGGGTGTGCCAGCCAATGACCCCGCATTGGTGAAGGCGACGCAGTGGTTGCTGGATCGCGAGTTGAAATGCGAGGGCGACTGGAAGGTGAAGTGGCCCGATGCCAAGCCTGCCGGCTGGCCGTTCGAGTATGCCAACAAGTTCTATCCGGACTTCGACGACACCGCGATCGTCATCCGCGTCATTCGTGACATCGAGACGAAGGACGTACGCGCACGCGACGCGGCGATCGAGCGCGCGATAGAGTTCCAACTGGCCATGCAGAATCGCGACGGTGGCTGGGCCAGTTTTGACAAGGACAATACGCACGAGGTCTTCACCAAGATCCCTTTCGCCGACCACAATGCCATGCTTGATCCGACCTCGCTTGACGTTACGGGCCGGATGCTGGAGACGTTCGGGGCTCTCGGTTGGAACAGCTCCCGTGAGCCGGTCCGACGCGCACTTCAGTTGGTGAAATCGCATCAGGAGCACGACGGTTGCTGGTATGGGCGTTGGGGCGTCAATTACATCTACGGCACGTGGCAGGTGCTGATCGGTCTGGCGGCCATTGGCGAGGACATGCAGGCGCCTTACGTCCGGCGGGCTGTGAAATGGCTGATTGACCACCAACAAGCCGATGGAGGCTGGGGTGAGAGTTGTGCGAGCTATGACAACCCGTCGCTGCGCGGCACGGGCAAGACGACCGCGTCGCAGACGGCATGGGCTGTTCACGCACTGGTCGCCGCAGGCGAAGGGAACCATCCCTCTGTACAGCGCGGCGTGGAATGGCTGCTGGCGCGGCAGAATCCGGATGGCACGTGGACCGAGAACGAATTCACCGGTACCGGGTTCCCGAAGGTCTTCTACCTAAAATACCACTGGTACCGAATTTACTTCCCATTGCTGGCACTGGCAGCATATCGTTCGCGGCACCGGCAGGCGGACGGCAAGTGACATGTGATCGCACCGTCGGTGTCGGCCGGAATCGAAGACGCGATGTGAGATCCTTGATGATGTATCGACGCTTCGCCTTGGCGGCTATGCTTCTCGCTGCACTACTCCAGACCAGTTGCACGCTGGCTCCGACGCTGCTCGGCGTCGCGAAGCTATTGCTCATCAAGAACGAGACCCAGATTGGCCCACCGGTCTGGCGAATGGAGCCGGAAATCCCCCGTACACCCGTGCCCACCCTGCCCGACCTAAGCACTGCGGATCCACACAAGACGGTTGCGGATGCCCGTTGAGTTACGGATTTGACGGCGGTCCGGAGGGGGCGTTTTGCGCAGGCCGGAGTTGGATTGTGATTCCTTGGGGGTTTTGCTGCAAGCCTTGGAACATCTGCTGCATCTGGTTGCGAAACGCCTCGTCTTCTCTCGCCTTCTGCCCGAACGCCGATAGTGTGGGCGCGCCAATGGTCTGTTGCCTGCCGTTGGCATCGGTGTAGGAGAATTGGATCGAGACATTTTCTGGCCGCATGTTACTGCCAAAAATACCGCCACGGCCACCCGGCCCGCCACCACCGCCAGGCTCGCCTTCTGGTCGCTCCAGCACGATGACGTAAACCTGCTTCGGTGTGCCCTTGCGAATCAACTCCAACCGCGCCTGCGTGCCGAAGTTGCGCTTGTTGATGATCTGTTGCAGGTCTTGCGGTGAGTTTACCGGTTGCCCGTCGGCTCGTACAATGACGTCGAAGCGCTCCAAGCCGGCCACCATGGCGGGGCTTTCCTTCGCGACATCGAGAACGGACAATCCCTGGCCTTCCGGCAAGTTCGTTAACTGCGCGCGTACTATCTCCGGCACCGGCATTGTCCTGACGCCGATCCACTTCTCCGGCCCGTTCTGCTTTGGCGAGGTGGATCGTATTTTTGATCGGACGACGGTTTTGGGTTCGGATGGTTCGGACGGCTTGCTGCTTTCGTCCGCTGCCTGCAACGGTGCCCCCAGCGCCACTATCAACAAGAACCAACTGAACGTCTTCATGACATCCCAGTTTGACAGGAGAGCCGCCGTGACGCAATCCCGAAGCCGGAAAACCGTCTTTGAAGCGGCGGACAAATCACGAGTCCTGCTTCCATCCCGGTGTGCCTCTCCGCTCCGACACGACGCGGTCGTTTCCCAGTTCAGTCGTCCGCGATGGGTTTCTCCGGATCGATACCGAGCCAACACGCTGCTGCCAGCAAATAAAAGACCGCGATCGAGTAGATCGGCACGTTCCACGAATGCCAGACATCCAGACATTGGCCCACCGCCACGCTGCTGAGTGTGCCGCCCAGATTGCCGAACATATTCATTGCTCCGCTGACCACGCCCGCGTGCCGTTTGCCGATGTCCAGACAAACCGCCCACGATGGCGCCATAGCCAGCGCCGCCAGCGCGCCGGCCGTCACGAACATTGCCACCGCGCCGTGCGGCGACGCGGTCGCGATCGCCCCGACGATTGCGCATGCCGCCAACGGCAACCCGGCCATCGCAGGCAGACGCCGGCCGATACGCGCACCCCAACGCCGCCGCAACACGTCGCTCAGCCAGCCGCCTGCCATCACGCCTGCTCCGATGCCGATCAGCGGCAACGCTGAAAGCCAGCCGGCTTGTTTGAGATTGAAATCACACGCGCGTTGCAGATACGACGGCAGCCAGGTGAAGTAGAAATACCAGCCGTAGATCATGCTGAAATACATCAGGCATAGCAGCATCAGACTGCGGCTACACAACAGTCGCGCCCAAGGCACGGCGGGATGAGTTTCGCCAGCGGGCTTCGGCTCACCGATCAACGCGCGTTCGGCGGCGTTCACGGAACGGTGGTCATGTGGGTCGTCGCGGAACCAGCGGTACCACGCCACCGCCCACACCACGCCAACGAGACCGAAAATTTCAAAACATCGCCGCCAGCTCACCGCGCCGAGCAGCGTCACCACCAACGGTTGTGTGATCGCGCCGGCGAACGGCCCTATCATCACCACCGCGCCAAACGCGCGGCCACGCATTCGCTCCGGCAACCAGCGGGCGTAAACGCACGAAATGCTCGGATAGGTTCCCGCCTCGCCCATGCCGAACAGCAGCCGCACGACGAACAACGAAGCGAAACCGCCGACCCAGCCCGTTGCCGCCGTCATCAGCGACCACCACAGCACAATTCGTGTCAACATCAGCCGTGAGCCGAACCGGTCCGCGAGCCAGCCGCTTGGCACTTCGAACAACGCGTAGGCAAACGTGAACGCACCGAACACCAACCCCATTTGCGCATCGCTCAGATGCAGGTCCGCCTTGATCGCCGTGGCCGACGTGGAAATGCAGACGCGATCAAGATAGGCGACCGCCGCCAGCAGAAGCGTGAAGATCAGCGCCACGTAGCGCGCCCATGTCGGCTTGGAAGCAGTGGGATTACCGGGACCGGACATGCCGCCTTCCCTTCGCCTTTTGCCATTCCGCTTCCATTTCCTCCAGTGAGGATTCCTGCGGTCGTTTGCCCCGGGCGGCGAGCGCAGACTCGACCTTGCGAAACCGTGCGACGAATTTCTTCGTGCATTGGTTCAACAGGTCTTCGGCCTGGAATTTCTGGAACCGCGCAAGGTTCACCACAGCAAACATCAAGTCGCCAAGTTCTTCTGCCATCCTCCTGCGGTGGCCGCGTTTGATCTCATGGCGGAATTCACGGATTTCCTCTTCGATCTTGTCGAGCACTTCGTCGGCCCGGCTCCAATCGAAGCCAACGCGGGCGACCTTCTTCTGCACATCCTGGGCGCGCATCAACGCCGGCAGATGCCGCGGCACGCCGTCGGTGACGGATGGCCGCTTGTGCTTCTTTTCGGCGTGCTTGAGCTTGTGCCACTGGTCGAGCACTTGGCCGGCGGTGCGCAGCTTGCGGTTGCCGAAGACGTGCGGATGCCGGTAGACGAGCTTGTCGGCGATCGCCCTCGCCACATCCTCGAAATCGAAACGCTTCTTCTCCCCGGCCATTTGCGCGTGGAAGACCACCTGCAACAACAGGTCGCCGAGTTCCTCCAGCAGGTCCGCGTCATTGCCCGACTCGATGGCATCCACGACTTCGTAGGCTTCCTCAATGAGGTTGTGTTTGATGGACGCGTGCGTCTGCTGGCGGTCCCAGGGGCAGCCACCCGGCGCGCGGAGCCGGGCCATGATGCCGAGCAGGCGTTTGATCTGCGTATGTGGTCGAGGCATGGCGTCATGCTAGAGTCTCGCGCCCAAAGTTCAACCACGTAAAACAGGGTTGAACTTTGAACGGCGGCCTTTAGGATGCGCGCGTGCCAACCCAATCATTCGCTTTCGCCAATCAGAAGGGCGGCGTCGGCAAGACGACGACGGTCATCAGTCTCGCTGCCTGCCTCGCCGACGCGGGCAAGCGCGTGCTCGTGATTGATTTTGATCCGCAGGCCAACGCCACCAGCGGTCTGGGCCAGGAGAAACTCGAGGGCCACAGCGTCTACGATGCCTTGCTCAACGGCCAGCCGCTGACGGCGCTTATCCGGCAGACCGAGTTTCCGAACCTCGATCTCATTCCAAGCGAGGAAGATCTCGCAGCAGCAGAAGTGGACGTGCCGCGCGCGGAACGGTTCCTGGAGCGGTTCAAGATGGCTGTCGAGCCCATCAAGACGTCGGGTGTCTATGATTTCATCTTTGTCGATTGCCCCCCGTCACTTGGCATCCTGACGATGAACGCGCTGGTCGGCGTGGACCGCATCTGCATCGCGCTGCAATGCGAGTATTACGCGCTGGAGGGATTAACGGTGATCCTGCGGGTGGTGGAGCACCTGCGCAGCAGCGGCGCGAACCCCGCGCTGGATGTCGAGGGTATCGTGATGACGATGTTCGACAGCCGCACCAATCTTGCGCATCAGGTGGTGGAAGAGGTTCGGAAGCACTTCGCCGACAAGGTTTTCAAGACTGTCATCCCGCGCACGGTGCGTCTGAGCGAAGCGCCGAGTTTTGGCAAACCCATCATCCACTACGACAAGCATTCCGCCGGGGCAACCGCCTACGCGGCGCTGGCGAAGGAGTTCTTGAAACGGCAGGATGCGGCCGAGAAACTCGCGACCGCGACGGCAACAGCAGCGGCAGCGGCTGTTGCGCCAGCCTCAGTGCCAGAACCTGCAACCGTAGAGACGCCTGTGGTTCCGCCGTCGAATCCAACCACAGTTTGAACGAGGTTCCCTATCGTGGTGCTGATTCGCCGGTGGTGTCAGTGCAAGGTGGTTGCGCTTATCGGCACACTCTGGTAATGTTTCCCAGATACTACGGTTCGCTTCTCCGAGAAGTGAATAAGCGATTATGGACGACAGTAACAAGCCGGGCAAAGGCCAGGAAACCGAGTCAGACGACTGGGTCAAGCAGACCTCGTTGTACAAGGAGTTTATTGCCGAGCGCGAAGAGATCCTTCGCCATAAGTGGCTGGAAAGCGAAAAGGCGGGACACGACATCGGGTTCGAACGCGCGTTGGTAGACTGGGTGGCAAAGTATCGGACTGCATGGCGGCGCTGGCGTCAGGAGTCGGCGGCCAAGCAGAATGCCACGAGTTGACTGAAAGCCGGGAGACGCAGCGGGGGCAGTGTTCGCGGTAAGACGGATTCAGGCGGTTTCTCTGAGGATATCCCAGACAGCTTGCGCGGCGACCAGTCCGCGTTTGGAGGTTAAATCACCGAGCGAATACTCGATGCCGGTGTAGAGAAAATAACCGTCGGGGAAATGTCCGTCGAGCATGCCACGCATCTCCTTGGCCATGCGCTTGAAGAGTTTTTCTGCATCGAGACGGCTGGGCTCGCTTGCCGGACCGCCCGCCATCGGCACCACCATGTGGCGCATGGCGTGGGACCATCGAAGCAACTGGCACACCACGAGGCATGGCATATCAGTGGAACCGCATCCGAACAACTCAATCAACCGGGAGGCTGTTCCACTCTTCTTGTCCGCACCTTCTGCAGGGGGCGCGGGGTTCTTCACGCCGATGCAGACACAATGGTCGTCCGTCAACACACGATGTTCTTTCCAGAAAGCCTCGTTTCGCGCCAGTTGTTCGACACCCCTGTGCCAATCGTCATAGAGCAACAGGCAATGAATCCTGTCGCTACTGGATTCCTTCTGGAAACACTTGATCTGCTCGTCTTTCTGCTCTTGCTGAAGATCCTGCCACAAAATCATACGCATTCCTCGGGAGCGAGTACGGCAGGAAGCGTTTTCCTTGGTCCTTCCGCTTCCTGCCGTTTCCTCAGGCGACCAACCCGCTGCGGCGTTTTTCTCAGCGGCAGCAACTTCCCCCCGCAGGGTGCTGCCGCTGCTCGTCGAGTGCGTCACTGGCATTGCGAGGCACATCCCCACCCCACTAAATTCCAAAGTCTCGACGTCATGTGCGCCAGATTACCGGACTGGCCGGGAAATCGGCAATTGGGAGACCACCCTATTTTGCCATAGGGGAAAACCTTATGGCTGCGGCGGCTGTTGTGGTGTTATCAGTCCCGCTGTCGTCCACTGGCAGGCATATCGCGCCAGTTCGAACGACCCCTTGAGGTTCAACCTCTTCATGATGTTCGCGCGGTGTGCTTCGACGGTCTTGTGGCTCAAATGCAAAACCTCTGCAATCTCGCGCGTGCGCTTGCCCTGGCCGTAGAGGTTGAAGACCTCAAACTGACGATCACTGAGAGTCAGGACTGGCGATTGCACGGTTTGATTGTGAGCATGACTTGTCTTCTTCAGCAACCGGGCAGTCATCTGTTCGCTGAGGTAGATGTCGCCGTCCAGGACGCGGCGAATGGCGACGATAATGATCTCTGTCGGCTCCTGTTTCATGACGTAGCCAAGGGCGCCGGCTTCCAGCGCGCGTTCGGTGAACAGCGACTCGTCATGCATGGAGAACACAAGCATGGGCAGGTCTTCGAACCGGGCCTTGATGTCCTTGATCAGTTCCAGACCGCTGCTCTCCTTGAGAGAGATATCCACAATGACCAGGTTGGGCTTGAGGGATGGAATGGACTCCAATGCTTGCGCCGCGTTTTCAACACCGCCGCACACATGCAGGTCCGGTTCTTGATTGATCAATTGGGCGAGACCCTGGCGCGCTATCGGGTGATCGTCCACAATCAAGATGTTGGCTTTGCCTTTCCGTGAGGGGATTTTGGTTTGGAGCATGATGGGTTCTCCGTTCAGGCTGAATTATTCTTTGGAAATGAACACGTCAAGACCGTTCCCCCTTCCGGCGCACGATCGATGTTAAGTGTGCCGCCAATCACCCGTGCGCGGTGATTCATAATGTCCATGCCGATGCCGCGTGTGGCCGACAGAGGCAGGGAAATGCCTTTGCCATCGTCCTTCACGGTGAGCTTGATCTGGCGGTCTGTCTCAGCCAGGGCAATCCAGACTTGTTTGGCTTTGCCGTGGCGGATGGCGTTGTTCACGGCTTCCTGCGCGATGCGGTAGAGATGAGTCGCCGCAGTGTTGTCTTCAATGAGCACGGGCGGTTCGCAGACGAAGACACACTGGACCCTGAACATGCTCTTGAGATTGTCTGCCAATCCTTGCAAGGCCACCATGGCGCTGTTGGGTTCCTTCTTCACAGGATGAAGGCCGGCTGCGATCCCGCGCGCTTCGGAGATTGCCTGCCGGATCAGGTTCGCCACGGCTTTGGCATCGGCGGATTCGTCGGGCGATGAGGCGGCGAGCTTTTGGGCCAGCGCCTTGCTCATGAAACTGACGCCCGCCAGATGCTGGCAGAGGCCGTCATGGAGATCCTGGCCGATGCGGCGTTGTTCGCGCTCGCTGATTTCCAACAACTGGTCCTCCAGCCGTTTGCGCTCTGTGATGTCCTCCACAATGCCGTCAATCCACTCCACTTTGCCGTCAGGGCCACGGTGTACTGCGGCGGTTATGGCGCAGTAGATGCGCGTGCCGTTCTTTATCTTCAGTCGCACTTCATAGCCAGTGACGGCGCCGGCATGAAACAGGTGGGCGAGAAATGCCGCCCGGTCAACCGAGTTCTCATAGAAATCCACGACGTTCGTCTTCAGGAACTCGTCCACAGAATCGAAACCGTGCATTCGGGCCAGCGCAGGATTGGCCTGGAGATAGCGTCCCTCCGGGGTGTTTCGGTACACACCCACGTTCAGATTATTCACCAGCGAACGATATCGTTCCTCGCTTTCCCGCAACGCCTCTTCGGCGCGTCTGCGATCCGTAATGTCGCACAACACGCCGTCCGTGCCTGTCAGGCGGCCCGCCTCGTAAACGGGCAACCAACGGTTTTCGACGCATTTCAAGGTTCCGTCTTTGCAGCGCCACCATTCTTCGTCACGAATGGTAATGACCTCCTTGGGCGGTGTTTTCAACCGTTCCATCCGGCGCCTCTGATCGTCGAAACTTATGGCGGATTTTTCAATCACCTTGTCCAGAAAAGCCGTGCGGCCTCCCATGTTTTGGATGTCTTCAAGGGAGTATCCGAAGATGCTTTCGAACACCGGGCTTAAGTAGCGGAATTCATGTGTCTCCATGTCCACGCTGTAAAGCACGTCCTGGATGTGTCCGGCGATCCGGCGGAACTTCTCTTCGCTGGCCCGCAACGCTTCCTCTGCCTGCTTGCGTTCGGTGATGTCCTGGGCGGTGCCGCGAAGACTTACGACCCGGTCACTGTTGCGGGCCATGACTTCGCCGTGAACATTGATCCACCGCCGCCCGCCGTCCGGCCGGATCAACTCCAGGTCGACTTCGCAAGGCAGCCCCGTCCGGAGGGTCTGTTCCGCCGCTGTACGCCAACGGGCGAAGCTCTCCGGCGTGAGAATCTGCTGGTACTCCTGCATGCAGGGCGCATGTTGTTCTGGGTCAAGGCCACAGATGCGAAAAAGCTCTTCGGACCACACGAGGTTGCCAGTCTCCACATCCCAGGTCCAATTGCTCACATGAGCCACGTGCTGCGCTTCCTTCATCTCTTGCGTCCGCTGATTCGCCAACGCGGTGCGTTCCGCAACACGTTGCTCCAGCGTTTCGTTGAGCGTTCTCAACGCCTCCTCTGCTCGTTTGCGCTCGGTGATGTCGCGGATCACCATGCTGGCGCGTGTATCTCCTTTCTGCACACGGAAGACCACTGAGGAAACCTCGGCGGGGAACTTCGTGCCGTCGCTGCGGATAAACGTCAGCTCGCCGTGAAAAACACCGGTTCGCTCGCGCTCCTCCGTGGCTGCTTGCAGTCGCGGGTCTGAGACGTCTGTGAGCCTGTCCCGCCCGATCTTTATCAATTCCTCTTCCGTAAGTCCGAACATCCGGCAGGCCGTTGCGTTGGCGGCGAGAATCCGGCCATCTGTCGTCCCCAGCAGCACGGCATCCATGCTGGTCGCAAACAACGAACGGTAACGATCCTCACTCTCGAGCAGCGCTTCCTCCATCCTTTTTTGCTCGGTGACGTCGCGGGAGACTCCCACCCAATACAGAGGCCGTCCGTCGGTGTCCTTGACGATTGTGAACCGGTCGGAGAGCCAGCGGTAGTTGCCGTTCTTGTGCCTGAACCGATATTCGACGATGCCGTTGGTTATCTCGCCGGTTTGAGTTTTCTTCAGCACATGCTCCGCTGCCAACAAGTCGTTGGGGTGAACTTGACTCGAGACGAAGTCCAGACTTTTGCCGGTCAGTTCCCGGGCCGAGTAACCGGTGACTTTCTCCACCGCTGGACTGAAAAAATCGTATCGGTTGGTCTGCAAATTCCGGCGGTAGGCGACGTCGAGTGAGTTCTCCAGTACAGCCTGCAGGCGTTCCTCTCTTTCCCGCAACGCCTCGCCAGTCTGCAGCCGCGCCTGTGTGTCGGTGATCAACTCGCCGATGGTTCGCAGAAGCCGGGTGTTTTCGTCAGACCAGTCACGTTCAGCGCGTACCGCGTCGCAACCGATGAAACCCACAAGTGCGTCTGCGTGGCTGATCGGCACGAGGATTACCGACCGGACGCCAGCCGACTGCAAGAGCTGTCTTTCCGTTCCCGCTTCCGCGGGCAGGTCGGTGATACGGGATAACAGCAATGGTTCGCCACCGCGCAACTGTTTCAGGTACCATGGAAAAGCCGTGGCGGGCACATCATGCAGGCTGTCGATTTGCGATCGCACACCGGGTGCGCACCACTCATGGGTGTTGTCGGCGATGGTCAGATCGTCGGAGACGTTAAAAAGATAACAGCGATCCACTTGGGTGACGCGGCCCAGTCCTGCAAGGACTTCCTGAATGGCGGCGTCCATCTTCGGCAGCGACGTGTTGGCGAACCGGTTGGAGACAGACGCCACAAAATGCTCGATTTCCAGACGGCGTTGGAGGGTTTCCTTGGCTCGCTTGCGTTCGGTGGTGTCGCGAAAAATTCCGAGGACGCACTGTCGCCCTCCGATCGTCATGGGGCGCGCGCTGATGTCCGCGTAGAAGACCGAACCGTCTTTGCGCCGGACGGGCACCTCCGATGCCAGGGAGAGTTTCTCGGCTGCCATTCTGGCAAATGTTTTCGTGATCCACGGCAGATCGTCCTTGGGATGGATATCCTCCAGCGTCAGGTTCTGCACCTCGTCGACGGCATAACCAAGCATTCGGCACATCTGTGGGTTGGACAAAGTGAATTGCTTGGTGTCCACGTCCCCCATCAGGATGCCATCCATCGCCTGCTCGAAGATTGCCCGCAGTCGTTCTTCGCTTTCCCGCAACGACTCATTGACCTTCCGCAGTTCCACGGTGCGCTCGGCGACGCGCGCTTCCAGGCGGCTTTGCGAGGCTCGCGAGCCGCTGTCATGTTCCTGGATGGTGATGAGCATCCGATTGAACGCATCGGTCAGTGCGCCGCATTCGTCCTCGCTCAGCTTCGCCGCTCGTTGCGAGAAGTCCTTCCGCTGCGCCACCGCGTGTGCCACGCGGGCCAGTTCCAGAATCGGACCGGAGAACAGCCGCTGCAATTGGTTGGCCAAAACCAACGCCACCAGCATGGAGATGCCCATCACCAGAAAACCCATGCCGAAATAATCCTTGAGTTGTGACCTCAGTATTCCGGTGTCCATCCGCAAACAGACCGTGCCCACCGTCCGGTTGTGATGCTGGATCGGGCGGCACAGTATCAATCGATTGCCGACGAAACTCTCGCCTGTTTCGCAGGATGGAAGAGGTTCAGACGTCACGTCGCGGCGCGTGTAGCGCGCAAGCAATCGACCGTCAGCCGCATGAAGGCAGACCTCCTCAAGGGTTGACGCAGCTGCTATCTCGTTCAGTGCCTCCTGCGTTGCCTTTGCATTCCCTGTTTCCAATCCGCCCGCGCAGTTCCGGCCGATCATCTCGGCCAGAACGGCGGCTTTCTGGACTGCGAGGTTTCGCAGGTGAGGCAATCTTGTGAAGAATAGCGACGAGCCCAACAGCAGAAGCGCGATCAGGCTGGTCGTCAGCATCGCCAACATCAGCTTCCACTTGATTGGCAGGTCCCGGAATATTCGCATCGCGTATGTTTCCCCCTTGTCAGTCGGTCAGATGGGCGTTGCGGATTGCAGCGGCTCCGGTTGACTGGAGCCGGGGTGCGCAACTATCTGTGCCACCAGCCTGAAGACACCTGTTCATTGCCATGCGGATTCTTCTCTCAAGATCCACGCCGGAGTTGAGCTGCGAAACCCCAACGGGAACCTCAGTCTAGCAATTTCCCCGGACGGCGACAACCACAGCTTTCTTGCGCAATCCGCAAAGCTGCTAGCGCCGCGAAGATTGAAATGTTTTGAACGGCGGTGGCGATGACGAGTTGTCAGGAGGGGCCTCTGGCGTGGACGATTGCTTGGCGGGCGCGATGAGTGCCATGGGATCGGGTGTGGCGCGAGCGTCGGTTGCCACATAGGTGGATGAATAGAACGTCACAATACACCACCATGTACTGGCAATCACCGCCAGCACGAACACCGCAATGATCGTGAATTTGGCAAACATCCTATAATACCGCAAATATTACCGCCATGAGGGTGAGTGCGTCCAGTAGGGGCAACCCCGATTTCACCATCGGGGAGAATCTTACATCGTGTTGGGACTTGTCTGTCGGTTCGCAGTGGGACAGAACCGCGCTACGCCGCTTTGGACATCTCCCCTGTTTTCATTTCTTTCCGGTCGGCTGTGGAGAAGCGGATTTGCCTCCTGCGGCGCCGCGTTTCGTCGCCGGGCCGAGGTGCACGCGCGTGATCTCGGCGCGGATTTCGTAACCGGCGGCGTTGTTGTGGAGACGGTCAGTAACGAACAAATCCTCGCGTGGCTGGCCGTCAGGACCGAGAAATACGTCGAAGACGTTGATGTAGTCGAGATTGTTGCCGGTGGCGGTGTGTTTCTTGATGAGCTGATTGGTTTCCCGCTGCTTATGGATCTGGTCGGCTCGCGCAGGAGCCGGGTTGATGGACATGAAAGCGATACGCGTGTCGGGCAGCGCGGCGCGGATCTTGGCGACGAATGCCTCGAAATCGGCGGCGACCTGTTCGGGCGTTTTGCCGGCATTGAGGTCATTGGAACCTGCTGCCAGCACGATCATTCGCGGCTTGCAGGGGATGATGATCCGGTCGGCGAAGTAGGTTGCGTCAGCAATCTGTAATCCGCCAAAGCCGCGATTGATGATCATGTGATTGGGGAAGTCGCGCTCAAGCGTGGTCCAGCGCCGGATGTGGGAGGAGCCGATGAACAGAATTGCGTCCTGCGGCGGCGGGCTCTTTCGATCGGCAATCTCGAACGCCTCGATCTCCTTCTCCCATTGATGACTCGGCGATTGCTCAGCGGCCAACGATGCGGATGCGAAAACGAACAGAAGCGGGGCGAGACAAGCCTGGAACAAAAGCGAACAACTGCGAAAAGAATTCATGGTGTTGGTTGCATTCTATCGGCACGGAGATATTCGCTCACGACAAATCTCGCAGCCGTGTTTCCGTCTCGCGAACTGGCATTGCTTGCGTCTCATTTCGGCGACGGCACCCGGAAGTCGCGCACGCTCACCACGGGCGGAGCTTTGCGTTTCATCAGGGTGGCTTCCAGCGTGTAATGGCCTGGTGCGTCGGGCGCACTCAACGAGAATGTCAGCCGCTTGTCGCCGAGCGCGGCAACCGCACAGGGCTGTATTTGCTCGGACAAAACCTTCACACCATCCAGGAGGCGAAAACGGACGTTGCCATGCCACGGCCCGTAAAGGTCATTGATGATAACGACGTCCACATCCCGCTTTGTGCCGGCGGGCACGTCCTCGGCCCAGAAGTCGAGCATGAGGCCCGTCGGCGCGAAGGAGTCCTTCACATATTTCTCGAACAGCGGCTCGAACTTCAGTTCTTTCACGTCAAGCCAGTGATCACTGGTGGCGCCGCCTTCAGGGCGGGGCCTGTCGCCGGGGCGCGAATACCCCACGACGCAGAAGTGCAACACGCCGGCACATTCGCGATGCGCGCGCCAGAACTCGGTTTTGGCGGCGAGCGCGCGCGCATAGAATTCACGCCGCTGCTGGACGGTGGAGTCTCCGCCGAAGATGTTCCGATAGACGTTCGTCGTAAGGCAGGTGGGTTGGCCGTCGCGCGTGAGCCAGAGCCAGCCATATTCGTTGATGATGATCGGCACCTCGAGCGCCTGCTGGGCCTTGTTCAGCTTCGGTCGGCCCGACATGCCGGCGATCTCGCTCATTTTGAACGGTTTCCCGCTCGGCCACCAGCCGCGGATGTGCATGTAGGGATGCGACTCGACGCAGTCGGTCGTCGCTTGCGGTTCAGCCCAGCCATTTTCCCACGGGCGATTGGAGAGGTCGAGTGGCCGCACCGCGGTGAGTGCCTTGCCGGTCTCGGGTGTGCCGCTCTCGTTTTGCGCATCCCAGATGACGACACAGGGATGGTTCCAACGCTCGCGCATCCACTCGGTGTATTGCGGGATGATCTTCTCCGCGACGGGCCACTCCGGGCATTGATTCTTCGGACCACTGAGCACCCAGATGGGGAACTCATCCTGAATCAGGATGCCTTCCTCGTCGGCGATGTCATACCAGAACTCCGGAGGGAACCCGATGCAGTAGCGCAGGGAATTCCAGTGCATCGTCTTGAATTTCTGGTGTAGCTTGCGCACCCACTCGCGATCCCAAGGCAGCGTGCCTCGCGCGCTGTCCTCGAAGAAGCGATAGGCCGTCACATTGCTGCCGCGCATGAAATAAGGTTTGCCATTGAGCAGGGCGCGTTTCTTCTCCCGGTCGAAACTGAACGACCGCATCCCGAAGCGCGTCTTCATCGTGTCCGCGCCGGTGCTCAGGTTCAGCTCGTAAAGGAATGGCTCCTCCGGCGACCACAGCCGGCAGTCCCGGATCGGCACGGTAAAATCCACTATCTTCTTTTTCTTGGTGCCAACATAAGTCTTTGACGTCTTCAGCGTTCCGTCCACCCTTTCTGAGCCGCGCAGACAAACTGTCGCCTGCAACTCAAACTCTCGCCCCTCTTTGCCCGCGACCACTTCCGCAATCACTCGCACCGACTTCGTCTCGATGCTCGGCACCGTCTGGACATTCACGATGTAAGGCGCGCCGGTCAGGATCAATTCCACCGAATCGTAGATGCCGGGGATGTAGAGGTATTTCTCGAAATCCCAGCCCGTGGGCATGTCCTGCGGCATCGAATCGCGATCCGCGCCGACCCGGACGATCAACTCGTTCGGCTGTCCGCCGCCCTTGAGCGCCTTCTTCACGTTGAGCCAGGCCGGCGTGAAACACGGCAGATGTTCGCCGACGACTTTGCCATTGAGCCAGACCTTTGTGCCGAACTGCGCCTTGTGGATCTTCAGCAACGCGATCTCCGGCACCGGTTGCTTCAGTGTGAACTCGCGCCGATACCAGAACGCCTGCCGTTTCTCGCTTTTCCTGCCGACCTCGGCGAAAGCCGGGCTGGCCATGTCCACCAGACCCGGCACCGGCACGCGGTGCGCGAATTCCGCCGGCGGGGTGTCCAATCCACCCTCGGCGATCTGCCATTCACCATCGAGCGGAACGATCGTGCGCGCGTCGGCGGCAAAGGCGGCGTGGACTGCGAGGCAGAGACTTGCGGAGGCGATGAAGCTTGTCAGTTTCATAGGTCGTATGGAATTTGTACCAACTCATCACAGCTTTTCGAGCGAATCTTTTCTCGACAACGGGTGCGCGTGCCACTGCAAAAACGAATCATCTCCGATCATCCACCTTGGATGGCTTGCGATAATTCACGCCAAGCTGGTCGAGGCGGAGAAGAGGGTTTTGCAGGCGGCGCTCGAACGCGGCGAAATCCTTCTGCTCCACCGGCGACCAGACAACCTCGGCCAGCGCCGCAGCGCGAGGGAAGGCGAAATACTCGACGTCGCCCGGCGTCCACATGTATTCGGTCCAGAGCGCGCCCTGTGCGCCAAGAATGTGATGACGCCTGGATTCGGGTAGTTCGGCGGGGACCGGCTCGAACTCATAGACGCGCGACAGCGGGACGAAACCGCCAATGCATTCCGGCTCGTTCGCCCCCTTGGCCTGCGCGTAGTCGAAGTAGCAGTGCGTGGTTGGCACCATGACGACGTCGTGGCCCGCGCTGGCGGCGGCAATGCCGCCCTTGATGCCGCGCCAGGACATCACGGCCGCGCCGGGCGTGAGGCCGCCTTCGAGAATCTCGTCCCAGCCGAGGAGCCGCCGGCCTTTGCCGGCGAGGAATTCCTCGACGCGGTGATTGAACCACGTCTGGAGTTGCGCCTCGCTCTTGAGGTTCTCGGCCCGGATGCGCGCCTGGCATTTCGGGCACGACTTCCAGCGGTCGCGCGGGGCCTCGTCGCCGCCGATGTGGATGAAGCGGCTGGGGAACAGTTCGCAGATTTCTTCGAGCACGTCTTTAACGAGGGCGATCGCCTCGTCGTTGCCGGGACAGAGGATGTCCGGCTCAATGCCCCAACGCGTGCGCACTTCGAACGGGCCGCCGCGGCAGGACAACGCGGGATAGGCCACCAACGCCGCGAGGAAATGGCCCGGCATCTCGATCTCCGGCACGAGCGTCACATGCCGCGCCTGCGCGTAGGCGACGAGGTCGCGAATCTGCTGTTGTGTGTAGAAGAACGGTCCGTAGCGCTGGCCGTCGCCGCGCTTGCGGTCGCCATGCAGGGGCGATTCCTTGCGGACGGAGCCGAGCCGGGTGAGCAGAGGATGCTTCTTGATTTCGATGCGCCAGCCTTGGTCGTCGGTCAGGTGAAGCTGAAGCGTGTTCAGTTTGTGCAGCGCCATCACGTCCACCAGTTTCTTGACGAACTCCGGCGGCATGAAGTGACGCGCCGGGTCGAGCAGCAGACCGCGCCATGCGAACCGCGGCCGGTCTTCGATCTCGACGCAAGGCGCCGTCCAGCCGCCGCCGGGAGCGCGCGCGGGCCGTTTCGTTGCGAACACCTGCGGCGGCAGCAACTGCCGAAACGTGACGCCGCCGTAGAACAATCCGGCCTCCGCCGCCGCACAGATTGTGACGCGCGCGGGTGTCACCGAGAGACGATAGCCTTCGATGCCGAGTTGGGATTCAAGCGAGCGGTCGAGTTGCAGGCTGATGGCGCCCGGCTGCGGCTCGCCGGCCTTGACCGGCAAAGGCAGGCCGGTCGGCATTTTCAATGCGGCGGCCAGCTCGCGAGCTTCCGCTTCCGCGCCGGGACCGGCACAGATCGAAGTCTCCTGGCTCAGCGGGAAGGTCCCTGCCGTCAGGGTCATCTTGGCTGGGGCGGGAACCAATGCCGGCGGCGCAGCCACTGCGCACTGTGAGTTTGTCAGCAGCGTCATACACAAAAGCAACAGGAGCACAATGCGGCGGCGTTGCTTCATGATTTTTCCTTCCAAGCTTCTGTTTTGGGTTTCGAGGCGATGTATTCTTGAAGGTCGCGGCCTCTTCATGCGCGAACGTCAGTGCATGGTCAACGGCAAAAACTTCACCTCGCCCGGTGCCAATCTGAGATTCTGTCCGAATGCCGTGAACGAGACCGGCTCGTTGCCGACGCATGCGAACACCGCTGCCTCGTCGCCGGTTGGCGCACGCCATTGGCTGTGCAACACCGCCGGCACCTCCAGTTCGCGCGGCGGCCGGCCCGCGCCGGTGAAGAACTTGCAGCGCACGCGCGGCACGTCCAACGGGCCTGTGGCCACGCGCCGGCCAAACACCAGAAACTCCCGCGCCGGCCCGCGCCACAGCTCAACGTGCCCGCGCAGCAACCGCGCCTGCGGGGCGTCGGTTGTCTTCGGGTCGTAGGGCCGGGTCCACACCGCCACGCCGGGCGTTTTGCCGCAGATGAGGTTCATGCCTTGTTGATACAGCGTGCTGGCGCTGGCCCAGGTCGAAACGCCGCATGAGTCGCCGCCGTAGCCGTGCATGAACTCGTGATAAACGTGCGTGAACAACGGCACACCGACGACGCCCTCGCCGTCGCGCGGCCAGCGGCCCTGCGCGTAATCGCGGGCGTGATAGGTATCGAGCACGGGAATGAAGAATTCGCCCGGTTCTTCCATGGACCACGCGAAGTCCTTGCTGTGCTTCCTGCCCTCGCGGCGAATCTCGTCGAACATTTTGTAGAGCGCCCCGGCTGACCAGTTGCCGCCGCCGCGCGGATGACCGTGTTTGTCGCTGAAGCACGGCGGCATGCCACCGCCAACAATCTGGTCAGCCTGTACGCAATCGATGCCGAGCCGCTGGCATTCCAGCGCGGCGCCGAGCAACAGTTCGCGCGCGAGCGGTGTGGCAGGGCAAATTGCCGCCTTCTCGCCGACACCCGCGTCCGGCTTGCCTGAACGTTGCAGCCGGCCGTCGGTGTCGCAAATGGCGCTCGCCGCGCCCCGCTTCTCAAACGCCACCGTGTCGTCAAGCGTCCCGGCGTCGCTGCCGCCTTTCTTGCGCAGCGTCCAGTTCAGCCCGGAGAGGAACACCAACGTGTGGTGGCCGTTCGCATGAAGCGCCGCCGTCGCTGCCTTGAAGTCGCGCTCGCCGCCGAAGGGCGGGAAATAATCCGGCGCTATCCAGGGACCGAGTTTCTCCCACGACATCAGCATGAAAGTCGTCGGCCCGCCGAGCAGGTCGCGCCACGCGGCGGCTTGCTGCGGCACCAACGGCAGGCGATTGCCGATCCTCTTCGGTTCGACCTCGCCGCGCAGGCTGTAGGCGTAAAACAACGATGGCTCCGTGAGCCAGCGCGGCACGTCGCCGTCGGCCACGCGTTGCGCGAGCGTGCGGCGGCACCACGGCTGTTTCAGCGCCCACTTCTTGTAGATATCGGCCGCTGTCTGCCAGTCGCCGCGAAACGTGCCCATGACGACATCGTATTCGGTGTGCCACTCGCCGCGCGCCTGAACCGGCGGCCGGTGCATCATGGCCATCCGGAAAACGGCGCCGCGTTTTTCAACACCGAAGCTCTTCGTGTAGCAACGGCTGTCGTAACTCGCCGCGTACAGGCCGGCGGTGTCATCGTAATGCGCGAGAAACTGCATCGAGGCCGAACCGGGATACGAAGCCGACGGCAGCCAGCCGATCGAGGCGGGCGACTGGATGAGGCAGCCGTCGTTGCGCGGCAGCACGAGGAACTCCCGCTCCGGCGTCGTGCCGAGTTGTTTCGGCCACGCCAGCGCCGGAAACCGCACGTTGGTCAGCGCGTGGCCGCTGTCGTTGCGCACGGCGATGCGGCCGAAGATCAGCGACGAGCCTGGCTCTGTGCGGAAACGGCACTCGATGGCGACGGCGGCGTTGGTGTGGCGCGCGGCGGTGATGACGACGGAGTTGCCGTCGCGTTTGACGGTGACGTCGGCAGCCGCGGTTTCCGTCAGCGACGGCGCATTGGTGAAGCTCAACTCGTAAAGCAGCGGCGCAACCGCTTTTGGCGCGGCGAAGTCGCGACCGGTGGCCTTGTCCACCAGCGAGACAATCGCTCCATTGCGGTCGGGATCGAAACCGATGCGCGTCGTGTCGGTCTCCAGCGTTACGAGGGCGGCCAGCAACAGAATCATGTGTTGTTCCTCAAATTGCCGTTGACAGTGTGCGGACAGCGGGCCTGCGTTTCAAGCTGAAGGTGGCAATCGCATTGCCAGCGGGTGCGACTCGTGCTACAGGAAGACGAGATGTGAATCGCTGAGTTGTTGTTATGAAATCACAAGCGCTTTTCGGAACCGCACTGCTGCTGCCTCTGCTTGCTTCGGTCGCCGTTGCCGCTGGACCGTCGCGGCCGAACATCCTCTATATCATGTCCGACGACCACGCGTCGCACGCGATGAGTTGTTACGGCAGTCGGATCAACCAGACGCCCAACCTCGACCGCATTGCCAGCGGCGGGATGCGGTTCAACAACTGTTTCTGCGTCAACTCCATCTGCACGCCGAGCCGCGCGTGCATCCTCACCGGCCAATACAGCCACATCAACGGCGTGCCGGTGTTCAACCCGATTGATCCGAAGCGGCCGACGCTGGCGACGTATCTGCACGCCGCTGGTTACTACACCGGCATGATCGGCAAGTGGCATCTCGGCAGCGATCCGGCGGGCTTTGATCTCTGGAACATCCTGCCAGGACAGGGTGTCTATCATGATCCGGTTTTCCTCACGCCGGCCGGCCGCACGAAGCACACCGGTTACGTCACGGATCTCATCGCGGATTTCTCCATCGACTTCATCAAGAACCGCCCGAAGGACAAGCCGTTCTTCCTGATGTGCCACCACAAGGCGCCGCACCGCAGTTGGGAGCCGGACGAAAAGCACGCGCGCATGTATGACGGCACGGACATCCCGGAGCCGGAGACGTTCAACGACGATTACGCCACACGCTGCCCCGCCGCCACGGAGGCAACGATGCGAATTGACCGCGACCTGACCCGACGCGATCTGAAGTATCCGCTGCCGCCGCCGGACCTGAAAGGCCCCGCGCGCAACAAGTGGCTTTCCGGAGTGGACACGGAGGTGGAGATCACTGTCAACGGCCAGAAAAAGAAGCTCACGGGCGAGGCGTTGAAGAAATGGAAGTATCAACGCTACATCAAGGATTACCTGCGCTGCATCGCTTCAGTGGACGACAATGTCGGCCGGCTGCTCGACTTCCTCGACCGCGAGGGGCTTGCCGACAATACTATCGTCATCTATACCTCCGACCAGGGTTTCTACCTCGGCGACCACAACTGGTTCGACAAGCGCTTCATGTATGAGGAATCGCTGCGGATGCCGTTCATCATTCGCTGGCCCGGCCGCATCAAGCCTGGCACGACGAACGACAAGATGGTCCTGAACGTGGATTTCGCACCGATGCTGCTCGATGCTGCCGGCGAGAAGACGCCCGCCGACATGCAGGGCCGCAGCTTCCTGCCGTTGCTGCGCGGCGAGACGCCTGCCGATTGGCGCACCTCGATGTATTACCGCTACTATCACTATCCGATGCACCATTGCGTCCAGCCGCACTACGGCGTCCGCACGGAGCGCTACAAGCTCATTTACTTCAACAAGCTCGACGCGTGGGAACTCTACGACCTCCAGAAAGACCCGCGCGAGTTGAAGAACATCTACGCCGATCCCGCCTGCGCCGACCTTGTGAAGCAACTCAAGGCGGAGATGTTCCGTCTGAAAAAAGAACTCAAAGACGAGAACCGGTTCGAAAACGAACTGCCGCAGGATCGGATGTAATCCTGCCGACGAAAGGAATCCCCCATGCAACAGAGCGCCCCGCACAACATCTTCAACCGTCGAACATTTCTGACACAGTCGCTGGCCGCTTCGGCGGGAATCGCCGCCGCCGCGGCCGCTTCGCATCAGGCATCGGCTGAGACACGGCCGGCCGCAAAGCCTTCTTCACGGGCTCCGGGCGAACTGCCCAAGGGAAAGATTGGCGACCTGGAAATCAGCCGGCTCATCCTTGGCACCAACCACGTCACGTTTTTCATGCACAGCCGCGACCTGCATTACGTGAATGATTTGTCGCGGCACTACAACACGGATGAGAAGATCATCGAGACTTTTGCCGCCGCGGAAGCCAGCGGAGTCACGGCATTCATGACCCATCAGGATCCCAAGATCGCCAAGCTCTTCCGGCAGTATCGGGAACGTGGTGGCAAGCTCAAGTGGATCGTTGCGCCGTGGAGCGACGCCGAGGGCCGTCGGGTGGCTGATCCGCCGAGCTACCAACGCGCGGTGCCGCAGCTCGTGGACAGCGGCGTGGACGCGCTATATGTGCCCGGCATGATTACCGGCACGCTGGTGAAGCAGGGCAAAGGCGCGATGATCGGCGAGATGCTCAGCGTCATCAAGGCCACCGGTCTGCCCGTCGGCGTCGCCTGTCACGAACTGGAGGTCGTGCAGTTCTGCGAGAAGGAAAAATTCCCGCTCGATTTCTACGTCAAGACGCTTCATCACCTGAAGTATCCCACCGCGCCGAAGCCCGATGCGATACAGAAGGCATACGCCGAGGTGCCGGGCTACTGGTGCAACAACCCCGAAGAGACGGCGGAGTTCATGAAGGGCGTGGCGAAGCCGTGGATCGCCTTCAAGGTCCTGGCCGCCGGTGCCATTCCCCCGCGCGACGGCTTCAACTACGCCTTTGCCCGTGGCGGCGACTTCATTCTCGCCGGCATGTTCGACTTCCAGACGGCCGAGGACGCGCAAATTGTCCGGGACGTTTTCGCGGCCAACAAGAACCGTCAGCGTCCGTGGCGCGGTTGAAACCAACTGTCCGCCGGTTTACGACGTTGAATGTCTGACTAGAAAGGAAGTTGCCGATGAAGCTCTTCTTCGTGATCTGTCTTGCCGCGCTGATGATGGGTGCGAGCGCATCTTACGGCGCGTCCGCAGCCACCGTCGCGCCGAAGCCCAACGTCATTGTCATTCTTACCGACGACCAGGGCGCAGTGGACGCGGGTTGCTACGGCGCAGAGGATCTGGCGACACCGGCAGTTGATTCACTGGCGGCGCGCGGGGTGCGGTTCACGCAGTTCTATGCTGCCGCGCCGGTTTGCTCGCCGTCGCGCGCGGGGTTGTTGACCGGGCGCTATCCACTGCGGTGCGGCGTGCCGGGCAACTGTGCGTCGCAGGCCGGCCAGCGAGGCGCTTTGCCGGCGAGCGAGGTGACGATGGCCGAGATGTTCAAGGCCGCCGGCTACGCCACGGCGCACATCGGCAAATGGCACCTCGGCTACACACCGGAGACGATGCCGAACGCGCAGGGGTTTGACCTTTCCTTCGGGCACATGGGCGGCTGCATAGACAACTGGTCGCACTTCTTCTACTGGCACGGCCCGAACATCCACGATCTGCATCGCAACGGCAGCGAAGTGTTCGCGGATGGCCGGTTCTTTGGCAGCCTGATGGTCGAGGAGGCGGCGCAGTTCATCGCGGCCAACAAGGACAGGCCGTTCTTCATCTATTTCGCCATCAACGAACCGCACTATCCGTATCAGCCCAACGTCAAGTGGCTGGAGCGGTTCAAGAAACTGCCCTATCCGCGCAACCTCTACGCGGCGTTTCTGGCGACGATGGACGAGCGGATTGGCGCGCTGCTGCATTGTGTGGATGATGTGAAGCTGCGCGAACGCACCATCATCGTGTTCCAGTCTGACAATGGCCATTCGACCGAGGAACGCGCGCACTTCGGCGGTGGCAGCGCGGGACCGTATCGCGGCGCGAAATTCAGCCTGTTTGAGGGCGGCATCCGGCTGCCCGCTATCGTGTCGTGGCCCGGCCATCTGCCGGAAGGCGCGGTGCGTGGTCAGATGGCGCATGGCTGCGACTGGCTGCCGACCGTTGCCGAGCTGGCGGGCGTGAAACTGTTGCAGCCGGCGATCGACGGAAAGAGCCTCGTGCCCGTACTGAAGTCCGGCGATGCGCCCAGCCCGCACGACGTGCTGCACTGGCACGTTGGCGACGGGAAGAACCCGCAATGGGCCGTGCGCGAAGGTGACTGGAAGTTGATCGGCAACGCGTGGGACAGCGGATTGGTTGTGGGACGGGGCGTTGCCGGCGGCGATAAGAAGACGCAGCGGTTCCCGTTGTTCCTTTCCAACCTGGCCGAGGACGTTGGCGAAAAGAAGAACTTCGCAGCCGAACGGCCCGACGTCGTCGAACGGCTGCGCAAGCGGCATGACGACTGGGTGCGGCAGTGCGAGGGCCAGGCATCAAACGGACAATAACCATGAGGATTCTCCGACGCTTTCTTGTGTTGAGCGCCATTCTGGTTGCATGGACGTCGTTGCAGGCGGCTGACGCACCGAAGCCCAACATCATTTTCATTCTTGCCGACGACTTTGGCTATGGCGACCTCGGCTGCTACGGGCAGAAGAAGATCCAGACGCCGTGTCTCGACCGTATGGCAGCGGATGGGATGCGATTCACGCAATTCTATGCCGGCTCGACCGTTTGTGCGCCGTCGCGCTGCGTGCTCATGACCGGTCAACACACCGGTCATTGTTGGGTGCGCGGCAACGCCGGCAAGAACAATGCGCGAGGCCAGATTTTGCGCGCGCAGGATGTCACGGTGGCCAAAGTCCTCCACGACGTCGGCTATGCCACCGCGCTCGTTGGCAAGTGGGGACTGGGCGAACCTGACTCCAGCGGAGTGCCGACGCGGCATGGCTTCGACCATTTCTTCGGTTATCTCAACCAACTCCATGCCCACAACTACTATCCGGCGTTTCTCTGGCGCGGCGAGGAGCGCGTGACCTTGAAGAACGAGGTGCCACCGGGCAACGTCGGCGACGGCGAGTTTGGCCAGGGCTGGGCGACAAAGAGAGTCGAATACAGTCACGACCTCTTCGCCTCTGACGCGTTGAAGTGGGTCGATAAGAACCGGGGCAAACCCTTCTTCCTCTACCTCGCCGTCACGATCCCGCACGCCAACAACGAAGGCTTGCGAGGCACTGGCAACGGCCAGGAAACGCCCGACTTCGGCATCTACAAGGACAAGGACTGGACCGAACCGAACAAAGGCTACGCAGCGATGGTCACGCGCATGGACACCGACATCGGCCGGATGCTGGCGCTGCTGAAACGGCTTGGCCTCGACGAGCGCACGCTGGTGATATTCAGTTCCGACAACGGCCCGCAGAAGGAAGGCGGCGCGGACTTCGAGTTCTTCGATTCCAACGGCCCGCTACGCGGCATGAAGCGCGATCTCTACGACGGCGGTATTCGCACGCCGTTTATCGCACGCTGGCCCGGTCGGATCAAAGCGGGCAGTGTCAGCGATCACGTCGGCTACTTCGGCGACTTCATGGCCACCGCAGCGGAACTGGCCGGCGTCGAGCCTCCGCCAAACCTTGACAGCATCAGTTTTGCACCGACGCTGTTCGGTCAGCCGGAGCGCCAGAAGCGGCATGACTATCTGTATTGGGAATTTCACGAACGGGGCTTTGCGCAAGCGGTGCGGATGGGTGACTGGAAAGCCGTCCGCCTCGGCACGAAGAAGCCTGTGGAGCTTTACGATCTCAAGACCGACCTCGGTGAGCAGCACGACGTTGCCGCGCAGCATCCGGAAGTCATCGCCAAGGTCGAGGCGATCCTCAAATCCGCCCGCACCGATTCCGAATGTTTCCCGATTCGTGAGGGTGCGGCGAAGAGACCTGGCGCGAAGAAGAAGCCCTGACCACGTCGGGCGTGCGCGAAGTCGCTGATGATATCGCCAGCTCCCAAAACACAAGGGACAGCCCGAGGGCTGTCCCTTGTGAAACGAATTGGATTAGTTCAGGCGTTTAGTTTGCCTGCCGGCCAGCCACGCCTTTGGTGCCCTTCGCGATGGCCTTCGCCGGTTCCTTTGGACGCAGCGCGCGGACTGCCGCGCCGGCGCGCCACATTTCGGAGTTGTGGATCTCGCTCAACTCCTTCTGCAACTGCACCTGGTAGTTCGGTGCGCCGCACGCCGTCAGCACGCGGGTGCATTCCTTGCCGCTCTTGACGCGGTTGTAGAGGTCTTTGAACACCGGCAGCACGGCTTTTCTGAACTTCGGTTTCCAGTCGAGCGCGCCGCGCTGAGCGGTTGCGGAACAGTTGGAATACATCCAGTCCATGCCGTTCTCGTCCACGAGGCGGATGAGGCTCTGCGTCAGTTCCTCGACGGTCTCGTTGAACGCCTCGCTCGGCGTGTGGCCATGCTGGCGGAGCACGTCATATTGCGCCTCCATGATGCCGGCCAGCGCGCCCATGAGCACGCCGCGCTCGCCGGTGAGATCGCTGAACACCTCGTGCTGGAAGGTCGTTGGGAACAGGTAGCCGGAACCGATGCCGATGCCGACCGCGATGCAACGATCCTCCGCGCGGCCCGTGGCATCCTGGCCAACGGCAAAGCTGGAGTTGATGCCCGCGCCCGTGAGGAAGTTGCGGCGGACGGAGGTGCCGGAGCCTTTCGGCGCGACCATGATCACGTCCACGTTCTTCGGCGGGACAACGCCGGTCTGCTTGCAGTAGGCGATGGAGAAGCCGTGCGAGAAATAAAGCGCGGAGCCGGGCTTGAGGTTCTTTTTGACGAGCGGCCAGATGGCGCGTTGCGCAGCGTCGGAGACGAGCATCTGGATGATCGTGCCGCGCTGCACTGCTTCCTCGATGTCGAACAGCGTCTTGCCGGGCACCCAGCCGTCGGCGACGGCGCGGTCCCAGTCGCGCTTGAACGACTTGGCCTGGCCGATGATGACGTTGAAGCCGTTGTCGCGAAGGTTCAATCCTTGCGCCGGCCCCTGCACGCCGTAGCCGATGATGGCGATGGTCTCGTTCTTGAGGACCTTGCGCGCCTTGGCCATCGGGAACTCCTGCCGCGTGACGACCGTTTCCTTCGTTCCACCAAAATCAATGAGTGCCATGTTATTTATCCTTTGTGTCTGCTATTGCTGAACATTCTCCGTTTGAACCGGAGTGCGAATCCTAGTGGCGAAGTGCTGGCAGTCAAATAGAAACTTGCGATTTTTCACCAAAAAACCATGGCGCCAGCCTCTCCCGTTGGTGACAAACGACCATGAATTGTGGAAAACTGTGTGCCGGCTGATTCAGGAGCTTATTATGAAACTGTTACGAGTTTGCCTTTTCCTCGCCGCGATGGCCGGCAGCGTCTGTGCCCAGACCGTCGTTCGTGAATGGAAACCCGCCGACCTGGCCAAATGGTCGCCCAGCTATGTGAAGAACCTCCACGTCGAGAACGATGCGCTCGTCTTCGAGACGCAGGCGGGCGACTCGATGCTGATCAGCCCGACATTTGACGGTTTCGCGGCGACGCCGTGGCAACGCATCGAGATGGAGATGAAGACCGACGTGGCCGGCGGCGGCATGTTTTACTGGACCCAGACCCTCAAGACGAAGTATGGCGGTTTTTCCCCCGACAAGCTCACCAAGTTCGATCAAGTGGCTGGTGACTGGCAGACTTACCGCCTTGAGCCGTTCTGGCAGGCTGAGAAGAAGATCATCAAGCTGCGGCTCGATTTCCCGCACGAACGCGGCGGTCGCTACGCCATCCGCGCGATCCGTATCATTGAGGAGCCGCCGGCTGCCGTCGCCGCCCTGCCAGCCCGCGATGTGAAGCTGGACGCCAAGGGCGAATGGCGCGCGCGTGTCTCGCTGAACACCGAGGAGGGCGCGTTCATCGCAGTGCGCATGGCAGCGAGCGCGGGCGAGGCGGCTGTCGTGACATTCGCCAGCGACGCGGTCAACGGCCTGCACCGTGTGAACTTCCCCCTGCACGCTGACGGCCGAATGCACACCTACAACGTGGATGGTGGCGCCAATAAGAACTGGCGCGGTCGGATCATCGAGCTTCGTCTGCGAACCACCGCCCACAAAGGGGCGAAGACCTCCGTCGAGTCCATTGCCTTCGGCGCGGAGCCGCAAGGCCCTCCGGACCTGGATGTGACGTGGCTGGGCCTGCACGATCCATTCACGCGCGCCGGCCGTCCGGCCCGGCTCGAAGCCCGTGTGGTCAACCGCGGCGGCGAGACGGCACGGGACCTGAAGCCGCAACTCAGTCTTTCGGGCGCGAAGCTCATCAAGGAGGAATCGTTGCCGGCAAAGATCGAGTTCGGCGTTCCCGAAACACTCGCGTGGACGGTGCAGGCCGACCGCCCGTGCAAGGCGAAGGCGACGCTCACGATCGAGGGCGCGCCGGCCAAGACCGCGACACTGAACTTCCTGCCGGCACCGAGTCTGCCGAAAGCCTCTTATGTTCCGGAGCCGAAGCCCGCCAAGAGCGATTATCAGGTCGGCGTTTACTACTTCCCCGGCTGGCACACCGCCTCGCGCTGGACGCCGTTGAAATCGTTTCCGGAGCGGCAGCCGCTGCTGGGCTGGTATCGCGAGGGTGACCCCGAGGTGGCCGACTGGCAGATCAAGTGGGCTGTCGAGCACGGCGTCAACTTCTTCCTCTACGACTGGTATTGGGACCGCGGCGCGCGGCATCTGGAGCACGGGCTGCACGACGCGCTGTTCAAGGCGCGCTACCAGAACCTCATCAAATTCTGCCTGCTCTACGCCAACCACAATCCCCACGGCTCCCACTCGCCGGAGGACTGGGAAAAGATCACGCGCTTCTGGATCGAGAACTACTTCAAGCGGCCAAACTACGTCATGGTCGAGGGCAAGCCGATGGTGGTCATCTTCTCGTCGCAGAATCCCGCGCGCGACATGGGCCCGGAAAAAGTGAAGCCGACCTTCGACCATATGCGCCAGATGTGCAAGGACGCCGGCCTCGGCGGCCTCTATCTCGTGGCGTGCATCAACAGCGGCACCAATCTTTTGGCGAAAATGAAAGACTACGGCTACGACGCCGTCAGCGCCTACAACTGGCCGCACCTGAACATGACGCCGGAAGAGAACCAGGCGCGCCGGTCGTCCTACGCCAAGGTTGTCGCCGGTTTCCCGCAGGTCTGGTCGGACATCGCATCCGCGAACATCCTCAAACTCATTCCACCCGTTTGCGGCGGATGGGATTCGCGCCCGTGGCACGGCGACACCGCGCTCGCGCGCACGAACCGCACGCCGGAGATCTTCAAGAAACACCTGATCGACTGCAAGAAGTTCCTCGACTCCCGCGAGCAGCCGCCGAAGCTGAAAATGCTCTTCGTCGAGGCGTGGAACGAATGGGGTGAAGGCAGCTATATCGAGCCTCATCGCGAGTTCGGTTTCGGCTACCTCGAAGCGATCCGTCAGGTCTTTGCGCCCAAATCGCCCAAGCCGAAGCTGATGGTTCCCGCCGATGTGGGGCTCGGCCCCTACGACATCCCGGACGAACCGCTGGCCACTGCGTGGAACTTCGCGGCCGCGAAGGACCCGCTGGGTTGGAGCGGCAACGTGGAGAATCTGCGCGTCGAGGGCGGCGCGTTGCGGTTCAAGACACGCGGCCGTGACCCGATTCTCAGCAGTCCGCAGTTGCGCGCGGCGGGACGGCAGTTCCCGTTCATCGTCTTCCGCATAAAAGCGAGCCGCGACATAGGTTGCCAGTTGTTCTGGAGCACGTCCTCGTCGCCCCAGAGTGAAGCCAACAGCGTGCATTTCCCGGTCAAGGGTGGCGGCGAATTCCAGGAGGTCAAAGTGCGCCTTGCCGACAACCCACGCTGGCGCGGCGTCATCACCTCGCTGCGATTCGATCCCGGCAGCCTTGACGGTGTCCAAGCCAGCGTCGAGTCCATCCGGTTGGAAGAGAAGTGAGCATCGACAAGACCCCGGCCGAAGGGTTCGACCAGGGTCTCATATTGGATGACGATGCGCCGGAACGGCTTCTCCCGGACAGTCACATAAATATGCTCTTTAACAAGCTGACCGTGCCGGAGTAGGCTGGCCGGGCCGTGAGCAAGTCTGGAGAAACCTGCTTCGCCCTTCGAGCGATGACGATGGCCGCCTCGCTGGCGTGCCTGTTCTGGCCGGCTTCACGCGCGGAGGGAGAACCGCCGGCCGCGGAAGGCGATTATCTCCTGCAACAATGGGACGTGGATGACGGCCTGCCTGATGACGCTGTCGCCGCCGTCACACAGACGCGCGACGGCTACCTTTGGATTGGCACCGCGCGGGGTCTGGCGCGATTCGATGGCGTGCGCTTCCGTCTTTTCACCTCCGCGAACACGCCCGCGCTCGTTTCCGATAACGTCCGCTTCCTGGCGGAAGACAGCGCCGGCGCACTCTGGATCGGCCTGAGCCGCGGCGGCATCGTGCGCCATCGCGAGGGGGCATTCGAAACGATGACGCCCTCGTCGGACAACCCGGCCAATTGGCCCACGTCACTCATCGCCGACGGAAAAAATGGCGTGTGGGTCGGACTACCCAACCTGCGCGCCGCGCGCTGGCGCGACGGACAGTGGACGCAGTTTGGCACGGCTGATGGAATCACCGGAAAAGGCGCGGTCAACTGCATCGCCGGGTTTCACGGCCGGATATGGTTCACCACTGAAACCTCCTGCGGTTTCTTCGACGGCAACCGGTTCACCACGCTCACCACCGATGTGCCGCTGCCTCAGTTCCAACCGCGTCGTGACGACGGCTGCTGGCTCGCTTGCGCGAACGTGCTGCGCAAGTTCAACGAGCGCGGCGAGACGCTGCTCACGGGCCAGATGCCCTGGAGTGGCGGTGCGGCGGAAATCCAGACCCTTCTGGAAACCCGCGACAGCGTGCTCTGGGTGGGCACGAAGGGCCAGGGCCTCTACCGCCTTGACGGCGCGGGCATCGAGCGCGTGCAGACTTCACACAATTTCATCACGGCCATCCACGAGGACCGCGAGGGCAGCCTCTGGGTCGGCACGGGTGGCGGGTTGAACCAGCTCCGCCGGCGCGGCATCCGCCTGTACAACGCGCGCAGCAGTCTGACGGGCGACATTGTGTATTCCATCTGCGAGGACAACGATAGCGCGCTCTGGTTTGGCACGCGCAGCGCGGGCGCGTTGCGGCTCATTGGCGGGCGGTTCACGTTGTTCACAAACACCAACGGCTGGCCCGGCGGCATTGTCACGACATTGTGCGCGGATCGCAACGGAGGCGTTTGGTTCGGCACGCTGGCGGAGGGATTGGTTCGGTGGCAGAACGGCGTGTTTGTGAAAGCCGGTTTCGAAGGCGAGCGCATAGAGACCCTCTTTCAGGACCGCGACGGCGCACTCTGGATCGGCACCTCGCAAGCCGGTTTGTTGCTGTGGCGCGATGGCAAGGTCACACGCTTTGCGACCGAAGAAGGTTTGCGCGACATTACCGCGCTTGCCGAGGACGGCTCCGGCCATCTGCTGGCGGGCACGCGACAAGGCGAGTTGTTCTGGTGCAGTGATGGCAGTTTCCAGCGTTTCAGCCGGAGCGACGGATTGCCGGGCGCGACCATCCAGACGATCCTGGCTGACGGCATGGAGTCCTTGTGGATTGGCACGCGCCGCGGCCTTGTCCGATTTGATGGTAGCGGTTTCAAGCAGATCACCACGCGCAATGGCCTGCCCGACGATGATATCCGCCAGATCGTCGCCGACGACGGCGGCAACCTTTGGTTCGGTTCGTTGCACGGCCTCTTCCGCGCTGCGCGCCACGATCTCGATGAAGTGGCCGCGGGATTGCGCTCCACGGTGGACTGCGTGACGTATGGACGCGCCGAAGGTCTCGGCAGTTTCGAGTTCGCCGAAGGCTGCCACAACGCCGCCTGCCGCACGCGTGACGGCCGCTTCTGGTTCGCCACCCGGCGCGGCGCTGTCGAAGTGAATCCGAGGGAACTCATCGTTGGCTCCGAGCCGCCGCCGGTGCATGTTGAGGAACTGATCGTGGACGGCAAGCCGCGGCTTCTGTCGGCATTGGGCCACGTGGAGATTCCACCGCGGCCCGACAGGATCGAGCTGCACTATACTGCGCTGAGCCTGACCTCGCCGGCGAAGGTACGCTTCCGCTATCGGCTGAAGAACGTGGATGATGACTGGATCGAGGCCGGCAGCGAGCGTTCCGTGACCTACCTCCACATGCCGCCCGGCCGTTATCGGTTTCAGGTGGCCGCGCGCAGCGGCGAGGGGGTCTGGAATCTGACCGGCGCGACGCTCGATTTCACGGTGCGCGCAGCGGTGTGGCAGACCGTGTGGTTTCGCGCCGCCGCGGCCTTGGCGCTGCTCGCGCTGGCCGGAGTCGTCGTCCGCTCTGTCCTGCTCCGCCGGATGCAACGGCGGCTGCTTCTGCTGGAACACGAGCGCGCCCTTGAGGCCGAACGCGCTCGCATTGCCAAGAACATGCACGATGACCTCGGCGCCAAGCTGACTCGTATCGCGCTTCTGAGCGAGTCGGCCCGCGGCGACGCCGGCCTCGCGCCCGACGCCGTCGCCCGCGCTGAAAAAATCTCCCGGGCCGCCCGTGAAGTTTCCCAGACGCTTGACGAGATCGTCTGGACTGTGAATCCCGGCAACGACACGCTGGAGCGGCTTATCGGTTACCTCAGCGACCACGCCACGGAGTATCTGGGCGCCACCAGCATCCGGCTCCGCCAGGACCTGCCGGAGAGCGTGCCCGACGCGCCCATTTCATCCGATGTCCGGCACGGCCTGCTCCTTGCCGTCAAGGAGGCGTTGAACAACGCCGTCAAACACGCCACCGCCACGGAAATCAAACTCAGCATCACTGTGGAGCCACAGTCATTGTGCGTGCGGATTACTGACAACGGCCGCGGTTTCGATCCAAATACCACGCGCGGCACCGGTCAGGGACTCGCGAACATGCGCGAGCGGCTGGCAGCCATCGGCGGCAGTTGCCAGATCGAAGGCGAATCCGGCAAGGGAACACGTGTCGTGTTCACGCTGCCATTGAAACACGAATAACCGATGACGTATTACACTCTCCATGCCCATCACTGTTGCCATTGTTGAAGACGACAAGAACCTGCGTGCAGACCTCGCCGACCTGATCGCCAGCCGCAAAGGGTTCCGTTGCGCCGGCTCGTTTCCGTCGGCCGAGGACGCGCTCAAATCGCTGCCAGAGAAACCACCCGACGTCGTGGTCATGGACATCAACCTGCCGAAGATGTCCGGCATCGAGTGCACACGCGAGTTGAAGAGCCGCCTGCCGGATACGGAAGTCGTCATGCTCACTATGTTCGACGACACGAAGCTTATTTTCGCGGCGTTGAGAGCCGGCGCGAGCGGCTATCTGCTCAAGCGCGCTGCGCCCACCGAGCTGCTTGCCGCCATCGAGCAAGTCTGTGCCGGCGGCTCGCCGATGTCGCCGGAGATCGCGCGGCAGGTAGTGCAGTTCTTCCAGATGGAAAAACAGGCGCCGGCCGATTCCGAGAACCTCTCCGAACGCGAACGCGAGCTGCTCTCCCTGCTGGCCCGCGGCAGACAATACAAGGAAATCGCCGACCAACTTGCCATCAGCACCGACACCGTTCGCAGCCACATCCGGCGCATCTACCGCAAACTCCACGTCCACTCCCGCACCGAGGCCGCCGTGAAATTCCTCGGCAGGTGAAACGACGGGACGGAGCGCGAATCGCCGCGATCAACAACGGTTGCCGGACAACGCTGTTCCAGCTACAAAAGAAGCAGATCACTCATGAACTTAAGACTGACTCGCAGACAATTTCTCAACCGGGCTGGAATCGCGCTCGGCGCAGCCACCCTTGCGCCCTCGTCCTTGCCTGCCGAACCGGCGTCTACCGCCCCGGCGCGCCATCGGTTCAGCTTCTCGCTGAATACCGGCACGATCCGCGGCCAGAAGCTCGGCATCGCCGAGGAGATCGAGGTGGCTGCCAAGGCCGGTTACGACGGCATCGAGCCGTGGACCAGTGACATTGCAAAATTCGCCGACGCCGGCGGTTCGTTGAAGGACCTCCGCAAACGTTGCCGCGATCATGGCTTGCAAGTCGTGAGCGCCATCACTTTTGCACCGTGGGTCTTGGACGACGACGCGCAGCGCGCCAAGGGCGTGGAGCAGATGAAGCGCGACATGGACCTTCTCGCGCAGATTGGGGGCACACGCATTGCCGCGCCGCCGGCGGGCGCGCATCGCGGCGCGAAAATCAGCCTCGACAGCATCGCGGAGCGCTATCGCGTCATCCTCGACATCGGCCGGCAGCTCGGTGTCGTACCGCAGATCGAAATCTGGGGCAGTGCGGTCAATCTGAGCCACGCCGCAGAAGCAGCCTACGTCGCCGCGAAAAGCGGCCATCCAGACGCGTGCATCCTGCTCGACGCATTCCACATGTATAAAGCCGGTGTTGACCCGGCGGCGATGAGACTGTTTGGACGGCAGGTGACCCATTGCTTCCATATGAACGATTATCCCGCCGACCCGCCGCGCGATGTGATCAAGGACGCCCAGCGTATCTGGCCCGGCGACGGCATTGCGCCGTTGAAACAAATCCTGGCCAACATTGCCGCCAATCACTGCGACGTCATGTTGTCGCTGGAATTGTTCAACCCTGAGTATTGGAAACTGCCCGCGCTCGACGCCGCCAGGACCGGTCTCGCAAAAATGAAGGCGGTGGCGGCATTGTAGCCGTCACGCACCACGAGGCGCGGCATCCGGGGACCTTTACGCGGATGCGTGAGGATTGCTTTCGCGACCCGGGATCCACCTCTACGTAGTCAGTAGAATCTTCACGCCAATGGCGATGAGGATGACGCCGCCGATCTGCTCCATGCGTTTACCAAACGTGCCGCGCAGGCGGTTGCCGAGTTGAACGCCGAGCAGCGACAAGGCCGCGGTGACCACACCGATGACTGCGCTTGGATACCAGATCCGCTCGCCGATCATCGCCAGGCTCAGTCCCACCGCCAGCGCATCGATGCTGGTCGCCACACAGAGCGTCACCAACCGCAGCCCGCGCGTTGGGTCTCCGGGCAGCTCGTCCGGCTCGCGCTGGAACGATTCGTAGATCATGTGCGCGCCGACAAATGCCAGCAGTCCGAACGCGACCCAGTGGTCATACGCGGCAATGTATCGCTGGAGCCGCGCGCCCAAGAACCAGCCGATGACCGGCATCATGAACTGGAACAAGCCGAAGTGGAAACTGATCCGCACCGCCGGCCGCAATTTCTGGCCGTGACCGGTCGTTCCCGCGCTCAGCGCCACGGCAAACGCGTCCATCGCCAGCCCGACTGCGATCAGAAGTATCTCGAGAAAACTCATGGTTGCCGATGCTCGTGATGCTGAGTTGTGTCTTTGCGATTTACTTCAGGAATGCAGTCGTGGGGGGCGTCACACAATCGTCGGCACGACGAACGGCGCGCGGTCTTCCCGGCGGGAAAGCTGATTGGCCTTCTCCGCGAACTCGCCGACGAAGCGCTCCTGCTGGGCGTCAAACGTCACCCACGGGCCAAGCGCCGCCGGTGTGGCACCGATGTCAACGCCGTTTTCCCGCAGGTTCTCGCGGCACCGCTCGAAGGCATCCGACATCTCCGCGTTGGAACGGACTCGTTCTCGAATCTCGTCGGGTGGGGTTTGTTTGCCGAGCCGATGGGAGATGTTCGCCATGTGGCAGCACGCGGCAGAGGCGTGTCCCACAGAAGCTTCCGCGGCCAATGCATCGGCCTTGCGGCTGCGGGTGGCGGCCACAAAGTTGGTCACGTGAGAGACTTCAATTTCGCCAGCCTTCCGGCCGTCCTGGAAGTCCTTGATCTTCTTGCCCGCGTTGTCAAAGACCGCGCCGCCGGTGTAGTCGCCGGCGAAGTAGCCGCCTTCGCAAACGATCACGATGCCGCGGTCGTTGTTGCGGAACTTGCCGAGGGTGCTCGGAGCTTTCGGACTCGTGTTCCTGGACACGTTGCGGATTTCGCAGATGATTGGGACGGGCTGGTAATCGAAGATGGCGATCTGCGTGTTCGGCGTCTCACCGGCGTCGTCGAACGCGAACCGTCCGCCGATGCTCATCGCGCGCGGCGGAGGCTGGTTCAGTCCCAATCCCCAGCGGCAGATGTCGGTCATGTGCACGCCGTTGTTGCCCATCTCGCCGTTGCCGGTCGGCCAGACCCAGTGCCACTCGTAGTGCAGTTGCTTGCGCATCACCGGTGCCTTCGGGGCCGGCCCGCACCAGAGGTCGTAGTCCAGCGTATCAGGCGCCGGCGTTGGCGCGCTGACCTTGCCGATGCCGGTCCGCCCGCGGAACACGAGCGCATGCGCAAAGCGGATTGCGCCGAGCTGGCCGCTGCGCAGGTAATCGAACGCCAGCGGCAGCACCGCGCTGGAGCGGCGCTGCGTGCCGACTTGAACGATGCGTTTATATTTGCGCGCGGCGGCGACCATCTGCCGGCCTTCCCAGATGTTGTAGGAGAACGGCTTCTCGACATAAACATCCTTGCCCGCCTGGCACGCCCAGATGGTTCCCAACGCGTGCCAATGGTTCGGAGTGGCGAGCACCACGGCATCGATGCTCTTGTCATCGAGCACACGCCGGAAATCCGTGTGCGCGGCGACGGTCTCGCCCCGGTCTTTGAACTGCTTCACGCCGTCATCGAGAATCGCCTTGTCCACGTCGCACAGCGCTGCGATCTTCACTCCCGGCGACTTGCAGAAACTCTTGAGGAGTTGTCGCCCCCGCCCTCCCACGCTGCCGGCGATGTTGATGCCTCCCAAGCCGACGATGGCGATGCGGACTTCCGAATTCGGTTTCTCACCGCCGATGGTGATCCCCGGCATTCCAAACGCCAGTCCAGTGATTGCCGATGTCCTTAAAAAATCCCTGCGTGTCAGTGTTTTCATATCTTCATTCCGTACGATGGGTCGCAAAACTGCATGCCGAGCCGTCGGTCATCAGGGCGATAGCTTGACCGCGGCTGACGAACAGATCAAGCACCGGGGCGGATGTGGTTGCGACGGCTTCCACCTTTCCATCCAGCGAGAGCCTCACGATGCCGTTGGCCGAGGCCGCGGCAACGTAGGCGTCGCCGTCGCGCGCGAGGCGCTTGACGGGCTCGCCAAGGTCGCGTTTCCAGATCGGCTTGCCCGACGCGTCGAGCGCCCAGACATAACCGCTCTCCGACGCAGCGATGACTCGCGGTTTGCCTGCGACGGTGTCGAATCGAAGCGACGTCAGCCGGTCGCCAACGTTCGCTTCCCACAGCTTGCCGCCCTTCGCGTCGAACGCAAGCACCGACCCGCCGTCGGTGCCGAGAATCGCCGCGCGTTTGCCGTCGCCGCGCAGATCGCCGTCGGTGACGGCGGTTTGTTCCGGGCCGAATGACGAGGCGCGTCCGGTGATCTTGCCGCGGTGGTTGAGAATCTGGAGGCTGTAGTAGGCGTTGCCAGCGATGATCTCCGGCTTGCCATCCCCGTCGAGATCGGCGACGTGGCCGACCGTTGCGCCGTGGGCGTAATAGACGGTCTTCCAGAGGAGCTTCAACGCCGGCGAATAGGCCATGTATTGCCAACTGTCGCAGCCGATGACAATCTCCTGCGCGCCGTCGCCATCAAGGTCGGCCAGCGTGATCGTTCGCACGCGGCTCGGCACGCCGCGATACATCGGCGGTTTCACATCGGCCACCTTGCTGCCGTCTGCGGCAAGCACGCCGAGCGTGGCCGCGTCGGTGCCATAGACCACCGATGGGCTGCCATTCTTGTCGAGAGCGCCCGCAGCCAGTGCCGTGATCGGGCCATCCACTTTCGTCTGCCAGAGTTTCCTCCCCGACGCGCTCAACGCGACGATATCGCCACCGGCAGTGCCGATGACTGCATCAGCCTTGCCGTCGCCATCCAGATCGGCCGATGCCAGCGCGACCAGCCTCGCCTTCTCGCCCGCCGCCACGCCGAAGACCTCCACCTCGGCGAGATAGACCGCCGCCTTGCGATTCGCGGGTTCGATGATGACGCGAACATAGCGTGCGGTCTGGTCCAGCGTTGCGGAGCGGATGGTGTTGATGTTGGTGCCGAAAGACTCCGTCCCGGTTTCCGGCAATTCTCCCGCCGCACGGTCGTCGCGCTGGAAATTGTCATCGCTGACGCTGAGCCCGACGCGTTTGAACTTCACGCCGCCAAGCTTTTCCCACGTCCGCACGCGGACCTCTCGCAAGCAACGCGGCGCGCCGAGATCGAGCGTGAGGCTGACGGTTTTACCCGCCGGGAACATGCACGAAGTGGTTGAGCCGTTGGACGCGCCGTCAATCAGTCGTTCCAGCGGCGTGTAAGGCTCGCGTGGTGCCGGATCGGAACGAATCGCGGCAACTTTCAGGGGGCGCGGCGTCACCGGGAAGTCCGTAAAGCGCCAGAGCGTTTGCAGCGGCCGGGCGTGAGCCAACGTGGTTACAGGCTTGAGTGGGGCGGCAGGTTTCGCCTTCGCGAGCGCGACGGTTGTGGGGGTGGGTGGTGGTAGGTTGGTGAGCGGCTGCAGGTCGCCGACAACCACTGTTGGGCGCAAACCTGGCATGGGCACAGGCTGCGCCTTGCCGAGCGCAATGCTGTTGGCGTGGAGCTTTGCGGCGTTAGGTGTCCTTGAATTGAAGTATGTTCTCCCTTGGCAGATGAAATGAGTTGCGCTTGCAAGCCATACCTCGTTGGCATCTTTTGCAGGGCCGCTTCCCATACGAAAGAGCGCTGCATCCGTCTCGCTGTCGCCGCGGAGGCCGCCGGTGCCAAACATCTCGATTATACCATCCGTGGGGACACCGCGCGTTTTCTTGATGCAGTTCAAAAAGAGAATACTGCATCCATCCTTGTCTAGTGTCGCGTCGAGTTTCGGCGGCCCGTCCTTGGACGCTGCAAATACGTTCACAAAACGCACTGTCTGCCCTGCGTTCACCGAGCCGCTCTGGCGCTGGTAAAGATGATGGATTGGCAGGCCGGCGAAGTCCTTGATATAGACGAGCTCCTGACGCTGGCCGCTGAGGTTGCGCAGGGTGAAACCTTTCTCGGATTGCCGGGCGCGCAGCGTGTCGCCATCGAGCGTGCTTTCGCCAGCCACGCGCCAGCAGCAGCGCAGGCTGTAATCACCCGGTTGCTCAGCGGTCAGTTCGTCGATCACCGCCACATAGCGCTTGGGCACGAAGATGATATTCCGCGTCCAAGTCATGCCATTGTAGTGCGGCATTGTCGTGCGCGTGAGCGCGCCATTGCCGAACCAGACGGCGTGGTCGAGCCGTGCGCTGGGCGGCATGATCGAGCCGACGCCGTCGCGCAGCACGGTGACCGCGCAGTGATACTTGGTGATGCGGCGGATGTACTCGGCGTCCACGAGCCACTGTGCGCCTGCGGCGGTGAACGCGATGATGGAGTTGCCATCGAGGTGGCCGTGGGAGCCGGCAGCAGTGCCGTCGAGCATCAAGTAATCGTCCTCCGCAGCCCAGCCGTCGCGCAACGTGAGTTTGTCGAACGTGTCCTCGAACGGCAGGTTCGGCTTCTGCCAGATGTCGCTGCGCCCAAAGCGTCCGAATAGATCGTAGTGCATCTTTGGCAGGTAAGTGACCGCGACGCCCGCCAAATCGTCGGGCCGCTTCGGCGCGACGTTCGTCCAGTACGGCGCTTCCATCTCGTCGCGCGCGTCCACGCCGAGCCATTCGATGGCCCAGCGATAGCGGCCGTCGCCGGTGGCGTATTCCAGCGCGCACAACAAGTCTGGCATTCCTGACACCGACGTGAAGCCGCCGCAGTCGCCCCATGCGGGCTGGCGGCCGAGGCTGTCGAACGCCTGCAACGCCGCCTTGCCGGTCTGTGCGGCGTGGCCCTGCTCGATGAACGTGCGGTCGCCCGATGCGAGGGCATACATCAACACGTGCCGCTGCGGTATCCATTGATAGCCCGCGCTGTCCTCCCACGGTTTACAGCTCCGCGAGCACGAGCGGAACATGCCCAGCCCGATGTCGAGCCAGTCCTTCGCCACCGGCAGCTTGTAATGCCGCGAGAAGAACCAGCCACCGAAAAGATCTGCGAGTCCGGGCCACGTGTGGTGATTGTGCGTGGTGCTGTCGAATTTACGCCAGTTCGCGACGGAGCCCGGTCGGTCCCAGTGCTGGTAGAGGTTCGACTCCCAGACCATTTTCAAAACGTGATTGGTGAACTTCAATCGTTCTTCATCAGTCCAGCCCGGCGCCTCCTCGACGAGGTCCCATGCGATGACCATCCCGTAGGCCCAACTGTCACGGAAGTCGCGATCGTAGCGGCGCGGGCCTTCCTGGAGGATGTACTCGTTGGTGGCGTAGTAATTCATGTGCTGGCGCATCGCGTCGCGATACAACTCCAGCCAGCCCTTGTCGCCGGTGCGATGATAGAGCATCGCAAACTTGACCGTCTGGTGCGCCGCGCCGCGCTCAGTGCCGGGCCGGGCGTAGATGTTCGCGATGGCTTGCTTGCGATCGGCGATCTCTTTCGCGGTGAGTTTCAGTTCCAACGGAGCCCGCCGGCTCTCCTTCGTCAACTTCAGTTCCAACAGCCGGCTCAACTTCAGATCTCCGTCCTTCGCGCGCTCGTTGACAAGCGCGACAAGCCGCGCGACGCCCGCCTCGATTCCTGCCGCGTCCTGCGCGCCCAACGCGATGGCGTTGTGGCCGGTGCCCCACGGGTCGTGGACCGTGCGCAACTCATAGCCACCCGCGCCCGTATAGGCCGCATCGGCGCAGGCGAAGTAGTTGTGATAGAGCCGGGCGAAGACGGGATTGTTCAGCAGATTGCCAATGACGATGAGATTGCTGGCCGCCCAATCCGCATCCGTGATTTTGGCTATTGCGACGATCGGCAACGTGACACCCGTTTTTGCCAGGATGGCCGCCTGCAACTTTGCTGCTGCGGTCGTCCATGTCTCACCTTCCGCCGGCACAATTGCTGCCGCTGCGGCTCCATTGCCTGCCAGCGTTGTCTCCAACGACAGGGGGCGCTCCTGTTTGATCCGGAGGGCTTCCCAAGCGGCATCATCTGCGGCGCGATCGGCCAATGCCGCCGTGGCTCCCAACAAGAGGAACGCGATATGCGAAGCGCGCAATTTCATCTTCATTTTATCTTTCCTGATTTCGTTACTGGCAATCGTTCCGACGGCTGCAACGTCAGACGCACGCTTGGCAGCGCCGTCAGCGGCGACGCAGCCGTAAACCGCACTGTGTGCCGGCCCGGCGGCAGCGTGATCGTCGCCGGCAACTCGAACCGTGCGATTGGGCCGTGTTTCTCACCGATGCTGATGCGCACGCCTTCGTCGGGCCAGAAGGTGAAGGTCTGGCCGGAGAGGAGCGTTACGGGCCACGTGAGCTTCCGGCCGGCGATCTCGATGACGGGATCGACGACCGCCGGCTCGTCGAGCGCCGGCAACGCGCGCACCCCGGCGATGGCGCACGTGACGTTCGTGCGGGCTGGCAGGCCGTTGTAGTAGAAGTAGAGCGCTGAAAGCCGGCTGTAGTCTATCGCGTCCTTCTCCGGTCGCACGAGTTGGTGGTAACGCCAGCCAGTGTAGTTGTTGCTGACGTAGTAATCGGCGGCGCCTTTGGCGTCATGGAACTGGAGTTTGAACTGCGCGCCATTGCCGTCGCCGCGCA
>CAZGGF010000123.1:0-51919 GCA_964524715.1 uncultured Verrucomicrobiota bacterium | reverse complement strand
TGGCTGTCTGTGGTTCCTGCCGAAGCATGGTGCCGCCTGCGTGCGCCGCGGTGCTGCCGTCCTCGGTTTGAATGGCCCACTGCGCTTTCTCCAGACGGCTGATCACCTTGCCGATGATCTCACGGATGAATCCCTTTTCGGCCGGGGACGCAAGCGGGCTGTGGTAATAGCGCCAAAGACCACACACGTAGAGGCTGTGCTGATCGAGCGACGAATCCTTGTAGTAACTCTTGCCATCGGCAGGATGCGGCCCGCGTGGCACGAATCCTTCCACCGGGCTGATCGTGCTCATGCGTTTGAGTACGCGAACCGTGCGGCGGGCCAGAGCGGCGCAAGACGCATCGTTGGTCGCTTCCGCCGCGTCGCAGAGCGCGAAGAGCAGCATGCCGGTTTGATAAGCCGGGTCCTCGATGCCCGATCCGTAACCCCACGGCCGGTGCTCGCCCTGCACGCGTCCCTGCGCGACTTCGGTGGGACTCTCCAGCACGGCGAGGCCGCGTGGGCCGTTGAGTCGTTTGCCGTAGGCAAGATCGGTCGCCGGGCTGACGAAACCTTCGACATAGCTGCGGCATAGCGATCTCGTCTGCTCCAGCAGGTTCGTGTCGCCACGCACGCTCGCTGCGAACAGGACCATTATGGCGAGAAGATGACTCGGATATTTCATATTCCACTCAACTATTTGAATCCCTGCGCATGGAGCCAGAACAGCAGGTCGCCCATCCACGGATGAACCGTGCCCATCAAGCCGGTGCCGTGGTCACCACGTTGATAAATGTGGAGTTCGTGCGGCACTCCGTGCCGCTGCAGCGCGGCGGCAAACAACAGGCTGTGATCCACGGGCACCATCTTGTCCTCGCCCGTGTGCCAGACGAAGCAGGGCGGCAGGCCCGCATGCACCTGTAACTCGCTCGATGTCTTGCGGACGAGTTCGTCGTCGGGCGAGGCGCCGATGAGATTCCGCCGCGACGCGGCGTGCGGCTTGGTGATCATGCTGATGACGGGGTAACAGAGGATCGCCAGATCGGGCCGCGGGCTCACGCGGTCGGCGTTGTCTGTAGATGCGACGTCGCCGTCTTCAGGCCGGTTGATCAACGTCGAGACCAGATGTCCACCGGCAGAGAAGCCCATTACGCCGATGCGGTTCGGTGCGATCTTCCATTGCGCGGCGTTCTTGCGCACATGGCGCATCGCCTGCACTGCATCCTGCAACTGCGCGGGATATCGGTAGCCAGCGCTGCCCAGCCGGTAACGCAACACGAAGACGGTGATGCCCTGTTCATTGAGCCAGCGGGCAAACGGGTCGCCCTGTCCCTCGTAGATTCCGGAGTAACTGCCTCCGGGGATGAGCACCATCGCCGCGCCATTGGCCTTGGCGGGGAGATGCGGCGTGAGCGTGGGGATGTCTTTCGCCGTCTTGCCAAGCGCGCCGGGGGTGCCTTGCGGCCAAAGCGTGATCGGCGGCTCGCCGGCGGCCGGTTTGGCTTGTGAGTCGCTTGCATTCCTGGCGGAGAACATCTGAGCCGGCCACTTCATGATCTCGTCCTTGCTCAACGAACCGTTGCGGTTCGCATCGAGCCTGATGAAATAAGCGGTGCAGCCTTCCTCGTACTCCACCCTGGAGAGGACCCGGTCGCCGTTCTTGTCGAGGGTGAACAGGATGGTTTTGATGGTGAACACAGCCGCGGTTGCGGCGATCACACCGTATTCCTCGCCAATGGGGGAGGCCAATCCTTCGATCTCCGCCTCAGTGATCTTATTGTCACCGTCCTTGTCTATCTCGTCAAAACTGCTCGATAACGCGGCCTGAAACTCGCTCTTGTCGAGAGCGCCATCGCCGTTGGAGTCATATTTCAACAACAGCTCTGTAACGGTGCTCATGCCGGGCAAATCCACCGCGCTTCCCGGACTCGCCAGCAGCGCCACGACGGCGAGGATCAAAGGCAGACGGCAACGGAGTGAGAATAAGTTGATGAGTTTCATGGGTTGGCAAACTGCACGGTTGAACTGACCATCGCGTTGCGGTCATCAGTCACACTGATATACCAAGTGTTGGCATCGGCAGGCGGGCGCGGCGCGATGATAACGCCCTCACCGACCTTGGCCGGGACACTATGCCATTTGCGTTTGGAGCGCAGGCCGGTGTCGGTGGTGTAGTGGAGACTGGCTTCCTTGATCGCTGTGACCGCTTTCACGGGCAGGCGAACGTGATCACCCTCGACGACGAGCTTGCCTGGGACTGGCAGGGCCTGACCTCCCTTGCAATACGAGTCGATGAACAGTCCGATTTCCTTGGGCGCCCAGCCCGAAGGGTGCCCATGGGGCATGTTGACCTGGATGCGCATCTGTTTCGGCCCCGGCACGCAGTCGAAACTCTTCTGGTAACTGTCGAGCGTGTAGTGGATGTCGCATGTGCCGTTCACAAACAGGATCGGCACCCGGCAGCGCGGCAGCAGGCTGGAAGGATCGTACGTCTTGATCCAAAGCTCGCGGCGTTCGCCGAGCTTGTCTATGGAAGGCCTCTGCACCGATTCGCCTTCGAACAAGAAGCCGCAGCCATACACGGGCACGGCTGCCTTGAAGCGATCATCGAGCGACGCCACCAGACAGGTGGTGTAGCCGCCCCAACTGATGCCTGTGACGGCAGTGCGGTTGGCATCCACTTCCGCAAACGACCGCAACAATGAATGCGCGCGGATCACGGAGGCTGCTGCGTGGAACGGCCAGTCGTCGCTTGTGTCTCCGCCGATGCTGTCGAACTTTTCAGGGTGTCCCTGATTGGGGCCGCCGTTGGGCAACCGAGTGCGTTTCTTCCGGTCGGCCGCCTGATTCAGCACGGGCACGCCGGTCTTGGAGTCGTAAATCGGATCGGGAGGCCGGCAGCCTGCCAGGTCCATTGCGATGGCCGCGTAACCGCGCTTTGCCCAGAGCCAGGCCCACTCTGCGAACGCGGTGCCACCGCCGCCGTGGATGAGCACCACGCCGGGAAATTTGGTCTTGTCGTTGCCGGCCATGCCCAACGTCCGTGGCGAAGCATAAAACGCGAAGACCTCCGTGGCGTGGCCCTGATAATTCTCACCCGCGTAGAAGAGCGAATGGACAGGCCCCGTCTGGTCCGCCCAACGCATTGCGGGAACCACCCGTTTGAGCGTGCTGAGGTTCCACGGGCCGACCTTCTCGTCGTCCGCGTGGACGGACGTAGCGAGGGCAAAGACGGTGATCAGGGTGACGAGGAGATTCTTCATGGTGTCACAGTTGGTTTCAATGTCGGGATCAACAGGCATTCTGCTTCTGAGGGCATTGTCACAGGCCAGCCGCCTGTCGCAAGCGCAAAAAAGCGTTTCGCGCGAACCGGTTTCAGGTTCCACCCCGTGCGTCTTCTGACGCGGGCACACAGGTTGAATCTGGTTTGGAATGACAGCCACTTGATTTGTTTCCAACACAGAGAGAAACAGTTACAATGGGCCCATGACGCCGCAGACGTCCGAGTCCGACCCAGATTCATCGTTGCCGAAGCATTTCGTCACCACGCACTGGAGTCTGGTGTTGGCTGCCAGCCGGGATCAAGGTGCCGCCGGGGAGAAGGCGTTGGCCACGTTGTGCGAAACGTATTGGTATCCTCTTTATGCCTATCTGCGGCGGCAGGGACGCGATCCGCACGATGCCCAGGATCTGATCCAGGGGTTCTTTTCGCGACTGCTTGAGAAAAATTATCTGGCGGAAGCCAGACGCGAGAGAGGAAAGTTCCGGTCTTTTCTGCTGACTTCGCTGAAGCATTTCCTGGCCAACGAACGGGATCGAGTCACGGCCCAGAAACGTGGAGGCGGGCAGACTCAGATTTCCTTCGACGCCCAATCGGCCGAGAACCGCTATCATTTGGAACCGGTGGACAACGTGACCCCGGAAAAGGTATTCGAGCGGCGCTGGGCAATTACGTTGCTGAATCAGGTGCTGATGATTCTGCAACGGGAATACGAGCTGGCCGGCAGAGGAGAGTTCTTCGAACGCTTGAAGTTCAGTCTGACCGGCGAGAAGAGCGAGCTGCCCTATGCAGACCTGGCAGCACAGTTGGACATGACAGAAGGAGCCGTCAAGGTGGGCATCCACCGGCTGCGCGGGCGCTATCGCGAGGTTCTTTACCGGGAGATCGCCAATACCGTTTCCAGCCCGGAGGAAGTCGAGGACGAAATCCGGTATCTGCTCAGGGTGGTCGCGGGTTAACGCCAAAAACGAAAATCGTGGATTAGTATGTAACCATCTGTGTTTTATCCTTTAGTAAGAGGGCGCAGCTTTTATCGAAGGAAGACCTTTGGAATGAGCCGAGAAAAACAATGTCCTCAGTGCAAGACGGCGTTTGACGCCGAGGTGCCGCTGGGCCTGTGTCCAGTCTGTCTTCTGAAACACGCCTTGGAGCCGGAATGGTTCGCCGATGAGGCAGCGAACCCGTCTGGGAAGACCGACTGGAATTCGTCAATAAGAAGCGAGCTGGCGTCTTACTTTCCAGAGCTGGAAATTCTGGAGGAGGTTGGCCGGGGCGGAACCGGCACCGTGTACAAGGCCCGCCAGAAACAACTCGACCGGTTCGTGGCGCTCAAAGTCATCGCGCCGCACATCGCCCAGGACCCCACCTACATCGCCCGCTTTCGATCCGAAGCCACCGCCGCAGCGCGCCTCAATCATCCGCACGTCGTTCAAATTTATTCGGCGGGTGAAGCCAAAGGCCTTCATTATCTGATCCAGGAATTCGTCGAGGGTGGATCATTGCGCCAGCGGCTCAATCGTCACGGCCCCATGGACCCGGAGGAGGCGCTGGCCGTCTGCGTGTATCTGGCAGAGGCGTTGGACTACGCCTGGCGGGAAGCGCGCCTGATTCATCGCGACATCAAGCCGGACAACATCCTGCTGTCCACAAAAGGTGTGGCGAAACTGAGTGACCTCGGCCTGGCCAAGTGCGTGGGCGAAGGAGCCAGCCACTTGACCCGCAGCGACCTGACGGTCGGCACGCCTCACTATATGAGTCCGGAACAGGGCCGCGGCGAGAAGAACGTGGACTTTCGCAGCGACATCTACAGCCTCGGTTGCACGCTGTATCACATGCTCAGCGGCCAGCGGCTTTACGAGTCCGCAGCCGACGAATCACCGATGGCAGTGGTGGTCAGGCAGATCAGCGAACCGCTGCCTGAAATCGCCCTTGTGTTGCCGACATGCCCCATGCCGGTCGTGGCACTGTTGAACAAGATGCTGGCGAAGCATCCGGGCGGCCGTCATCAGAGCTACGGAGAATTGATCAACGAATTATGGCAGGCGCACGACGCTGTTGCGTCAGGCGCGGGCAAGAATGTCGCTCTCAGGCGGCAACCCGCTGAGTCCGAACCGAGCAAGAAATGGGAGATGGTGGTTGGCGGCGCGACCGCCGTGATCGCGATTGTGGCGCTGTTGGTGTGGTCGCCGTGGAGTGGGCAGGAACCGCCCCAGACCACGTCGCCAATTATCCAGCCCATCCAAGAACGGGACGGCGACCAGAAAGAGAAGTCAAAACCACCTGAATCCAACTCTCCTGTTCCCATCACGACAGCTACCCCGGTGTTGCCCAATGGACCCCAACCATTGTCCAACGGTCGCGACCTGCCCAAGACTGCGGCGCCCGTCGTTCAGTCTATCCAAGAACGAGACAGCGGACAGAAAGAGAAGCCAAAACCTTCCAACGCCAACCCGGTTGTTTCAGGCATGACAGTTGCCCCGGTGTTGCCTGGTGGATTCCAACCGTTGTTCAACGGTCGCGACCTGACGGGGTGGGTGCCGATGCAAACAACGGGCCGGAAAGACGACGTGCATCAACCGGCCACGGATGGCTGGAGTGTGCAAAACGGCGAATTGATTTGCTCCACCGACCAGGCCGGCTGGCTGAAGTCAAAACGACAGTACGGGGATTTCGTGTTGCAGTTGGAATTCAAGCTTCTGCCGGATGGCAATAGCGGTGTTTACATCCGCTGCCCCGATTCGGGTTTTCTTTCGCGCGTGGGCATGGAAATCCAGATCATTGATGAGCACGCCATGACTGCCCGCGGATACCGCTCGCGTCCCGGCCAGATGACGGGCGGAATTTACGGTGTGGCCGGATTGAGCCATCCGCCGCAGCGGCCGATCGGGCAATGGGACTCGATGGAGATTCGTTGCGAGGGGGATAACGTCGAAGTGATGCTCAACGGCACGATCAGTGTGAGGGCGAACATGAACCAGTACCAGGAACTGCGCAATCGCCCGCGCTCCGGCTACATCGGCCTTTGCAATTACAGAGGCCAGGCGAAGGGCACGGTATTTCGCCACATCCGCCTCAAGGAACTTCCTGCCAAGTAATGCTGCGGCATGGCTGCCAGAAGGGCGGCTCTGGCTAATCCTTACGCCCCGCCAGCCATCGAGGCGCGATGATTCACCAACTTCTTCTGTAACCTTTCCCCGTTTCTTCTTCAGCAGTGTGTGACATGACACTGGCGCTGAAAGCTTGCGCGGGAACACGGATTGACAAGCCGCTTGTGTCTGAACCGCCCCGTTGGAGACCATGATGAAGACCCGGTTTGTTCTGCTATTCGCCGTGTTACTGCACTGGCCGGCCGTGATGTTCGCTGCCGACACACCGCCACGGACTCCGTTCAAGCACGTCATCGTTTACGCTCAGAAGGAAAAATTCTGCGGGTTTCCAGCCAATGCCGGCGCATGGTCGTGGGGTCGGGAGATTTTGGTCGGATTCAAGCTGGCAGAGTACGAGGAGAAGGAACACGGGCATTCGGGCAACAACCGCATGCCCAGCGAGGTGGTGCAAGCACGCAGTCTCGACGGCGGCCAGACCTGGAAGTTGGAACGCCCCGGGGGCCTCAGACTCGACTCGACTCCAACGACATTCGCCGGCCGGATGAATCTGACGCACCCCGGCTTCGCCTTGCGTTGCGTCGGCCCGGGGTTTCAGTTCTCCTATGACCGGGGCAAGAGTTGGTCGCAGTTCTTTGCGTTGCCCAGCGTTGGCCCACGGCGCCTCTTGTCTCGGACGGACTATATCGTCAACAGTCAGGATGATTGTCTGATCTTCAGCGCAGCCGCCAAGGCGAACGGCAAAGAAGGGCAGCCTTTCTGTGCGCGAACCAGGAACGGTGGGAAGACGATGGAGTTTGTTTCCTGGATATCGCCCGAGCCAGAGGGATTCTCAATCATGCCCTCGACGGTGCGAATGACAGGCACACAGTTGCTTTCGGCCATTCGCAGAAAAGAGAGGGGACAGGGGTTCATCGAGGTTTATGTTTCCAATGACGACGGCAAAACGTGGAGCCTTCTCAGCACGCCTGCCCAGACAGGCAGGAACAACGGTAATCCGCCCAGCATGGTCCGGCTGAAGGACGGACGGATCGTGTTGACCTACGGCTACCGGTCGGAACCGATCGGAATCCGCGCCAGGATCAGTTCCGATGGCGGCCGGACATGGGGTCGTGAAATCCATCTGCGCGATGATGGGCGAACATGGGATTTGGGCTATCCGCGAACGGTGGCGCTGCCCGATGACACCATTGTCACGATCTACTACTTCACAACGCGGGAGAGGAAAGAAGAACACATCGCCGCAACCATCTGGCGAGCGCCATAGGAACATGCCTCATGGACATTGAACAGTTGAGGTTGTCTCGATTTCGTGGACAGCGAGGGGAGAGGCGAAGCACACTGTGTTTCGCGCCACCCGGATCAGAGATGCTCCCTCTCAGATGACACTGCATCGCGTCACCCAGTGGAGATCGTGCCAGCCGATCCGCTCGGCTCCATTCTGCGGCATGGAATAAGCGCGTGATTTTTTCAGTAACCTTTGGGTGGTTTTTCTTCAGTAGTTTGTGAAATGAGACTCTTGTTCAAACAACGTCCGCGGCAACGGTTCTTACCCCGGACCGCGGCAGCCACACACTGTTCAACAATCCGGTCCACATCAACGCCCTCAGGAACAACATGGTGCAAACGCCGCGAGACAAGCACTTGCGCAACGTTTGCATTACGAAAAGGATACGCCATGAAAACCAATCAAACCAACGAGATGCCTCGCAGGATGACGTACTACAGATGGCAAGCGCGATTGCTCGTCGCTGCGATCGCTGCAACCGTCCTCTGCAACCCCGGTCCCACGAACGCCGCGGCGGACACAACATCTGTCAAACGTGGGGCCGAGAATGAGAAGAGGGTGCCTTTGAATTTCACGCTCACAGACGCCTACGGCAGGGAGGTGCGCGCAGACGATTACCGCGGTCTGCCGCTGCTCATTATCGTCGGGGCGTGCTGGTGCGGAGGCTGCCAGAAGGACGCCTCGGTGCTGCAAACGGTGGAACAGAAATACCGCGGGCGCGGATTGCAGACGATTCGGAGCACCTCGTTGGACAACGAACTGCCCATTTGGGAATTCGTAAAACACTATCGCCTGCCGAGCGTTCCGCTGGTGGATCCGGTCCGGGAGTTTGAGAAGCAATACAATCGCAGTGGCTGGACTTTTCTGATGTTGGTCGACGCAGCCGGAAGCGTTGTCTATCGCGCCAATTCCCCAATAGACTGGGCTCGTGTCGAGCCGCGCATCGTTGCGTTGCTGCCGAAGGAAAACCCGGCAAAAACCATCGAAAGGGATGGAGTGGCTTATCTGCCGGGTGTGCTGACACGATCCGATGAGATCCAACGGGGACAGTCGCGCGACTGTTTCCCCTCCATGGCGTGCGCAGCCGACGGCAGGAAGTACGTCGTTTTCACAACGAATCGAAACGGCACTCAGGATGTCTATCTTCGGGTCTTTGACGGCAAACAATGGCTGCCGGACCGTCCCGTCGCCGCCACCCAGGCCGATGAATTCGACGGAACGGTTATCGTGGATGGCAAGAACCGGGCATGGATCAGCTGGACCAGCAATGCACGAGGGCCGCGCTACGATATTTTCGTGGCACCCGTGTCCGCCGACTCGTCGGTGGGCGAGCCCATGCAAGTGACACAATCCGATGACGATGCCATGCATGCCCGCATGGCGGTGGACTCGCGCGGCCGACTGTGGGTGACGTATTACCACTGGCAGATATTTGAGGGTCGTTCGCGCGACAAGGAGGTTTACGCGCGATACCTTGAAGGCTCCCAGTGGTCGAAAGCGATGCACATCTCACCGGAGGACGTTCCTGATTATGAGGACCACACCGACCCCGTCGTGGCGGCACTGGGCGACGCGATGGTGTTCGCGTGGTCGTGGGACTTTCATTGGCCGAAGGGTTACTCGCGAGTTCCCGACAAGCCGAGCATTTTCCTGCGCAAAATCAACTTTCAAGGAGTCTTGGACCGCGCGCGTGCCGTCAGCGGCCCCAATTGCGATAGCCGGCCGACCATGGCTGTGGCCCCTGACGGCCGGGTTTGGTGCGCATGGGAAAGCGCTTCGCCGGCAGGTGGCGTGAAAAACGTCAGTTTCAGCGCCGAAGACCTGGCAGTTGCTGAAGACCCGGGTCTTGGCACGAATGTCAGTGGGTTACAAAAGAACATCTGCACGCCATGCCTGGCCATCAGCCCGCAAGGCACTGCAGCCATGGTATGGGCCGCGGTGGACGCGGCGGGCCGCTGGACGCTGAAGCAAGTTAGCCGCGGCGTGAAAGACCCGTCTTGGACGAGTCCTCGAACCATCGTTGACAAAGGCAACCCGAGATTCCCCTCCATCGCCTACGCGAAGGACGGCAAACTAAACGTCGCCTACGCTGTGGATAAAGAGAACCGGCGTGAGATCGAGGTCTACATCGAGCCATGAGTGGGGAGACAGCAGCGCATTCTGAATACCCACCGGTCTCTGCAACTTTGAGAGCACCGTGATTCCCAGTCCATAGGCGGCGAACACGAAAACCCGGTCGTTTTGGGTGTTCGCTGCTGACACGCCGCTACGGATTTCGTTCAGGCACGTCATTATTTGCGCTTGGAAGGGGGCGCTCTGTGGTTTTCCGGCCAACGCCGGCCGCCGGGTCAATGGGGCGCGATGATGCCCTCACTTCTTCTGTAACCTTTCGCTGGTTTCTCTTCAGTAGTCTGCGAGATGAGACTTCTACCAAGAGTTTGTGAGCGTCGCCAGACCGAAGAACCCACACGTTGTTTTGCAGGGAGGATATGACCATGAATAATTCACCGGCCTTTTCCCGCCGCGCATTTCTGCAAGCCATGGGTGGCCTTGCTCTAGCCGGCGCCGGCCAGCCCTGTCGCGGCGCATTCGCGCCGGCACGGTTGATCGTCTCCTGCCGCGACCTGGTATTGAAGGACACCGGCAAAAGCGACAGTTGGACCGCGATGAAAGAGCTGGGACTGGGTGGCGTTGAGGTCCGCGTTGAGGATGACCTGTCTTGTCCGGGCCTTTTTCATCCAACGAAGCGTTACAGCGTCGCCACCGCCGATGGCGTCCAGATGCTCCAGGATGAGTTGGCCGCCCATGGGGTCGTTATCACCGCGTTCGGCTTGTTCAGAAGAGGATCGGAATGGCGGACCCAGAAGAATATCAGCCCCGGGCGCCTGCTGGTGCCGATAGCTCAAAGGCTGGGTGTCAAAGTCATTCGGATTGACGTCCAGGCGCGCAAGCTGACGTCGAGGGAATTCCTGCCGGCTGCCGTCAGGGCATGCAAACAGCTCTGCGAGGCCGCCGAGGGCACACAGGTCGCCTTTGGCGTCGAGAACCACAGCATGAACACCAACGACCCGGCGTTCCTCCAGCAGCTCCTGGACGGTGTGGGCTCCAAACACTTCGGCATGACACTGGATGCGAACAACTTCTACTGGTATGGCTGGCCGCTGCAGCAGGTTTACGGTCTCTACGAAAGATTCGCACCGCGTGTTGTCCACACCCACTGCAAGAGCGTCCGCTACCCGGCAAACCAGCGAAACGCCCGCCGGCAGCCGGACAAAAACTATCTCGACCACTCCGCGCCGATTTACGACGGCGACATCGATTACCGGCGCGGCGCGGCGATCCTGCGGAAGGCGAACTACCAGGGCGACCTCTGTCTCGAGAACGAATGTCTGCACCACTTCCCCTCCGCACAGCACCTGGACATCCTGAAGAAAGAGGTCGCGTTACTGAAGAGCCTCGCATGAACACAAAAATCCAGTCGTGCTTTGTCGCACAGTCAAACGTTCTTCCAGCGCTGCCGAGCGAGATGGATATGTTCCCTCCGAACGGCTTCCTGTATCATGCAATCAATCATTCAGTCAGCCTGACTTGTTAATCTGGAGAACCCGATCATGAAGAAACTACTGATACTGATGGTAGCGGCGGGAGTAGTCCTGTCCGCGAATGCACAGTCACCCGTACACGTCACAGTCCAGCGGATCTCCAAAAAGAAAAGCGAGCAGGGAGAGGTGAGGCGGGGGAGTAAAGTCCGGATCTTTCCACATAACACGGCCGATGCGTCGGTGACATTGCGCATCACCATTCAGAACACCAGCGGGCGGCCAGTCGAAGACATGGTTGTCAGATGGGGCGTGGCCAAGGTGCGATTGCACCGTGGCGGCCAGACAGGAGATGTGGCTTACGGCCGGGACGAGAAATGTTCTCTGAAGCCAGGAGAGATCAAGGTCATCGAAACGGAAACGGTGGAGGCCAGCAGTTCGGAATCACAACTGACCGATTTCAGGAAAGGCGAAAAAATCCACGGCCACGGCGTGCAGCTTCTGGTTGGGGGCAAGGTGGTGTGGGAGGAGTTCGTGCCGCTCACCGTCAAGAAATCATTCGAGAACCTGAAACCCCTCAACGACCAGGAGAAGGACGAGGATCAGGGGAAGTCGAAGAAGAAGAAATGATGTTCCGCAGCGGCGGTCGTTCCGAGACGGGCTGTCCGTTGACGCGTCAGGGACTTCATCTAATTCCAGCGCAGACGCAAACTGTCAGGCCGCGCAGCAAAGACACTCACGCCGGCGGGGCTTCATCTTTCCACGAATCGTCGCGCTGTGCGCCCCAGAGGTCGGTCTGCGGCAGGATCAATTCGGGCAGGTTGCCCCGCTCCAAATCCTTGGGCAGCGGATGGTGCCGCGCGGGCACGCCGTAGGCCAGCGTGTCGGGCGGCACATCCTTGTTCACGAGCGAGCCGGCGCCGATGAATGAGTTGCGCCCGATGGTGACGCCCGGGCAGATGGTCACGCCACCGCCAATGCAGACGTGGTCCTCGAGCCGCGCTCCTTCCACGGGGGCGGCGCGCCGCATGGGAAATTTGTCGTTCAGGAAGGTTGTGCCCGGCCCGATGAACACGCTGTTGCCGATGACCGTGGTGCTGGGGATGTAAACGTGCGCCATGATCTTCACGCCATCGCCGATGCGGATGCGGCCTTCGAGCGTGCACTTGTGATGGACCACACAACGGTTGCCGATGGTGACCTCGGCGCGGATCAACACATGGTGCCCGCATTGAAAACGGTGGCCGATGGAGGTGTTGGCGTAGATGACCGTCCCGGACCGGATGATGGCATGGTCGCCGATGCGCGTCGGCTGCGAGTCACCCGGATACCGATAGCCCAGAATGACATCCGCATCCACCTGCGCATGCCGGCCGACCTCGTAGAAAGATTCACCTGGCGTTTTCATGTTTCGCAAACTGGTTGAGGATCTCAATGCCTTTGTCGGCCAGGACATCGCCGGCCGGTTTTTTGTACGGTGGCCGGAACTTCGTGTAACGGTAGTACGAGCTCATATATTCGCGATCACCGGTGTTCGGTCCGTCGGTCAGGTAGCCGTGGGAGACGTTGACGTAACCGCATGGAATCGCCAGCGGCAGAGGCGAACGGCTGCGAATCTGTCGCCCGATTCCCAGAAACGGCTCGAAAGGCATGCCGACGATCCCGACGTCGCCCAGTCGAAGGACGTACATTTCCACTTCCAAATATTTGAGCACCGTGTCGGCCTTGCCAGTCTGACGCAACTGGAGTGCCCACCGGTTCCACGGCAGGACGGCCTCAATCAGCTTGCCCCGATAAGCAGGCGTGAGTTCTGTCGGGAAGTTCAATCCCACGCACGTGAGCGTGTTTTGGTCGCCAGCCGCCGCGCGACGGATGAAGTCCTCCATTTCGGCGATCTCCGCCTTCAAGACGTTCTCCGAGGGAAGCGGCCCGAGCGGTATCCGCGCGTTTTCTGCGGCGTAATTCAGGCCGTCGCGGCGGGAGGGCTTGAGTTTATCGAGCGCCTTGATGTAGCTCTCGCCGAGCATGCGTCCGTATTTCTCGGCGAGTTCGACACCGCCCCGGAACATCCCCTTGCCATTGATGTCGCCGGCGCATCCTTGCATGAAGCTGACCGGCAGGGGGTTGGAGGGCGAGAGATGTTTGGCCACCACGTCGCAGGCTACCTGCGGCCAATCACCGAAAACGACAGGCTTCTCCGGATGGTAGGAGGCGACCGGATGTCCGGTGAACTGCGCCAGTGCGGCGACCGGTTTGCCCTGCTCGTTCTTGAGCACGACAATCGGCGCTTGCCGGTCTATGTCACCGTTGAAGTCCACGCCCATCAGGTCGCGGTCTTCTTCGCGCATGAGATAGGTGGAGCCATCGGCGCGCCGGCCTTTCCGGTTGTAGGTGATCCGGCCCTCGGTCCCCTCAGCCCACCACACCGTTACTGGTTGGAGCATCGCGGGCAGGCGTTTGGCGTGACTGCGCAGTTGGGCGAGCATCTCGCGGCCAACCGGCAGCAGTTTCGCCTCCGGCAACCCTTCCGACGGCGGGATGCAGTAGCTCGCGTAGGCTCCCACTGGATTGCTCGCCATGACCAGATCCGAGTGGTTGTGGGAGACGAAAAGAAGCACGTTCGAGACGGGCAACTTCAGGTCGTCGGCAACCGCGCGGCGGAACATGGCGCTCACATTGGCGGCCACCGGTGAGAGAAGATGCGCGGTCACCAGACACAACCGCAGGTTGCCGTCCTCCAGCAGAGTAACGGTGGTTTTCAACGGCCCGGCCACCTTTGCCACCTTCACCCCGGTCCGGCTCGAAGTCGGCGTATTGGCTTCCGGCAATATCGCGAACTCCAATGAAGCGGCGCGCAGACGGGGTTTCTTCACGGGACCCTCAACAAGTCTTGTTTCTGCGGCGGTTCCCGTCGTCGTGCGCCAAAAACATCCAGCGGTCAGCATTCCGGTAACTCGAAGCATCTGGCGGCGGGTGAGAGGCGTCATGATGAGGTCGCATCGTAGTGCGCTTCGTTTCCTGTGCAAACACAAAACCTTCGCGCCGATCTCGCGGATGGCAGAGTTTTCTTCTGCGCGAAGGGTCCGCGGCATGGTTCGGCGATCGTCGCGCTACGGAACTACTTCCACGGCTTCCTTCTCCGGCAGGTCGCGGGTCAGCCGGCGTTGTTTGCCGTCCGGCTCATGCACGATCAGCGTCGCGTCCTTCAGCGGCCGTTTCGCCACGCCCGCGTTGGAAAACGGATGGTGGTTCAGGGAGTCGAGGCGCGGCCTCTTCGCCAGCCGGCCCACATCGGGACACCGTTCTCGTCCCGCAGTTTCAGCACGCCGTCGCCCTTCTTGATCTCGGCAGCGATGATGGCGGGTTTGTTCTCGAAGGTGATCCGCGAGCCTTTGACGGTAATCTCGTCCCTCGCCTTGATCTCGATGTCTTGGTTCTCGATGAACCAAATCGGACCCAGGTGGACGGAGATGATTTCTTTCTCCGTCTTGAGTTGGAGATGAACGCCGCCGCCCATGCCGCGCATCGGCGTGAGCCGTTCCACGGTCACGACTTCGCCCCGGAGCGTCTCGACCGTCTTCGCGTCATACATGCGGCTGTAGGGACTGCCGGCGCCCCAGCCGCATCCTCCCCGCCAGTTCCATCCTTGCGCCCAACCCGGCGTCGCGAGGATCACGGCGGTGACTGCAATCAATGAGACTAGTTTTGTTTTCACGTGAACTCCTTTCTGTTCGCTGCACAAACCGTTCCATCGGCCCATCAGAACCCGCTCCCGTCTGCCGCACCGTGCCGGTACTGTCACCCGGCCAATCGTTTAGACCGCGGGCCTGACGGTCGCGTGCCTGCCACCGCGAGAAGTTTGCCTCGACGGCTGCCTGCGCTCACGCAGCGATTGCGTGACGGCGGTCGCTGAGTTTTGCGGCTTTGACTCGCAGCCTCCGGCGTTGCCGCATGAGTGGCTGGCCATCAATTGTGCTTCGGCTCTCAGCCAATGCTCGGCGTCGCGGCCGTGGACGCGGCCTTCTTTTTCCCAGAGGTAATAAGCCGCCGCCGCAATTTCTCCGGGCGATGGCTTTGCCACTTGTGCATGGCTTCCAATGTCCATCTCAGCTTCCTTTCACTTGCAGCGGCCATCATGCGCGACGGGCCATCGCGCAAGGCCCTGCGGTTTGTTCCAACTGCCCTGTTCTTCACGCTGTAGTGCGACGGGACCGTATGAGTTTGGATCTGACACGTCGTCCGCCCATTCAATTCCTATCATTCTGTTGCGGGTCGAACCGATCGTTGTGGCGTCCGGGTTTGGACCGCAGCCAACCGGGCCGGCACCGCGATCCACGAAGACCGACACGCCTGCCTCCTGCGCCATTCGTCGCAAGAACAGCACCAGTTTGCTCTCCCTTTCAGCGTCGGGCAGCAGAACCAGTGCGCGCGGCTGTGGGTTTTGGGCGTTCAGCCATCGCGCAAGCCACTTCAGCAGTCCGATTGAAAGGTTCGCCAGATCATGCACGGAAACGATCACGATATTCGCGCGGGTTGCTTCCGTGCAGACTTCCCGATCCACCCACGGGACGTTGAGCAAGTCCGTCCGCCACAATTGCATCGCCGGCTCATGTTCCGAACTCATGGCTTGCTGTACGCGATCCCACAGGTGTTTGGCTCTCAATCCAGAGCGGAAATCTTCGTAGAAACAGACCCCTTTCCACGGTAACGCTGTATCCAACCTGGCACTCATTGCAGACTCCTTGTATTATTGGTGTTGAACCATGCTTACTACGACGCGAACACCAAATCTTCTGCGGGCTGACGGTCGTGTTTCGCGCCGATGACCGCCGGTTCATCGCGGGGTTCGCGGCCGCGACAAATGAGAGTCACCCCGGCGAACTCGGCAAGCTTGCGCACGATCCCAAGCACGTGATCGTCTTCTTCTCCGTCGTGGAGAATGAACAGCGCACGTGGCAGGGGAGAAGGTATGCTCAGCCAGTCGTCCAGCCATCCCGCTGCTGCGAAGAGAAACCGGGGAAGGTCATGCACGGAGATGATGACGATGTCGGTCAGTCTGGCTTGGTCGAAGTCCAACGACTCCTTGATCTGCTCGACTGGCTGACACATTGCCTCGCAGCGGACGTTCTGTCCCATGTCGTGGACGAGTTCCCTCCACAACCTTCTGGCTCGCAACTCGGTTGGCAAGTCTTCGCGGACGATCACGCTGTAGCACCGCCCTTTCTCGTCCACGCCAGTGTTCTCAGGTTCGGTTTTCATAACGCTGCAATCTTCGCCCGCCAGCGCAAATGGCGCCATCAGGCGTTCCCCCAAACGTTTCTCGTGGCAACCTCCTACCCCCATTGGGAATTTACCTGACCTTCAAAGCGGCGTTCCCGCGCCTCATCCTCGCTGGCGGTTTCAATAAGGATGGTTGCTCAGTGAACTGCGCGGGTTTGTTGCCGAAGCCGTTGGGATCGGCTTCTACTTCACCCTCTTCCGGCCGGAGGTCGCCTGTCGAATCGCCCCGACGAGTTTGTCGGTGCCTTCATGCTTCATGATGTAAGCTTGCGCACCCGCGCGAATGGCTTCCTGCCCGTAAAGCTGCTCCTCATGAACGGAAAGCACCAGCACGGGCAGTTGCGGGTGCCGGCGTCCCAGAGTTGCAATTAACTCCGAAGCGTCCTTGGCTCTGAGCGACCAGTCCACCACGGCGACATCGGGATGGGTTTCATTGATGGCAGCGAGAGCCTGGCGCTCGTCCTCCGCCTCGCCGCAAACAACGAGATCGGGTTCTGCATTGATCATTGCGGTCACCCCCATGCGGACGAGCGCGTTGTCATCTACGAGGAACACTCGTTTCTTCGATGCGATACCGCCTGTTTCTTCTGGAACCGTGACATTCATGTTCAAGCTGAGTGAGGTTACTGGCCGTTGGTCCCGGGCACAATGAGGCCGCGCCCGTTTCACGTTTGAGGGTTTTTCATTACCCGGCGTGGGGAAATCCCCCATCTCACCCGAGACTCGCGGCGACGGCTGCGGCTAGATATCACCCGTCTGCCGCGCCCAGCCAATGGCGCGTTGGAGCAGTTCGCTGCCGGAGGATAGTTTGAGCTTGAGCTTGATGCTGGCGCGGTGCGATTCGACGGTCTTGATGCTCATGCTCAATTGCTCGGCGATTTGATTGGAACCGTAGCCCTTTCCAATTTGCATGAACACTTCCATTTCCCGGTCGCTCAGCACATCCAACGCGGAACGCAACGGTCCCGCGGGATAGCCGGTAACCTTGTCCATGATGGCCGCCGCCACTTCGCCGCTGGCATAGACGTTGCCATCCAGCACTGTGCGGATGGCTTTCAGCACTTTTCCCCAAGCTTCGCGCTTCATGACGTAACCGCGCGCGCCGGCGCGCAGCGCGCGCTCGGCGTAGATCGCCTCGTCATGCACCGAGAGCGCCAGGATCAATACGTTGGGGAACTGCACCCTGAAGTCCTTGATCAACTCCAGCCCGCTCTGGTCCTTCAGCGAAATGTCCACCACGGCCACGTCGGGCTTGGCGGTCTTGGCGATTGTCAGGGCGCCTGCCCGATCCTCCGCTTCTCCGCAAACCACAAGGTCGGGTTGGTCATTGATCAGTCGAGTGATGCCCTCCCGCAACACCGCGTGGTCGTCCACGATCAAGACCCGTTTCTTGTTTTTGATTTGCTTCCTGTCGCTCATGAAGCTGCCTCGAACGCGTTGAGCGCAACTCTGGGCAACGTGCAGGATACCACACTACCGCGCTCTTTTCCGCATCGTATCGTCAGCGTAGCACCGATGGCGCGGGCACGATAGTCCATAATCTCCAAGCCCATGCCTTTTCCATGCCGATGCTCCGGCAAACCGCAGCCGTCGTCGCTAACCGTCAGCATAATCATGTTCTCATCGCCGCGAAGTGCGATGGTGATATTCTTTGCTTTCGCGTGGCGCATGGCATTCTGCGTCGCTTCTTGTGCGATTCGAAACAGGTGCGTGGCCGCCGTTCGGTCCGGGATGGCCACGGTTTCGGGGCAATCAAATTGACAACCGAGCTTGCTCAAACTCCGCACGCCGACCGCCATCTCCCCCAAGGCTGCCATCAATCCCCTGGGCCCGTCCGGGACGGGATGCAGGCCGCGGGTCACACGCCGTGCCTCCTCGATGCTGGTATTGATCAACTCCGTGACCCGCCTCGCTTCTGCGGCCCCGGTAGCGGATATGGCCGCAAGCTGATTCTCCAGCGTGTGGCTCAACATCGCGGTACCGGTGAGCCGCTGGCACAAACCGTCGTGCAGATCCTGGCCGATGCGCCGTTGTTCGCGTTCGCTGATCTCCATGACCTCTTTCTCCAGCCGCTCCCGATGCGCAATATCCAATGACAGGATGACCGTGCTTGCGCCGGTTACCAGCACGGCCAGCAAGCTGCCGATGATAACGACAGCGATGGTGTGCGTGCTTACTGACTTTGCAAGCCGGTCACGTTCATCGAGAAGCTTGTTCTCCAGAGTCTCGATGTCATCCGCCGCTTGACGCACCTCATCCATCAGTTTCTTGCCAGGCCCCGCTAGCTTGCCCGCCGAATCAAGGCCTTCCAGCTTGCGTGTCTCGACAACGTCCTTGAGTCTGGCGAGGCGCTGCTGGATCAGACTTTCAAGGTTCTCGACACCTTGCTTGATAGCAGGGTCCATCGCAAGCGCGTGCAGTTGCTTGATCTCAAGAACAACATCGTCAACGAAGCGCCGATAGAGATCGAGATAGTTTTCGTTTCCGGTGATGACGTATCCTCGCGCCTCGCTTTCAGCGTTCGCCAAATCACCGAGGGTGGCTTCCAGTGTGGCTATGATCTGATGAGAGCGAGCTACGATCTCAGCTGACTGGGCAAACTGCACGGTGCTGCGATAGGACATGGCGCCGATGACGATCAGAATCACCAACGCCAGCACGAGACTGATGGTGATCTTTCGACTGAGGCTGATATCGAGTTTCATTGCTGAGTTTCGCGTTGCGCCGTGAACGGTGCGGCAACCTGCGGATGCCGCACCCTCATGTCGTTCTTGCATTGGGGAGGCACTTCGTCGGTTTCAGTGCCTGCGGCCTGCGCCAGTCAACGACGGAAGAATAATGCCGCGTCAGCGGAATGCAATAACCTCGTCAGTTGGAGTCGGACGTTCTAAGGTCGTTACTCATATCGGATGAAGCTGACAAGGGAACTGTTTGTCGGTTGGCTGCACAGGCTGCCGCAGAACTCGCGGTCGCTGGTGCTGACGTGCGTCTACGGGTTGGCGGGCGGTTTGATTGCAGTGGCTTTCCAGTCAGGGATCAATTTCGTTTACCAACACGGCATCGTGGCGCTGTCGGGTTGCCCGACGGCGGTGTTCCTGGGCGGTACGCTTGCGGTGATCCTCGCCACCTCGCTCGTGGCTGGCTGGCTGTTGAACTCGTTTTGCCCGCAGGCGGCCGGCAGCGGCATTCCACAGGTGAAGCTGGCGTTCTGGAAGGATTTCGGTGTCATTCCGTTGCGGGTGTTGTGGGTAAAATATATCGCGGGCGTCTTGCAGATCGGCGGCGGTTGCAGTCTGGGGCGCGAAGGGCCGACGGTGCATCTGGCTGCCGCGCTGACGTCGAATCTCTCCGGCCCGCTCGGAGTGCCGAAACAGAGCCGGCGGTTGCCTGCCGCGGCGGGTTCGGCGGCGGGATTGGCGGCGGCCTTCAACGCCCCGCTGGCTTCGATCACGTTCGTGTTGGAGGAAATCATCGAAGACCTCAACAGCCGCATCCTGGGCAGCGTGATTCTGGCCTCGGTGCTGGGAGCGTTTGTTGTCTATGCGCTGATCGGCAAACATCCGGCGTTCGACATGGGGCAGGTGGAATCGCCGGCGTGGCAGGTTTACCTGTGCGTGCCGGTGGTGGCGGCTGTCGCCGCGCTGGCGGGCGTGATCTTCCAGCGCGCAACGCTGGCGATCCGCGAGAAGGCGAAGCGCCTGGCGACCATGCCGCGATGGGCGCAGCCAGCGTTGGGCGGATTGATCACGTGGCTGCTGGGCGCCGGGGTGTTTCTGTGGACAGGCCATCTCGGTGTGTTCAGCCTTGGCTACGAGGATTTGTCGGCGGCGCTGAACGATCAAATGGCGTGGAAGGTGGCGGGTGTGCTGCTCGTGGCGAAGCTGGCCGCCACGTGCGCCAGCTACGGGTGGGGCGGCTGCGGCGGCATTTTTGCGCCGAGTCTGTTTCTGGGTGGCATGGCGGGTGCGTTGCTGGCCGGCGTGTTTGGTTGGGTGTTGCCGCTGGGAAAGGACGATCGCGTGTTGCTGGCGGTGGTCGGGATGAGCGCCTGTCTGGGGGCGGTGGTGCGTGCGCCAATCACATCCATCCTGATTGTGTTTGAGATGACGCACCAGTTTGCGCTCGTGCCGGCGCTATTGTTGGGCTGTCTCGTGAGCCAGGCCGTGGGCCGGACTCTGTTGCGGCAAAACTTCTATGGAGCGATCCTCCAGCAAGACGGCCAGCCTATCCGACACGTGATGCCGCCCCGCGACCTGCGCGGATGGGAGACGTATCCGGTTTCCGCAATTGCCAATTTCCGGCCGGTGGTGCTGACCGACCTCAACCCGGCCGGATTGCGAAGCGCTCTGGAGCAGCACGGCTACGGTCGGTTCCCTGTCAGCGTTCCCGGCAAGCCGGCCGGCATCGTCACAAGGCAAATCGTACAAGGCGCTTTGGACAAGGGAATCGCGCCAGAGATCCACCCGGTGCCTTGCTGCTTGCGGGACCAAAGTATCGGTGAGGTCCAACGGTTCTTGATCGAAGCGGAGGATGGGATGGTCGCCGTGCTGGACCAGCCCGGAGGCGCAGTGATCGGCCTGCTGACTCTCCACGACCTGCTTCGCGGCCAGATCGCCCTCGCGAAGCAACTCGAAGAATAATCGCGGCCCGGCTGTTGAAGGATGGTTGCGCTGCCTTGGCCGGCCCACGGAATCGAGACAACCTCAGTGAGATGTGTGGTGAGTCCGTCAGGGTGCGGTTGACCGTTTCGCAGCTGTCACACTACGGGACTATTTCCACGGCTTCCTTCTCCGGCAGGTCGCGCGTCAGCCGGCGTTGTGTGCCGTCCGGCTCGTGCACGATCAACGTCGCGTCCTTCAACGGTCGTTCGGCCAGCAGTTTCACTCGCAGCTTCTGGCCATCCGCTGCCACATTGACCAGCCGCACACCGCGGCGCGCTGACTCCCAGCGGTAGACCTCCGCGTGCGTCCACCATTCCATGCCGCGTTTGCGGCCTTCCTTCACCAGTGTTTGCATCGCGTCGGCCATGCCGGGCTCAGAGATGTGCGCCTGATGAAACAGGAAGTGCGCCAGCCCGGCGTGCGCAATGGCTTGATCGAGCAGCTTGGGCGCAAGCCTTGCCGGCAGGTGGATGTTCAGGTCCTGCGTAATCAGCGGGATTTCGTAAACGTCCAGGAACCGTGGGGGCGTGGCTTCGTCGTCCAATGGCCGCCACGGCTGGCAGGTGCCGCGTGGGAAACCGCACCCGCCCCGCTTGCTCGGTCCCATCGAGCCGTCGGCCTTCAATCCGGTCTTCTCGCACCAGCGGAAGAAGTCCAGCCGCCCTTCCCATCGCAGATAATGGTTCTTGTTCGAGGTGATGTCCTTGACGCCGCTGTTCATGGCCAGCCCTTCGACCTGTTTGGCCAGCTTGTCGAAACCCCATTGGTGATCCGCGTCCTTCTTCATTGCGTCGTAATGCAGCGCGATCTCACAGCCGATGGCGCGCGCCGCGTCATATAGGGAGCGCGGATACTCGCACGGGAACATCGTGCACCACGTGGTGCGGATGCCGGCCTGTTTCAACTGCTCCAGCATCGCCCAGCCTTGCTTTTCCTTGTTGCCGTCGCTGTCGTGACTGATGCATCCGACGGCGGGCAATTCGCGCGGCCACGGGGCGATTTGCACCAGCGGCTGCCCGACGGTTCGCGCGGCGTATTGAATTGTGCGCAAGATGATCAGCCGCAGGTCATCCGCCACTGGAAATACGTAGATCGGCGCCTCGCCCTTGGCCAACGGCAGGCGATCAAAATCGTAGTCGAGCACCTGGCCGTCGTCGGTCTTGAGGGTTCCATCGTTGATCGGCATGGTCCCGTCAAACGCCGGCGTTCCATCCCGTAACACGGCGTTGCCTTGCTGGATGTGGACGATGCTGTTGAGCAGGTCGGGCGCAATCAGCAGCGCAATTCCGCGGCCGACCCGCCGCTCCAACAAGACCGGCAGTTTCTTTGCCCGGCCGTGGCGATCCAGCACGCTCCCGACAGCCTTGGCTTGCGTCGGACGCACCGCCACCCCGCCGAAAAAATGCAGCGAGCTTTGCAGGCCAGTGAACACCGGATGCCGCGTTTGCCGCACGTTGAGGTAACCTTCGCCGAGTTGTTGCACGCCGCTGGCGCCCCAGCCCTTGTTGGTGCTCGACGACGACACCGACTCCACACCAAACAGTTTTTGCATTCCGTGCAGGCCGCCCAGCGACACCAGGGCGCCGCCATTCTCCACGAACGCTGTCAGCTTGTTGCGCTGGTCGTTGTTGAGCTTGTGTTCGCCGGCGAGCACAAGCACGCGCGCATGGCTCGTCTCGCCGGGCGGTTGTTGCTCATAGAAAAACCCGGCGCGCTGAATCACCTCGACCAGGTACAGGCTCGATGGCACGGTGGGGGAAAGGGAGATCGCGATCGTGGCGGGAGCTCCCAGATTGTCGTGCCCGCCTTGTTTTGCAGCGGCCACGGTTGCGGGCGGTGCGTTGGTGCGAGCAACCTGCGCTGCGATGTTTTTGGTTGTTTGCGGCCATGCGCACGCAACGCAGGCCAACCACGATGCCAGCACGACACTCATTCGTTTCATATTCAGAAATCCATCCTTGCTGTCAGGGCTCCTTGAGACTGCGGCGGCATTGTAGGGCACCGCCGCCCGCGCACAAGGGCGAAGTCCCCACGCCAACTTTCACTTTGCCAATCGCTTGACGGTGTCGATGATCTGCTGCTCCAGTCCGGGCTGGAACGGGCCGTGAATGCCGAAGTAAACCATGGCCGCGCCACCTTCGTAGCCGCCCTCGGAGAGCACCCGCTCGGTCGGGATGTAGGAGAAGATCTCATTGCAGAAGCTGGCGATCATGATCGGCCGACCGGCAAGCTCCCGGCGAAGCCGCAACGCGTAGTCCACGCACACCTCGCCAGCCAGGGCGACCAGCGTCAGATCGTTGCCAAAACGAAGAACCTGTATGGGGCAGGGATAGGATGTTGGCAACGGGCGGCCGACAGCCAGTTCATTCAAGAGGTGCTTGGCCAGTCGCTGCTGATACTTATTCTTGTCCTGCAAGAGTTTTTCAATCTGCTCCTTGTTTGGCGGGGCAACGAGCTTCAGGTCCACACGCTCGAAGCCGACTGCCAGCGGCCCGCGCAAGGGACGCAGAGTGCCGCCCAGCACCGTGTCAACGGACGCGGCCAGTGACTGGCCGTGTTGTTTGGCGAGCGCCACCTCGCTGCGCGGGTTGGGGTTGACGTCAGCTCCGCAGCCGGCCATGAAGAGAGCCGTCACACCGGGATGGCTGGTCTCGAGGGTTGCTTGCGCAAATCCGGGGTAGTCACCGTTGATCTCGTAGATGCCCAAGGTGGTGCTGTGGCAGGCATAGCCGAAGAGCACGGCTCGCAGGGCGTCCTTCTCATCGCGGACGGTGAGCACGGGCACGGTGTGGTCAACGGGCGCTGGAGGTTTGGGAGCGCCTTCGGGCACTTTGACGCGCATCGCGCGACGGTTGGCGCCGAAAGGGGCTTGGCCTTCACCGAAGGCCAGTCTGGCCGGGCGGAGGTCCTTGACCGCCGCCTCGACCAGGAGCACCAGTTTGTCTGCAAGGATTTTGGCATAGTCATCAACCGCCTTTTGCTGCCCGGCGTCGAGATCGTAAACGAGGGGCGTCACGCCTGCGACGACCGGGCCGCTGTGCGTATGCGAACAGTTGAGCACGATCCGCTCGCGCGGGATGGCTGTCTTTTGGCAGATGCGCTGGCAGACCGAGTCGGTCAGGCCGCGATCAATGCCAATCAAGTCCAGAGTGACAATGGCGGCGCGCGAGCCGGCAGGGTCTTCGAAGAGCAGGGCCTTGGCCCAGATTGGCTGGAGCACACCCTCAGAGGGATGAGTGCGCGAGGCATAGCCGCCCATCCAAATAGGCCCGCTGGGCGTAATGTTCGTCCGGGCAGTCCCGACGCGCCACTCGGGCTGGTTGGCCGCCGAGTGCGACGTCACGATGAGTCCGATGATTAACGACAGGCACAGAGTTCGCATGAGGACGTCTCCGGTTGAGAGGTTGGTTGTTTCATTGGCGGCGGAAATAGGTACGACAGGAAATCGTGCCAGCGGCAAAACCATTCCGTTCCTCAGAGCCGGTTCTTCGCATCGAACATCGGATTGAGGTGCCGGCCCAATTCGATGCTGCGATCATAGTCGCGTTCGGTGAACGCCGGTTTCAATGTCCAGCACTGGAGACGGAAATGTTTCAGGATTTCGGATTGCCGGTAGCGCGGACCGTGAACTCTCCAGTTCTTGTAGCGCTTGACGTTCTCGATGGCCGGGGTCACGCCCTCCATGGCCTCGATTGAGAGCTGCCACCGCTCTTCGGGCGGAAGCTTCCGGCCGAGGGCGTGGCAGGCCAGCAGCAGGAGCGCAAACTCCAGCGAGACATGCTCGTTCCCAACCTGCAAAAACGGAGGCAGATACCCTGAGGACATCACTGCCTCCACGATGAGCGCGGCGACAGCATTTGGATTCACGGTGGTCGAAGTCGTCACGGTGTTTCCTCCAATCTCTTCCGTCGGTCCCATGACTTGCGGCACTTCGTAACTCTGGCGCTGCGCGAGCGCGCGGCGCGCGAGAAGGAACAGCAGTTCACCCGCGCTCAGTGTCTGCGTCCATGCAGGCTTGGCATCGCGGACCACTTCCTCCGCGCCTCGCAGGATCTCGCCATCGGGCACGCGCACGGGGCGCTGTCCGTAAAGTTGATGAATGCCGGCCACGGTGGTCCACTTCACCTTGGGATGATTGACGAGCGTGGTGATGAGGCGCTCGAAGTTTGCCAGGACAAGCGGAATGGACACGCCTTTGACCAGCGTTGGCGCGATCCAATCTGCCGGTGACGGCTGCGCGCCGTTGAAGAAATTGATCGCGTCGGGGAACTTCTCCATGATCGTGATGACAGGATGGCATCCAAACATGGCGGTGAAATCAAACGTCCTGGCGCGTTCATCCAGGTATCCGTTGACCTTCGCGAGGCTGGCTTCGAACTTCGGCGTGTCGCGGTAGGCGGTGTCGAAATAAAACGGCGCCTGATAGCCGCCGATGAGGAGGTTGTTGCAGAACCAGACCACGTTCCGGCCCGGCAGTCGAAAGGGTGAGTAAAAGAACGGTTTGCCGAGCTTGCCTGCCGCGTAGACGATCTGCGCGGCAAACGTCCCGCCATGTTGGGTGATCGCGCTGCATTTGCCGAAGATGCGATTGAGTGCCTGGAACCCGGGCATCTCGCGAAACAACGTCCGCTCGACGCCGCGAAACCAGTCGAGTTCGGAGACTTCCTCGGCCGTGGTTGGGTGGATGGAGCCGCGATCGTAGTGAAGACTGACATCGTGCTTCTTGATGGATTCAATGACGCGCGTCAGCTTGTGGCGTTCCAGGAATCGCGCCTTCTCGCCGTGAATGTGAAAACAGCCCTGCAAGCCATGCCGCTGCATGATGTCCGCCAGTTGGCCGGGCAGCGTGTGGACAGGCGAATCCGGTGGCGAGATGAAGTCCTCGGTGTCGAAGTAAATCAGGGCATACATGGAAGGATGCGGAGTTGGATTTTAAGCCGCAGCAGGTGAGACGCTGGAGTGCTGTTGTTCATGGTCTGGGCGAACTCCACCGACAGTGTAGCAGCACGAACGCCTGCGCCAAGCCCGGAGTCTTACGCCGGCAGTGCAGCAATGATCACTTGCAGAACACGTCCATCAGTTCCGTGATGGCGATCCAGCCGAAAAGCGCCAGCGCAACCAGCAACGCGACATTCCGTGTCACGTCATTGCGCAATGAGCCGATCCAGTCGCGGCGATTGTTGAGGTAAAGCAGCAGCACGGCCAGGAAAGGCATGAAGAAGGCCCCGATGACTGTGAAAAGTATCACCATCGCCACGGGCTTCTCCGCGAACAGCAGCACGAGCGGCGGACCGGCGAGGAAGAACAGGTAACCACGGTAGGCTCGTGTGGTTTTCAGGTCCACATTGCCCGCAGTCGCGGTGCGTGAGCGTTGGGCCATGAAGTCGGCGAAGAAATATGGCACGCCCTGCCACACCGCGAGCATCGCGCTGAAGACCGCGCACCAGAAGCCGATGAGAAACGACCAGCGTCCCACCGGCCCCAGCAGCGCGTCCAACCGCGACGCGACCTCCAGCGCCATGCCGCTGCCCTGCGTGATCTTCGCATTGCAGCCGGCGGCAACCGTGGTGAGCGCGAGCGCGAAGACCAGCGTCACCCCATACGCCAGCAGCAAGTCCGCGCGCACAGCGCGTTGGCAGCCGGCGCCGCTCCACGCGTTCTCACGAATCCAATAGCCGTAGCACAGCATTGTCATGCTGCCGCCGATCCCGCCGAAAATGCCGAGCACCGATTTGCCCGAGTTCGGTGGCAGCGCCGGCCACGCGAGATGCCGCAACAGCTCCGCGACATGCGGCTTCACCAGCACCGCGCAGACCAGCACCGTCAGCACCATCACGCCGACGAGCGTTTTCATGACTCGCTCGAAGAACGCGAACCGGCCCACGAGCACGAGCGTCGCCGCCACCACGGAATGCACGATGCCCCACACCCACACGGGCCATTGCGGGAACAACGTGTGCCCGGCGAGACCACACGCGTTCGTAAGCGAGCCACCGACAAAGAACGTCCACAGCAGCAGGTAGAGGAAAAAGTAACCGTTGACCCATTTCGGCAGCCGTTGCGCGCAAGCCTCGATGATCGTGCTGCCGGTGGCGAGTTGCCAACGGGCCACGCCCTCGTTGAGGACGAACTTCAGGGCGACGCAGGCGAGCAACGCCCACGCCAAGCGCGTGCCGAACGCCGCGCCCGTGACCGTCGCCGTGATCACATCGCCCGCGCCGATGCCCGCCGCCGCAACGACCAAGCCCGGCCCCAAGGCCTTGAACGGTGAGAGGATGTTCAGGCGTGGCATGTGATCGGTGTCCCGTCGTGTGACGCGAAGTCCTGTTATTCAGATGCCGCAGCCGTGAACTTCATTTCTGTTTTCAGTTTCAGGCGCTGCACCGGTGAGTCGGTGCGCAGCACGACGCACGCGTGTTGCGTGATCTCTTTGGGCGCGAGCGTCGCATCGGGCATGGATTCGATGCGGGCCGAGATGGTTGGGTCCGCAGCGTAGGTGACTGAAACCTCGCCCGCCGTAATCCGGCCTGCGCTGGCGTGACTCGGCGCGCCGGCTGGGACGCCGAGGTGCCAGCGGAATTGCACGATGTCGGGCTGCTTCAACTCGACCTCGTCTGTGATGGTCACAGAGCTTCGGTTCCATTCCACGCGTCGATTCCATTTCGTGACCGATTCATAGCAGGCGGAAACGTCCACGGAAGCCGCGCCGCCGGCATCATCCATCCGTTCAACCGTGATGGGCGCGCGGCGACGTTCTCGCGTGAGGACTTGGCCCGCGTGCTTCAGCGCGGCGGGCGTGAGCTTGTCCGGGGCGGTGTCGCCGATCTGCAAGACGTTATGACCGGCGATGCTGCGCAGATGCGTTGCGTTGTTCGGCACTGCATAATTGAGCGTGCCGGCCTCGATCAACAACGCGCGCTGGCCGATGATGAAATTGACGTGGCCGCGGTCCATATGATCGTGGAAATCCGTGGCGTGGCCGCCGCGCAGCCAGAGACCTGTCGCCAGGTCGTCGTCCCAACTGCTGCGCCAGTTCAACCGCGTCGCCTTGGTATAGTTTGCGAAAAGCGGCGGCGCGCCTGCCCGCGAGGCCGGAATGTTCGCCGCAAGAATCGCGTCGAGCGTGTCGCCAAAACCCGCGCGCGTGCGCAGGCCCCACAGCGCGTGCGGATTGCCGGTCACCAACGCCACGGTTGCAAACAAGTCTTTGTCGCGCGTGAGGTTTCCCCGTGAGCTGCCGGGCGCATCGAATGCGTTGATCAGGAATCCGCCGGGTTGGAAATGATGAACGAGCCATGTGGGGAACTTTTGCAGAAAGGAATGTTTGAGCAGTCGGTTGTCGCCTGTCCGTGCTGTCGCGCGAGCAATCGAGTAAAGGCTCTCCAGAGACAAGCCGGAATAGCGCAGACCTTCGACGAATTCGCCATCGGCGCCTTGCACTTCCATGGATCGGAGCAGGTGTGCAATCCCCGCCTCATAGGTCTCGCGATGCCGGTCCGCGCCGAGGAACAGGCAGGCGCGAACGAGGGCTTCGTTCGGCAGAATCCACTGGTTGCTGTGCGCAGCCTGACTGCGAACATACCACGGTCGTTTCGTCGCCCAGTCCTGCTCCATCAAGGCCAACTCATCAGCCAGTCGCGATTCCAACGCTGCGCGCAAGTCCGGCGGAATCCTGTCGGGCGGGAGCAGGTCCACCGTATCCGCGATCGTTCGAACCAGCCAACCGGTGCCGAGCCACGCGCCGTCTTCTGTGAAATGCGGCTTCGAATTGTTCAACGACCAGCCGCGCCGCTCCAATGGCGACCACGTTGCCAGTTCGACAAGCTGCGCGCAAACGCGCTCGAACAACTTTGTGTCGCCTGTCAGCGTGGCCGCCGCCGCAAGCCTTGGCAGTTCGACCTTGAGCAAGGCACCGGCGTTATTATCGCCCTGCGAGAGGCAGAAAGTCTCCCACTCCTTGTCGCCGAGCGCCGACATGTGCGGCGGACGTGTCGTGTATTTCAGATGCACGCGCCACTTTCGCAGTTCCTCAAGCGTGCGAGGCCGGCGCAGCACCGGTTTTTCCGCGTCCTTCTTCGCCTCGGTGAGAAACTTCGCTCGCACTTCGGCAAGTGAGGCATTGGTGGCCGCCGTCGATAAAAGTTGTCTCAGCGACGCTCGCGAGAGTTCATCAAGAGTGTGGTCGTTGGCCTCCGCGCACGCACAGAACGCCATCGCAAATGCGGGCAACAGAGCAAGGAAACCGAAGAGCTTCTGCATGCACACAGCCTGCCACCGTGCACTGCTCACGCGCCACAAGAAAACACCGTGTTGAAACCGGCTTTTGCGCTTGCGCTGAAACCGGAGGGGGCTACGCTCCGCGATTGCGAAGCTCGCACGTCCAACGGTGTCACGCATGAGGTGGCTCATGGGCAAATACATGGCGACAAACAGCAGTCCGGTGGTTTGGCGCGGCGGATTGGCGGCCTTGATCATGGCCGTGCTTTCCTGCAGCGCGAACGCCGCGGATTCGCGGGCCGGCCAGCCGCTGTTCGTGATCGGAACGCCGGACAATCGCGCGGCGGAATTCGGCCTGACCGGTCCGGGCGAGAGCTACACAAGCTTCCTGCAAAAGGTTCACGACCCGGTGGTGTTCACGGTCGGCCGCAGCAACGCCAGGGTCTGGCCCTACATCCATCCCTCCGTCAAAGACCGCTGGGCCGGCGCGCGGGCGTGGACCTTTGCCATTCGCTACGCAGCGCCGAACGATCTGCCGGGACCGCTGTTCCTCATTGTCGGGCTGTGCGGCGGCTCGCCCCAAGAGCGGTCAAAAGTCGTCGTGACCGTGAACGACACGGCGCTGCCATCCCAGATCGCGCCCAGCGGTAACCCGCGTGTGGCGTTCAACCCAACCGGCTTGGGCAAGCCCGAGACCATGATCTTCCGCATCCCCGCCGGGCAGATTCGCAAAGGCGACAACACCATTTCCATCCGTCTGGATGAACAGAGTTGGTTCATCTACGACTACGTTGCGCTCAGCCGCGAGGCGAAACCGCTGCCGCTCGTGATTCCGCCCGAACGCAACCTGCTGGCCGGGTTTCGCGCGGGACCGATGGCCGGCGTGGATGAGATCGTGTTCGCGGTGCGGCGCCTGGGCGAGGACCCGCACTGGTATGCCAACTTCGGCTGGACGTTGGAGCAGTCGAACTGGCGGACGTATCTCGATGGTGCGCGTCTCTGCCGGCTGAACTTGAACACGAGCCGGGTGACTGTGCTGCTGGACGACCCCGGCGGCGGCATCCGCGATCCGCAGCTCGACTACGAAGGCCGCTCGATTCTGTTTTCCTACCGGCGCGGCGGCAGCGAGTATTTTCATCTCTACAGCGTCAACCTCGACGGTTCCAACCTGCGGCAACTGACAGACGGCCCCTATAACGACATCGAGCCGATCTGGCTGCCCGACGGCGACATTCTCTTTATCTCGACGCGCTGCAACCGTTGCGTCAACTGCCACACGACGCCGACCGCCGTGCTCCACCGCTGCCACGCCGACGGCTCCGACATCCGCATGCTTTCCAGCAACAACGAGCACGACAACACGCCGTGGATGTTGCCCAGCGGCCAGGTGCTCTACACGCGTTGGGAATACGTGGACCGCAACCAGGTCAAGTTCCATCATCTCTGGATCACATCGCCCGACGGCGTGCGACAGACGGTTTACTATGGCAACCAGCAAGCCGGCACGACGATGATCGATGCCAAACCGATTCCCGGCTCGCACAAGGTTATCGCGTCATTCTCGCCGGGACACGGCCTCCGCGAACACGACGGCGTCCTGACCCTGGTGGATCCGCAACGCGGGCCGGACGATCCCGGCTCGGCGCGGCCCATCAGTTCCGGCCCGTCGTTCCGCGATCCGTGGGCATTTTCCGAAAAAGCGTTCATGGCCATCCGCGGCCCGGAGATCGTGCTGATGGATGCGAGCGGTGACACGCAGGTGATCTATCGTCTGCCGCCCGCGGATGTTGCCGCTGGTTTCCAATGCCACGAACCGCGTCCCATCTGTGCGCGGCAGCGCGAGCCGGTCATGCCCCGCGGCAGCGACATCAGCCAGGCCAACGGCCGTGCCGTGGTGGTTGATGTTTATCAGGGCCGCAACATGGCTGGCGTGACACGCGGCGAGATCAAGAAGCTGCTCGTCCTGGAAACGCTGCCCAAGCCGATGAACTACACCGGCGGCATGGAGCCGTTGACGTACGGCGGCTCATTCACATTGGAGCGCGTGCTTGGCACGATTCCGGTCGAGCCGGACGGTTCCGCGCACGCCGAGCTGCCCGCGCTGCGCAGCGTGTTCTTCGTCGCGCTCGACGAACACGATATGGCAGTGAAACGCATGCAGAGTTTCATGACGCTCATGCCCGGCGAGACCACGACGTGCGTCGGTTGCCACGAGCCGCGCACCGAAACACCACCACACCAACCACGAAGGCTGGCCGCGTTGCGGCGCGCACCCAGCCGCATTCAGCCGATCACTGACGTGCCGGACGTGCTTGATTTTCCCCGCGACGTGCAACCGATCCTGAATCGCCGCTGTCTGCCCTGCCACGACTGCGACCGGCACGAGGGCAGCGTAACACTCTCTGGCGACCGCGGGCCGATTTTCTCGCTGAGCTACTATACGATCACCGCCCGGTCGCTCGTCGCCGACGGGCGCAACGGCATGGGCAACCGGCCGCCGCGTTCCATCGGCAGTTCCGCGAGCCGGCTGTTGAAGCTCATGGACGGCAGCCATCACGGAGCCAGGGCATCGGACCGCGAACTGCGCACGGTCCGGCTGTGGATTGAAACCGGAGCGACGTATCCCGGCACGTATGCCGCGCTCGGCACTGGCATGGTCGGCGGCTTTGAAATCGTGGACCGCTCCATTCGGATGGACCAGTCGGATGCCGACTGGTCGAGCACCAAACTCTCGATGGAGGCGCTCAAGCGCCGCTGCGGCGGCTGTCACGACGCGCAGAAACCGCTGCCGCTGCATTGCTCCCATCTGGTTGGCCCGGGTGGCTGGGGCCGCGCGTTCACGGGCGCTCCGCCGTGGACAGACTTGACGCCCGACGACGTCCGCCGTCGCTGGTCGCGCGATCTGTTCTATAATCTCTCGCGTCCCGACAAGTCGTTGATCCTGCTGGCGCCACTGGCAAAGTCGGCCGGCGGGCTCGAACGATGCGGCGCTCCTGTGTTTGCCAGCGCGTCGGATGCCGACTACCAACGGGTGCTGCTGGCCATCCAAGATGCCAAGGCCAGGCTGGACCAGATCAAACGTTTTGACATGCCCGGCTTCCGCCCCCGCGCCGAGTGGGTTCGCTCGATGCAACGTTTCGGCATCCTCCCCGCCGACGTAACACCCGACTCGCCGATTGACGTTTACGCGACTGAGCGCCGTTATTGGGAATCTTTCTGGTGGGTGTCACAAAAGACCCGCCCATCGGATCGCGCGGCAGGCGGTCATACAACGATGGCTGCGACGAAGTAGAAAGCCTTGCTGTTCATGCTGGGCATCGGCGCGCAGGTCCGGTAGACTACGATCGGAAATTTGGTCCATGCAATCGCCCACAGCAACCAACTCGAAACCGGAGATACTCCCCATGAACGATTCCAGTAAACTTTCACGCCGCGCCTTCCTTGGCAGAACCGCGCAGCTCGGCGCCATCGGCCTCGTCGCGCCCAACATCCTGCCGTCGACCGCCTTCGGCGCCAATAGCAAGGTTCAGGTCGCCCTTATCGGCTGCAATGGCATGGGCCGTGGCAACATCAAGAACACCTCCAAGCATCCCGATGCGGTTGTGGTCGGCGCGTGCGACGTGGACAAGAACCGGCGTGAGGCAGTCTGCAAGGATTATGCGCCGACGTGCAAGCCCTACGCCGATTTCCGCGAGGTGCTCGCGCGGAAAGACGTGGACGCCGTGATCAACGCCACACCCCCGCATTGGCACACGCTCATCGCCATCATGGCTTGCGAGGCAGGCAAGGACCTCTACCAGCAGAAGCCCATGACGCTTCACCTCGGCGAGAGTCTCGCGGTCAAGAACGCCATCAAGAAACACAACCGCATCTGTCAGGTCGGCACACAGATTCACGCCAGCGAGAATTACCGCCGCGTCGTCGAGATGGTCCAGGCCGGTTATCTCGGCAAGATCGCGACAGTGCGCACGTTCAACGTCATGAACCAGGGCGAGAAAGGCGTCGGCTTCCAGGAGCCGGGTACCAAGACACCGGAAGGCCTCGACTGGGATTTCTGGTGCGGCCCCGGGCCGTTGATTCCGTTCAACTCCATCCTCTTCTCAGGCTCCTATAATCACGGCTCGTGGATGGCCTACAGCGGCGGCTGGACGCCCAACATGGCGGCGCACATCATTGACCTGCCCATCTGGGCGCTCGACCTGAAATACCCCACCGAGGTCAGCTCCGTCGGCGGACGTTACATCGTCAAGGACGATGGCGACGCCTACGACAACCACGAAGTGCTCTGGCGTTATCCGAACATGACTATGACGTGGATGTCGTCGCTCACCAACAGCTACGGGTTCGACCTGCACGGCAATCCCGTGCCGCAACGCCGGCTTGGCATCTACTTCCATGGCGTCAACGGCACCCTGTGGAGCAACTACGGCGAACACCGCATCGTGGCCGAAGGCAAGGCCATGAACGACCTCATCAAGCCGGACGTCATCGAGCGCAAACAGTCCAAGACCTTCTCGGGCCGCGCCCTCTACAATTGCAGTGAGCTCAAACCGGTGGAGAATAAGATTCCGCCATCGCCCGGCCACGAGATCGAATGGATCGATTGCATCAAGTCGCGCCAGCAGCCGAGCTGCAACGTGTCTTACCATACCCGCCTTGACGTGGCGGTTGTGTTGAGCCTGCTGTCGCTGAAACTCGGCCGCAGCATCAAGTTCGATCCCGCGACGGAAAAGATCGTCGGCGACGAACAAGCGGCAAAGATGGCGATACCGGAATATCGCGCGCCGTGGAAGTTCCCCGCGCAATATTTGCAGAGCTGAACCGCTCCGGCCACTTGTGACGACCGGCTGCTTCGGACTGGGACCGCGCTCTCCAGCTGAAGCAGCCGGTTCTCTGCAAACGTCATCAAGGTGTTTGACGATTGACGGCGCGCCGCGTCCGTCTTAAGAAGAGTGCGTATGGCCGCACAGTTTTTAAATAGTCGTATTTGTCGCTCGTAAAAGGATTCTCATTCTTATGAATAACCACATGACCCGCAGAAAGCTTTTCCAAATTCTCTCCGCCGCCGGGCTGGGACCGGCGTTCGCCAGCCGTGTGGTGGCGGATGAAAGCCCCAAGGGCGCCAAGGGCAAGGAGCAGACGCTGGGGTCCATGCTTCAAACCACATCCGTCGAGAACCGCCCGCACTATCCCGCATTGATCCGCGACGGCAAGGTCATCCAGCCGGAGCGGCCGTTGCCGGTGTTCCAGGAAACCGACGTGCTGGTGGTGGGCGGCGGTCCCGCTGGCTGGGCGGCGGCGGTGTCGGCGGCGCGCGCGGGCGCGAAGACGATGGTCGTCGAACGCTACGGCTGTTTTGGCGGCCTGTGGACAGGCGGCATCGTGCTGGTGGTCATCAGCACGCATGCGACGGAGAACGGCCAGATGGTGCAGGTGGTGCGCGGCATGGGCGGCGAACTGCTGGAACGGCATGCGAAGTTCGACAACGCCATCATCAACCGCGGCGAAACGAAGTTCAACCCGACCACCGACCCCGAGGCGACGATGTTCCTGATGGACGAGATGATCCAGGAGGCGGGCGTGAAGACGTTGTTCCACTGCTGGGCCACCGACGTCATCATGGATGGCGGCGCCGTGCGCGGCGTGGTGTTTGACAGCAAGTCCGGCCGGCAGGCGATCCTCGCGAAGGTCGTCGTGGATACTACCGGCGACGGCGACATCTTCGCGGCAGCAGGCGCAGAACACGTGCAGCGGCTGCACGCCATCGGGCTGGTGCACCGGCTCGGCAACGTGGACCGCGCTGACTTGGTGAAGCTGAAGAAGGCAGGTTACAGAACGCTTGGCGCCCTCGAACCGCAGCCAAGCGTCCGCTGGGTGAACCTGCGCGGGCCAAGCGCCAACGGTCTCGACATCAACGAGCTGACGCGACTGCAGTTCGAGCACCGCAGCAAAATCTGGAATCACGTGCAGAAGATGCGCAAGACGCCGGGCGGCGAATCGCTCTTCCTGCTGCAAACCGCGCCGCAACTGGGTGTGCGCACGACGCGGCTGCTGACGGGTACGCATCAGTTGACCTACAAGGAATCGCGTGAACCGCGAAAGTTCCCCGACACGGTGGCAGTCGGCGGCGCGCAGAACAGCAAGCACCCCGGCTGGCCGATCCCGTATGGCGTGCTGGTGCCGAAGAAACTTGACGGTCTGCTGACGGCGGGCCGCAGCATCAGCATGGACGACAAGCTGGTCGAAGATGGACGGCTTATCGGCGCGTGCCTGACCACGGGTCATGCGGCAGGCGCCGCAGCGGCGGTCGCGGTTAAAGACGGTTGCCGCCCGCGCGACGTGAATGTCTCAAAACTCCAGAAGTTGCTCCGGGAACAGGGCGCGTATTTGGGATAACCGCTTCCGTTACGCCTAACGATCAGGCTCAGCGACGGCCTTGGCGGCGACGGTGGACTGCACCGTGCGCTCACGAACTCCCGCGACGCTCGAACGCACGGCGGAGAGGCCGTTCGCTGCAGCGCTCTGGTTAGGCTGACTCTTTCGGTTCATCTGTCTCTCGTCTCCACCAATCTTCTGCTCGGTCAAGATACGGCAAAAGCTCCAAAGCGGCTCGCTCGTATGGGTCACCGGTCGAGAAGAATCCTCGCTTGTCGAACCTGAACCACTTGTCGGTCTTCTCCGGGCCGAGGCGTGGGCGACAGTCCGTTTGAACATCCCAAGCTCGGACCTTGGTGGGTGGAACGTGCTCGCCCCAGTACATGGTAACACCGTCCGTGGGACAGCGCGCTATCTCGACAGTGAAACCTCCGCCCCACCTGTCGAACTGGAATGTGAGCAAGTGAATGGCGCGCTCTGTCGGTCGGCGAAAGTGCGGATACGAACCCTTGAAGCCGCGCTCGCGCAGAATCGGAACGACATACTCTTTGAGCGTCTCAATCATCCTGTCGCGTTCGTACGACATGGCGCGTTCGTCAGCCTAACGAAATAGATGACCGACGAGGAGGAGCGCGCCACTGGCGCTCGACTGCAGAATGCGGAGGCCCGCGCCCCTCCTCGTTCGGTCCATCGAATGGTTAAGCACGGTTCGGTCTTCTGATGAGAAGATCATATGCTTTGTAATGTTCCTCTTGCTCACGGCGGAATGTCTCGCGCTCCGCATCCGACTTCCAAGACAATCTCTCTCCCAGATCTTTCTTGATGCGGTATGACCAATCCAACTGCGCTGCCTTTTCCGGACTACCCCAGCCCTCAGCAAGTGCGACCAACTCAGCCGCGTGGTCCTGTGCGACCTGCTCCGAAACATCAAAGGTCGCCAATATGAGCCCCTGAACTCGCCTGACGAGTGGTGTGATCGGGAAGATGCTCATACGGAATACGCTTAACATTTTTAATGGGACAAAATTTCTGGCAAAAGACAAAGATGCACAACCTTGTCCACTTTTCGGCAGACTAGGCAGCCGCAGGAACATGATCAAGCCAATTTTCCGGGCGATTTCGTCCAAAACGGAATGGGGGATGGGGCGGTTTTCGACGTTGGGCTTTGTCTTTTGCACTTGCTGCGCCGGTTTGGAAAAGACAAAGTGAGTTTGTCCTTTGCGGATGTGCGAAAGCATGGAAAAAGACAAACTTGGCCAGCCGGTCTGGTTTCCGGAATGGGAGACAACCCTCCAACACGAGACATTTGCACTCACGTCATGCTTAAGGCCGGCCTCGGCGTGTGCAGCTCCCCGGATGTTGCGTGAAACCTGAGTTGCAAAGACACGAGAAAATGGAGAGCGCTGACTCAACGCGGAATTGGCTTGGAATTGCCGGCAGGTGGCTCGTGCTGGCAGCGAGCGTTGCGCTCGTGCTGCCGTGGTGGACTGTTGAAGTTCCGCTGGCCTCGTTCAGCCCTCTCGTCGCAGTCTGTTCCGCCCTTGCCACACGAACGGTTGGCTTCGTCGTTCTTCTCGGTGTGCCGGTGTTGATTCTCGTGCTCATCAGCCCACGATGGTTTTGCCGGCATGCATGCCCGGTCGGATTGCTGCTGGAACTTCAAGGCCGGCTGCGCCCAAAGGCTGCGTCGCGCTGGCTGCACTGGCCATTCATCTGCCGCTGGCTCGCACTATTGACGCTCGGTGGCGCATGCGCCGGCTACCCGCTGTTCATCTGGCTCGATCCGCTCGCCATCTTCAATGGCTTCTTCAGCGCGTGGCGAACGCCGCTCACCGTCGTGAGCGTGTGCGCCGGCCTCGCGCTGCCGGTGGTTTTGTTGGTGGAACTGGCCCTGCCGAAGGCTTGGTGTTCACGACTCTGCCCGCTCGGGGGATTGCAGGAACTGCTCACTCTCGGCGGACGGCGGCTGAGGCAGCTTCTCCGGCACGAGCATCCCGACCACCACCATCCGGCGAGACTGGGCCGGCGGAGCTTTCTCGTCGCGTGCATCGGCGCGGCTGCGGGCGCAACAAGCCGAACCACGCACGGCGGGACGCCGCCTCTGCGTCCGCCGGGAGCGGTGGACGAGACGCGATTCACCGGCGTTTGTGTCCGTTGCGGAAGCTGCGTGCGCGTTTGCCCGTCGCGCATCCTGCGGCCCGACCCTGGCAAACACGGTCTGGTGGGGTTGTTCGCGCCAGTGGTGCGATTTGCCGAAGGTTACTGCCGCGAGGACTGTCACCGCTGCAATATGGTCTGTCCCAGTGGCGCCATCGCGCGCCTCACGCTGGCCGAGAAACGCAGGTGTGTCATCGGCCCGGCGCTGGTAGATCTCGACATCTGCCTTCTCGCCAGCGGCCAGGAATGCACGACCTGCATCCGCGCCTGTCCCTACGAAGCCATCAACATCCGGGACCTCGAGGGCGGCCTCTCCGCCAAACCGGTTGTGGATCTGGCCAAATGCACCGGTTGCGGCGCATGCGAGCTGGCGTGCCCCACAACACCCCGTCCCGCCATCGTGGTTCTTCCAAAACCCGGCCTACTCAAACCATCATGAAAACCATAATTCCTGTCGCGCGAAACACGCAGCTTGTGACGATGCTGCTCTGCATCGGCATGCTCACACTTCCACCACTGTCGCCCGCCGCGCCGCCGCAGCCGACGCGCGCGCCACTCGACAGCGTCGTCGATCTCAGCATCGGCGAATCACAGCAAGTAATGCTCGGCGACGGCTCGACGGTGCGCGTCAAGCTGCTCAGCCTCGAAGAAGAACGCGATTCCCTTCGCGACGCCGTCCGTGTCGCACGCGTCAAGGTCACGGTCGATGGCAAGCCCGCCACGCTCATCTCTGCCAACTACAACCTGCCAATCACCGTCGGCGGCGCACAGGTTGATTGCCCCATCACCAGAGGCTGCAACTCCAACAGTGGAGAAGATTCATGGGGGCTCGAGAAGGACGCCCGCCTGCGTCTCTGGCCCGCCGGCTCGCCATGGACTCAGCCCGGTACGTTTGGCTATCCGCTCAAGGCGCGGTGGTTCGCCAGTGGCACGCAGATGGCCAACGAACCCTGTTTCGTGGACGGCGGCGAGAAGCCGTCGAACAAGAAAATCTACTACCATGACGGCCTCGATTTCGGCGGCTGCGAGGGCATGGCAGAAGTCATCGCCGCCACCCATGGGGTGGTCGTATCCTCCGCAAAGGAAGTGCTGCCCGGTTACGAAAACGTGCCCGTTCGTCCACGCGCCGACGTCGTCTATGTCCTCGATGATCGCGGCTGGTATTACCGTTACAGCCATTTGTTTGAGATAGACCCTGCCATCCGCCCCGGTGCGACCGTGAAGATCGGCCAACGCATCGGTGTGCTCGGCAAGGAAGGCGGCAGCGGCGGATGGGCACACCTGCACTTCAGCATCAAGGCCCGCCAACCCTCGGGCAAATGGGGCACGGTTGAAGCCTATGCCTTTGTGTGGGAAGCCTACGTCCGCCAATACACGCCGAAGGTCATCGCCGTCGCCCGCCCCCATCATCTCATCTGGGCTGGTGAAAAAGCCACGCTCGACGGCACCAAATCCTGGAGTGCCACCGGCAAAGTCCGTCACTACGACTGGACCTTCACCGACGGCTCCACCGCCACCGGCCCCACCATCACTCGCCTCTACACTCGTCCCGGCACCTACAGCGAAATCCTCAAGGTCACCAACGCCAAGGGCGACGTCGCCTACGACTTCGCCGTCGTCCAGGTCCTCGACAAGGCCAACCCCAACCTCCTCACTCCCTCCATTCAGGCCGCCTATGCTCCGTCGCTCGACGTGAAGGCCGGCAAGCCGGTGACGTTCAAGGTCCGCAGTTTCCGCACGACCCACGGCGAGGAGACGTGGAATTTTGGCGACGGCACCGCGCCCGTCACGGTCAGGTCCGACGGCTGCGTCAAGGCACTCGCCAAGGACGGCTTTGCCGTCACCGAGCATTGCTTCGCCAAACCCGGAGACTACATCGTCCGCGTCGAGCGCACCAACGAGCGCGGCGAGAAAGCCATCACCCATCTCTGGCTCACCGTCGGCCCTGCCGCAAAATAGGAACGCCGCCGTTGTCGGGACCTGAGTGCGAGGGATGGACGGCGACGATCAAAATGGCACCGCAGAGACGCGGAGGACGCTGAGGACGAAATCGAAACCGGAATGAAGCTGATTCCGGCCGTGCTTATCATGTCTATCCTGCCTCTCCCCAGTCCGTTGGAGTTGTCCTCCGCGCTCCCCGCGTCTCTGCGGTAAAGGGTTTTTTCTGCCAATATCCCGGCTAGTCAGGCGTTCTCATCCGTTGAACGGATGATGTCATGAGGATCCCCCTTCGATTGTCTGCGGCACTGCTGGTGGCTGCTGTTTTGGCCATACGGCCATGGGCCGCCGGACCTGCAACCACCCCGGACGCGACCCTGCTGTTTTGCATCGGAGTGCATGTGGAGCCGATGGGCGCGCGGGTGAGCGACCTGGTGAATGGCGCAACTCCGACACCCGGCCGGCCCGGTCCCGATTACAACCGGGAACCACTTTTTCACAAGCATGTGGCGGACTTGCAGACACTTGCGGCGATTGCGGAGAAGTATGGCGGCCGGATGACAGTACAAGTGCAGACACCGTTTACCAGCATGTGCGTGAAGACGGGCGACCGCATCCTCGCCGGGTTCGAGAAGCGCGGCCATGAGATCGCACTGCATTTCCACGAGGACCCGCACTTGGGCCGCGGCAGCGAGCGGCTGCCTGTTGGGACGTGGACGGCGGTGATGAAAGAGGAAATCGGGTGGATCAAGAAAGCCGGCGCAACGCGCGTCCGCTACTGGAGCGGCGGCAATCTCTATCCCGGCGTGCTCGATGCCGCTGCCGCTGCGGGCCTCGAAGTCCAGAGCGACCACAAGAACCCGCGTCGGCAACGCTCCGACGAACGGCTGCTCACGCTGACTCCGTGGCGGCCGGCGGGCGGTCCGCGCGAAGACGACGTGGCGAACTTCGCCCACCATGACCCGAACGGGAAGATCATCTTCCTGCCGGACGGCGTGTTGGGCCGCGTGGACGCGATCTCGATGCGGCGGTCGGAGACATTTGGCGGCGACCAGAAGTATTTTGACTACCTTGCCGGGGCGTTGCGCGAGTCTGTGAAGGCCGCGCGCCGCGACCGCGTCAACGTTTTCCATATTACCGTCCACGCCAGCGAGTTCCGCGGCAGGCCGGACGCGCAAAAACCATTCGATGTCATTGATCGCTGGCTGACGGATGCCGTGGACCCGCTGGTGAAAACAGGCAAGGTAAAGTGGGCGACGTTCTCGGAAATGGCTGACGCGTTCTGCGCGTGGGAGAAGAAGAATCCCGGCACAGACCCGCGCGCAACGCCGGGCATAACGGCCTCAAAAATCTTCCCCCCGACGTTTTTCGCCGTTCACTGCGAGGCGCACTCGGCCAACCCGGCCATGTGGGAAGCGCTCTGCCGCTTCGTCGCAATGGCCGATCAGTATGGGGCGAAGCTCACGCTGATGTTCAATCCACAGTGGGCCGAGTTCATCGTGCCCGACAGGGAACGGTTCGAGCGTGTGAAATCGTGGCAGAAGAACGGCCACGAGATCGCTGTGCATTACCACACCATCGTTCACGGGGACTGGAATGGTCATACCACTCGCAAGGATGAACGTTACACGCGCGACTCCCGATATCGCGGCACAGTCCTTGAAATGATGATATCGCTTCAGAAGCTCGCCGCGCCCGACACGATGTTGACGATGTGCATGGGACCGGACGCGAGATGGGATTCGCTGAGTGAGGTGGAAATCGACGAGCCGGATTGTCCCGACGGCATCCTCTACGACGTGGACGGCATGGACGTCGGACTCGCCCCGCTGATGAGAACGAAATTCAAGGGTCACGACCTGTTCCATCTGAAGCACCATTTCTTTGCAGCAGGCCAGAGAGGAGAACATCTCGACAGGATCAAGGAGGAGTTCGGCCGCGCAAAACCCGGCGAGGTTCTGGGCGTGGTGACTCACGAAGCTGATTTTGCGCGATCACCCGAGTTCATCGAAAAGTGGTTCCAGTTCTGCCGGGAGAACAAGGCGAGCATTCGGACGGTGCGCGATATCGTCAAAAACCATCCGCGGGACAAAGTCGTCGAAGTGCCATATGTGCGTCAGGACAATGGTTCTGTACAACGGACGGCAACCCGGCAGCGCGGAGTTTTCCTGAAGGTGCGGAAGTTCCAGGAATTGCTCAAGGCCGCAAAGGAAAAGAACGCGGACACGTCCGCAGCGGAGAACCTCGACCAACAATCGCGCAGAGCCGCCCGCGCCGGAAACATGGCGGAAGCGGAACAGTTGCTGGACCGTGCCATCGAAGCGCTCGGCCAGAAGAAACCAACCATCACGGATAAGCGCGGTTGCATCACCTTTGCGGTCAACACCCACGACTGGCCGCACCTGGAAGAAAGTGCCGCGACCGTGCTGCGGCTCATCGGCATCTTCGAGAAGAACAAGGTCCGTGGCGACTTCTACCTCACGCCGCAGATGGTCGAGCATTACGAGCAGAAGCGGCCCGACGTGATCCAGAAACTCAAACAGAGCGGCATGTGCATCAGTTATCACGTTCGGCCGCCCCATCCCACCTATGCCGGCTTTGACCAGCGATTGCACAACCTCGACGACACGACGCTCGCGAAGATGCTGCGCGATTATGAAACCTACCGGCTGGATCCCGCCACCGGGGAATTACAGCGCGACAAACCCGGCGGCTATAGCTACGTCGCAAAAGTCCTGGGCCGCGCGCCGGTCGTCGTCTCCTCGCAATGCCGCGACCCGCGCATCTGTGACGCCGCGCTGAAAGTGTATGCCGGGCTGGGCGCAAAGATGGTCGTCGCCTACCACGAGAGCGGCACGAAACTGGAGCAGCCGTTCGAGTGGATTCAGGGGTTGTTGGCACGGCCGAGCGACTTCAGCATCACGCGCTGGGAAGCGGGTGGCCGTCAGGAGACCTTCTGGTGGAACATGCTCGACACGCCGCGCGCCGCCGACTTCAACCCGACCGAGCGTCTCAAGAGCCAGCTCGCCGCGTGGAAGGGGGCGCGCGCGCCGTTCATCACCGTGTTGATTCACGAGAATGATTTCTCGCGCTCCGGCGGCACCGGCTGGGGCGGCATCTACCTCGATGGCGAAGGCCGCAACAGCCGCCCGAAGCAGCCGCCCTACGACCTCAATGCTCCCGATCCATCACGCCCGCGTTCGGCGGAAGCGCGTGAAAGAATCTGGAGTGCTTACGAAACGATGGTCGCCCACGCCGCCGCAAACCTGCGCGTTGTCACCTCCGAAGAGATTGTAGCGATGGCCAAACCCTAGGCGGTGCCGTATTCGCGCTTGCGGTTGATGCCCGGCATCGGGACCGGATACTTGCCGTCAGGACCGGCCTGCAACGGCGCGGGCGAGTTCTCCGTCAGCTTGTCGAGGCCCGGTGCGAACTCGTGGTCGCCGTTGAGGATCTGATCGAAGGTGATGACCTGACCGGTGTGCGCGGCCATGCGGCCCATCGAAGTGACGAGGCTCGCCTCGACGCCGCGCTTGACCTCGTTGTAGGGCTTGTCGTTGCGAATCGCGGTGATGAGATCCATCCACTCGTTGTCGTAAGGATTCTGTTCCTCCTTGCTGAGCTTGGACTCCCATACCATGTCCTCGGGCTTCGGCTGCTGGCCCTTGTAGATGCTGGCAGGCAGGCCGCAGTCACCGTGCTTGGAGCCGACCGCCGAACCTTTGGAGCCGTGGATGTAGCTGTTGTAGATGTTTTCGCAGCCGTTCATGCAGCGTCCGTCGTAGAAGAACTTCGTCCCGTCGGCAAATGTGTATTCGACAGAATACGTATCGAGGTTCTGGTCAATGTAGGTGACGCCTTCGGGGCTTTGGCGATAATGCCGCCCACCGAGCGCCTGTGCCTGCACCGGCCATGCGTTCTTCATCCAGCACGAATGATCGATGACGTGGATGTAGAAGTCGCTGTAGTTGCCACCGCTGGCCCAGAGGAAGCTGTGGAACCGCTGTATCTGATACCGCAGTTCGCTGATGCCCTCAGGCTTTGGCAGCGACGAGAAATATCCGATCGGACCGTGCATGCGATAACCGCGCATCAGGATGATCTCACCGATCTCGCCGCCGTGAATGCGCTTCGCCAGTTCCTGAAGCGCCTTGTTGTGGCGGGACATGAGGCCCACGCCGACCTTGAGATTCTTCTTGGACGCCTCCTCACCGAGCGCAAGCATCCGCTTGCTCGTCGGGCCGTCCACCGTCACCGGCTTCTCCATGAAGACGTTGAGACCCTTCTGGATGGCGTAGGTGAAATGCACCCAGCGGAACGCCGGCGGCGTTGTGAGGATGACCACGTCACCCGGCTTCAGGCAATCCATCGCCTTCTTGTAGGCGTCGAAGCCAAGAAACCGCTTATCCTCCGGAGCCTCCACCATCGTTTTGGTCTTGGGGTTCTTGCTCAGAGTATCATGGCTCTTCTTGAGCTTTTCCTCGAACGCGTCCGCCATCGCCACCAGCTTGATCGGGCCGAGCGTGGCGGTGTTCAGCGCGTTCACGACCGCGCCCGTGCCGCGTCCACCGCAACCCACAATGGCGAGTTGGACGGTGTCGCCGCTGGCGGCGTGGACACGTGGGATGACGGTGCCCGCAAGCGCCGACACTGCGGCAACACGACCGGAGGTTTTCAGGAATTCACGACGGGTGGTAAGACTGGGCGTAAGATGGTTCATGGGGCGGATTGTTTTACGCGGAAATGCAACCAAGTCAACCACGGAAATGCTCTACCAAAGTGTGACAATTCTATGAAAATCTTCAGGGCCGTGCAGAACTCACATGATTTCGCACAAGCGGGATTGAATTGGAGGGTGGTTTCGGCTATGGCTGTCGGCGTCGCGCCGATGGTGTGGAGGGGCGCAATGGTTTCTGAATGACCGACAGTTCAAGCGAGTTCTCGTGACATCGTCTTCTGAAAATCTTCGTCGTGCACTCGTGGTGCTGGTATTGCTGGCGCTTTGGGGTGGCGCGACATGGTTCAAGGCAACGCGCGTCGTGGAAAACGCGCAGTTCAGCCGTTCGGACGACACCGCCATGTTCTGGGGGCAGGATGCATTGCGTTACCGCTGCGCAAAGATGCTGGCAGCGGGCATGTCACTGCCAGCGCAGGACAAGGCACTGGGCTGGCCCAAGGGGCAGGACACCTATGCGGAAGACAGTTGGGTGATGGAGAAGCTCGCGGCGACCGTTTATCGGGAAGTGGTTCTGCAGATTGGAGCTGTGCCGTTCCATGTGTTCCTGTGGTGGTGGTGGAGTGCGCTGACGACACTGGCGATATGGCCGATTTACGCGTTGTCGCGACATGTGTGGAACCAACGGTTGGCGGGCATTGCGAGCGCGTGCCTGTGGGCCAGCGCGTTTGGCGGGCTGCATGCGACCGCCGGGCCACGGCTGGCTGTCACTGACGTGGCTTTCCCATGGTTGTTCCTGACCGTCCATTTCTTCGTGACAGCGGTGGGGAGCCGGCAATTGTGGCGTGCGCTGGTGGCAGTGGGTTGTTGCTGGTGGACGCTGACGATCTGGCCGGGCGCAGTATGGTTTCTGTTGCTGATGATGGCGCTGGGGGCGGCGATTGATTTTCACCATCTATCGTTCGACTTGGTGACCGAACTCAGGCCGGGAGCGACGGCACGGACAATCCTCGGGCGGTCACTCTATGTACCAGCAGCGTTGCTGGTGTTGGCAATCGCGGGTGCCGGTCTGACGGTGCCCACGCTGCAGGCGCAGGGCACAGCGCGGTCGCTGGCGGTGTGCTTCGGCGCCGTGTGGGTGGTGCTGGGAGGGATTCTGCGGGTAACGCGGCTGCCGTTGCCGAACCGTTGGAGGGTGACGGACGGAACGGCCGTCCTGATGCCACTTGAATTCCGCTGGCGTCGCCGGCTGATCTCGATTGGGTTGTATGTGACGACGTTTGCCGTGCTGTTCGTATCTGTGCTGGCACTGGAATGGTGGCACGGGGCGCAGTTCTCTGACTTCGTGTTGCTGGTTCGTGTCGCGGTAAACAAACTGATGTATTTCGGACAGATACCGTTGCTGCCGTATGTGCTGAGCGATGACGTGCGGTTGCTGTGGTCGATCGCGGCACCAAGTCCGACAGCGACGGCGTGGTGGCTGTCCGCAGCGGGATTGATTGTACTGACGCCACTGGCGATTGTGTTGCCGTTCATCCAGGCGCGGCACATCGTCGGAGCGATCGGCATTGCCAGCGGCGCGCGGGTGACGTTGCCCTTCGATCGTGCACTGCTGGCGGCGCTGACGGGATTGTTCAGTGTGTTGTGGTTGCTGGTAGCGAGGCTGGATGGTTGGTTTGCGTGGGCGGCAGCACTGATGGGAGGCGCACTGGTGGATTTCGCCTTGAACGTGGGTCGCTATCCGCCGTTGTGGCGGCTGGGAAACCGGCCGCGATTCTTCGCCGCCGCGTTGCTGGCAGCGGCGCTGGCAGCCAACCTCGTCGGACTGAGCATCTACAGCGGTGCAGATGACGCCCCCCCGCGGAGCCAATTGCTGGCATTGGTCAAACAGATACGTTACCGCACTGAACCCGGCGCGCCCCTGGCTGCGTCGCCGCAACTCAGCCGCATGCTGGCGGCGGACACGGGCCGGCCTGTGTTGTGGCGAAGTGATGCGCTTGACGACGCTCGTCGTGCGGCATTACTGGAATTCCATGGCGTGATGTTTGGCCCCGAGAAGGAACTGGCGGCATATTGCAGGAGCCGCGGCGTGCGTTATCTGGTGGTGGATGTGGAAACGTTGACAGCGGTGGGTGCCGGACGCGCACGCTACTACAGCAATCATTCGGTTGTGTCGGAGAATTGCGCCGCTTACTGGCTGCATTTCACACCGGAGAAGCTGCGTTGCTTCCAACTGATCTACACCGGGCCGCTTTACAGGCTCTATCGAGTGCTGGCGGCAGGTGAGGATGCGCCATCGGTCGCGCCAACGCCGTTCGCGCAAGCGTATTTCCCGACGTGGGATCGTGTAAACTACAGTGCCGACCGGCTGAGGCTGTTGCCGGAGAAGTAACAGGTTTGCCGGTGTCGAAACCGTGTACTAACTTTGATCGATATATGAGAACCGCGACGTTGATATGCAGTTGTCTGGTCGGTTGGGCAACCGTCACCATGGCCGAAGATAAACCAATCTTTCCGCCTCCTCAATCCACACCGAAGTTCAAGGAAGTGGAGGTCAACGTCGCCCATGAACCGACCGTGACGCCGCTGGACGTCGAGTCGCGGTTGCGGTGGTGCACGGAGCGGGAATTGTGCTCGCGCAACGAGCCGGGCTTCAAACCTGGCAAGAACGGCTTGCGCGTGGACATCAAGTTCATCCACTTCATTGAGCCAAAGCTGCCGATCCCGCAGGTCTGGCGCGCTGTGCCAGGGCCGGGTGGCACGCGGACCATGATGCCCCAGACCCCTCCGATCCCGGTGCCGCCGGTTGGCGAAGCCCGGATTTTACTCACATTCAGCGAAGCTGACGGCACTCGACTGAGCCAGTTTGACGTCGTCCAGCCTGTGCCGTTGCGGATGGATGTGAATGAAGAACGCGGTTACATCGGTACCACGGCAAAAATCGCCGCCGAATACGCCCGCTACTACTTTCTCGACAAGCCCGCCAAGTAGTGCGCTCAGGCAACCAACGGCAGCTTTGAGAATTCCCTGCCAAGAACCACCCGGTGGTTCGCGCCGAGCCAGTCATCCACCACGGTGGCATACACGCTCCGAAAATCCGTCGTGCATTTCAGGTCGCCGAAGTCGAGTTCGGCAAGGTTCGGCGCCTCACCGTAAATTCCACCGCGAACCAGCCTGCCCCAGATGAACATCGGCGAAGCGGCGCCGTGATCGGTGCCGCAGGAGCCATTTTCCGCCACGCGCCGGCCAAATTCACTGAAACCCATCGCCACCACCCGGTCATCGAGGCCACGGTTTTCCAGATCCGTGAAGAACGCCCGCAGTCCTTCACTCACCTCAGCCCAAAGGCGACCGTGCGTGGCCGGTTCGTTGGCGTGCGTGTCGAAGCCGGTAATGTCGTGGTGATATACGCGCGCGCCAAGGCCGCCATCGATCAACGTCGCGATCCGTTTCAGGCCGGCCGCGAAACGCGTGTTCGGATACTTTGCGCCGCTGGGACCGGCGCACCGCAGCAAGCCACGGCTCTTTTCCATCGCCGCCCGCGCCACGTCGCCGGCATCCCCTTCGGCCTGGAATGCGGTCGAGTTCTCCAACAGATGAATGTCGGCCATGCCGCGCCCCTTCAATGCTTGCGGCGCTTCCACGCCGACGCTGACACCAACGGCCGGCAAACGATTGTCAAAGCAACGACTGATCCAGCCGCACGTTTCCTCCCCGGTTTCCGCAGCTGTGTGCCACATTTCCAATGCGCGGAAATGACTGCGGTCCGCGTTCGGGCAACCCACGCCGTTAACGACAGCCATGTGGCCGGACTCCCACAGGCCCATCAACGGCCGAAGGCTGGGATGGAAACCCAGACGGTCCTGATGACCGCCCATGCCGAGGGACAGCACATGGCGCGGCTGGACAGCGATGACCGGCCGTGCACTGTAGTAAGCTGCATCGCGAAATGGCACGACCGTGTTGAGGCCGTCGTTACCGCCGCTGAGTTGGATGACGACAAGCACCCGGTCGCTCGGAGAGATGGCACGCGCCGTCCGCGCAGCCATCGACGCCGCGCCTAACCCGGCTGCCGCAAATCCCGTCGTTCGCAGGAAATCGCGTCGTGTCAGCATCGCTTGAGATTTCATAGCTTTTCCTTTCGTCCTCGTGCTTTCGCTTCCAAAAAAACGTCGAGACAGGTTGCAGGTTCAGTGCATTAAAGTCAGGCGCTTGATATTGATCTCATGCCACCACTCGATCAGTTCGCCGGGGCCCACATCAAAGCCGGTAATCTCGATGATGAACCGTCCTTCAACCACACCGCGCAAGGTTCCCTGGCGATCCTGCTTTGCATAATGTTCATGCACCGGATAGCCATCCATTTTGTAGCTCTTGTAATAGCCGGTTGCACCCTCCTCGTTGACCTCTTTCGCAAGCCGGAACTCAGAGTAGAGCTTGCCGTTGTAAGCACCGTCGGTGATCTTGACCCGGATGACCTTTTTCGGCCTCGCCTTGTTCGCATATTGCCGCGACGCTTCCGTGATGCTTGCGCCATCAGTGAACATCTTGACACCGGCGGGCTGGGTCTTCTCATAGCCTTCCGGGGTGCGCGGCAAGCAGTTGATGAGGTTGATGTAATGGACGGGGTCAATGCCTCTCTGCGCGAGCGCCGCGAATGCGAAGCCCATCACAAACAAGCCACAAGCAAACAGACGTTTGATCACGCCGCAACGCTAACAAACGCCCCGCGGCCCGCGCAAGTTTGATTCTCAACTTCCCTGCTTCAAATCTGCTGTTGCCCCTTGCGCAGTTGTGAGAGGCGGCCTAGATTCCGCGAACATTGTTAAGCTGAACAACAAAGAGGAGAACAGTATGGAACATAAACTGCCCGTATTGCCGTTCGCCAAGGATGCCCTGGCGCCGATCATCTCTGCCGAGACCATTGAGTATCACTACGGCAAGCACCACGCGACCTACGTCACCAACCTCAACAAACTCATCCCTGGAACCGAGTTCGAGAACCTGACGTTGGAGCAAATTGTCAAGAAAGCCGCCCCCGGCGGCCTCTTCAACAACGCCGCCCAGGTCTGGAACCACACGTTCTACTGGAACTGCCTCTCGCCCAAGGGCGGTGGCGAGCCAACCGGCGCGCTGGCCGACGCCATCAAGAAGGCATTCGGTTCCTTTGCGCAGTTCCAGGAAAAGTTCTCCAGCACGGCTGTGGGGACTTTCGGTTCCGGATGGGCATGGCTGGTGAAGAATCCCGATGGCTCCCTGGCCATCGAGAGCACCAGCAACGCCGGCACGCCGCTCACCACGGCCAAGCAGCCGTTGCTCACCTGCGACGTCTGGGAACACGCCTACTACATTGACTACCGCAACGCGCGAGCTGGTTATGTCGAGAAGTTCTGGAAACTCGCCAACTGGGCGTTTGTCGCCGAGAACCTGAAGTAGCGCACCGACGCGACGGACACTACCGGATTGGAATGAAGTTCAGTCCCGGGAGGCCGATGCAGCCAGTCTCATACTGGCTGCATCGGTTGTTCTTTGGGGACGCAACAGACGGAAGCGGGTGCCAGTTGGGAGCCAACGACGCAACGAATCAGTTGCGATCCGTTTTGCGGAAGCGGACGAAGTAGTTGTCGCTCATGAAGTCCCGCTCCTCGACTTTCTTGAAACCGACCGCCTCAATTTCGGCCGCGAACACTTCCTGGCCGGCGCGGACGTGTTTCACAATCCACTCCTTCGACTTGCCGGGAATGCGTTTGAATTCCACCAACACGACTTCGCCCCCCGGCCGCAGTGCCCGGTGAATAGACACCATGGAGTCCTTCGCATGGTTGAAGTGATGGTAAACGTCGCAGAGAAACACCATATCCGCGCAGTTCGCCGGCAACTCCACGGAGCGTTCGGTGCAAACCGCCGTCTCGACGTTCGCAAAGCCGGCTTCTTTGGCGCGTTTGGCGATGTGCTCGACCAGTCGCTTCTCGATCTCCACCGCGATGACCTTGCCCTTCGGACCGACCGCCTCGGCAAACATCATCGTGAACAGCCCTGTGCCCGCACCAAGATCGGCCACGACCATGCCGGGTTTCACAGCGGCGGCTTTGAGGATGTCCTGCCGCCGGTCATAGGCTTCGCGCCCGGATTTCTCGTAACGCGACGTCAACTGTTCGATGGTCGACGGAGCGTTATGTTTCGGCGGCTGGCCCTTCGCGGGGGCGGACTGCTGGCTGAATGCGAGCGTTGCGGTGGCAAAGCAGAGCAGGAGGTTGAGCGTGGCGCGGAGAAGAGGTTTAAAGCTCATGGCGCCGCATCCTATCCGCACGGGAACCCCGCCGACAACTGTGATTTGCTCTTGCCTTGGCCGGCTCATGGGCGACTATCTTGTAGCTGAAACGTCACATCTTTCGTATGAAGACTTTTTCGTCCCTACTGCTGCGCGCGGTGGTTTTCGTCCTGCTCCCGTTCACGTTCCATGCCGAAGCTGCCGACTGGCCGATGTGGCGCTGCAACGCCAACCGAACGGCAGACACTCCCGAGAAGCTCCCCGCGCAAATGAGCCTGCGATGGGCCCGCGAGTATCCGGCGCGCGTGCCGGCGTGGGAAGACCCGCTGAATCAAGACCTGATGTCTTTCGACACCATCTTCGAGCCCGTCGTGTCCGGCAACAGGATGTTCATCGGCTTCAACGATGCCGACAAACTCATTGCGCTGGACATCCAGACAGGCCGCCAACTTTGGGCCTTTTACGCTGACGGGCCCGTGCGGCTGGTGTCGGCTTGCTGGCAGGGCAAGGTCTATTTCGCCAGCGATGACGGTTGTCTCTATTGTGTGCGTGCTGACGACGGTGCGCTGATCTGGAAATTTCGCGGCGGCCCTTCTGACCGAAAAGTGCTGGGCAACAACCGGCTGATCTCCACATGGCCCGCGCGCGGCGGACCGGTCATCCGCGACGGCGTGGTGTATTTCGCGGCGAGCATCTGGCCGTTCATGGGCACTTTCATCTATGCGCTGGACGCTGCAACAGGCAAAGTCGTCTGGGTCAACGACAGCACCGGTGCGCAGTTCATCAAACAACCGCACAACGCTCCCGCGTTCGCCGGCGTCGCGCCACAAGGATCGCTGGTGGCCACGGAGAAATTCCTGCTCGTGCCGGGCGGACGGTCCATCCCGGCCGCATTCGACCGCGCCACCGGGAAGTTTCTGTATTTCAGCATCGCGGAGTCCGGCAAAGGGACCGGCGGGTCGCTGGTGATGGCGAATGAGAAGGAATTCTTTGTCCACACGCGCGAGCGCGGCACGCGCGCTCACGATCTGGCGACCGGGAAGAAGACCAATTTCACCATCGACGAACCGGTGCTGGGCCGCACGCACGTCTATGGCGCCGCAAACTGCTCCACGAACTTCACCGCGCGCGCGGAGGCAGAGTTGAAACTTGAAA
>CAZGGF010000122.1:0-4547 GCA_964524715.1 uncultured Verrucomicrobiota bacterium | reverse complement strand
GTGGTGCTGGCGCTGGGCAAACGCCGGCTCCAGGCACAGACCGCGCTCGTCACCGTCGCGTGGTCGAGCGTTCAAGCCGCCCTGGAGAAACGCCACGATCTCGGCCGCCAGATGGTGGCCAGCGCCGCACAACCCGATGATCCACACGTCCTCGCCCTGCACGACGCGCTCACGCGGGCGGAGTTCGTTTCCGGTTTTGCGATGAAAGCGAGGGCGGAGAACGAATTGAGCCACAAATTGCGCGATGCCCTCGCGATCGGCGGCGACGAGCGTTTCGTCGAAGCCACAACGGCGTTACCCGCAGTGTTTGCGACAGTGCAAAGCGCGGCGAATGACTACAACGTGCAAATCCGCGACTACAATGCAACCCTGGAACGCCAGTCCGTTGTCACGCGTTTCTTCCGCTACGAGCCGTACGAGGAGTTCACGCTGGATGCAATGGAAGGAGAAGCAAGCTGAGCCTCGTTCATCCGATTGAGATTCAACACAGAGCTTGCAACCGCCATGTCCCCCACCCCACTCCACCCACTCGCATTGACCATCGCCGGCTCCGATAGCGGTGGCGGTGCAGGCGTGCAGGCAGACCTGCGCACGTTTTGGTCGCTTGGTGTTCGCGGCGCGAGCGCCATCACCGCGCTCACATGCCAGAACAACCGGGAAATCATCGGCGTCCAAGCCGCGCGTCCCCGAATCGTCGCTCTCCAAATTCAAGCCGTATGCAGCGAAACCCGGCCGGCTGCGGTGAAAACAGGGATGCTGGCCAACGCCTCCATCGTCGCAGCCGTTGCGTGCGAACTGTCCCGGTGGCGGCTGAAGAATGTGGTTGTGGACCCGGTCATGGTGTCCAGCAGCGGCCATCGGCTGTTGAGCGCGCAGGCGGTGGCGGTGTTGCGCGATAAACTGCTGCCGCTGGCGGCACTCGTCACGCCCAACCTCGATGAAACCCGTGTGTTGCTCGGCGGCGAACCCATCCGCAACATCCGGCAGATGCGGGAGTCTGCCAGGCAACTCTCCGCGAGCATAGACGCGGCCGTATTGATCAAGGGAGGCCACTTGCCGGAAGGCGAACCAGCCGTGGACGTACTCTGCAAGGGCGGAAAGCTCCATGAGTTTCGCGCACCACGCGCAGCGGCGGTGAAAATTCACGGCAGCGGCTGCATCTACTCAGCGGCGATCGCGGCGTGGCTGGCGCGCGGGGCCGGTCTGGTCGAGGCGGTGACGCGAGCGAAGAGCTACATGACGCAACAGTTCCGGAACCGTCGCCGGGTGTGATTTATACCGGCAGGAAAACGCGGAACGTGGTTCCTTTGCCCGGCGAACTCTCCACTTCCATGCGGCCGTGGTGAGCGTCAATGATCTTGCGCACGACGGCGAGTCCAAGTCCCGTGCCGGTGGACTTGGTGGTGAGGAATCCGTCGAAAAGCCGCTCACGCACTTCAGCCGTCATGCCGACGCCGGTGTCGCTGATATTCACACACACACCCGGCTCGTGCGCCAACGTGGCAATGGTGAGCGTACCACCTCGCGGCATCGCCTGGGTTGCATTGAGAATGAGATTGAGTGCAGCCTGCTCTATCTGCGTGCGGTCCAGCGACGCCAGCGGCAGGCCAGCCCCCGGTTGCCACTGAAGAGTGATGTTCTGCTGCATCAACTTGTGGCGCACGAGCAGCAATACGTCATCGAAGAGTGCGTTCACATCGGTCGGCTTCAGTTCCGGCTCGCTGCGCCGCGCAAACGTCAGCGTCTGGTCCAGAATCCGGTTCATCTGGTCCATTTTCTCACCGATGATGGAGGCGTCCTTGCTGCGCGGATCGTCGGCCGCAAACCGGAGGTCAAGCGAGTGGAATAGCATCTTGACGACCGTGAGGGGGTTGCGGATTTCGTGCGCAATCTCCGCGGCGAGCAGGCCGAGCGCGCTGAGTTGTTCGTTCCGCCGGAGTTGCTCCTCGACGTCCACCACCTTTTCGTAGAGCTGTGCCTTGCGCACTGCCACGGAACCGAGGCTGCCCAATGCCGTCAGCAAGAGGATTTCGTCATTGGAAAAACGGTGTGGTTCGCCGGTGTAAACCGACAGCACGCCGACCACCTCCTCGCCGGAGACCAGCGGCACGCTCAGGAGCGACACCAATCCCTCCTGGCGCGCCAGCTCGGTGTGCCGAAACTGATCGCTCTCCTGCACATTGGGAATGGTGAGATGCCGTTTGCGGCGCACGACAACGCCCACGAGACAATCTGCGACCTTGAGGTTTGGCCGCTGCACGTAATCCTCACCCGCGCCATCGCTGGCCTTCAACTCCAGCTCCTCGCGATCCGGCGTCAGCAGCAACACGGAACAAAGGCGCGCCCGCATCAGCCGCCGGGCTTCGCGCACGATGTGCCGGAGCACCTCCTCCAACGTGAGCGGCAACAGGATGTCCTGGCCAATGGTAATCAGCGTTTCAAGTTGCGCGGCGCGCTGGCGAAGCTGGCGGATGAGCCAGGCATTGTGGAGAACACGCGCAGCCTGTGCCGCCATCGCCACCAACAATTCCTCATCGGCTGCGTCGAACGCCTCAAGCCGGTCACTGTCCACGTTGATCACACCCTGGACCTGGCCTTCAAACTCCAGCGGTACGGCCAGTTCGCTGCGCACACCCTCGCGGATGGCAACGTAGCGACGCTCACAAGTGACGTCGCCAACGCGCAACGGCTGGCCGTGTTCGGCAACCCAACCGGTGATGCCTTCACCGAGGCGCAACTTGAGGAGACTGGCTTTCGGCCCCAATCCGAACGAGTCCTCGATGTCCAACTGGCCGGTCTCGGGATTGAGAAGCACCACCGAGCCGCTATCGGCCTTGGTGGTCCGCACGGCTTCGCGCAGAATGAGGCTGACCACCTGATGCGGGTCGAGCGTGGTATTGAGCGCCGTACTGATGCTATGAAGCGCCTGCAACCGGTTGAACTGCTCGCGCAAATTTGGATCGTTGGCTTTCATGACGCACTGCGCTTCCGAAACCGACCCGCCCGGGCGAGCCGCACGGAAACAGACATAAGGTTATGTAGTGGAGCCGCGCCGCAAAGTCCACAGGGATTGGAAGCCCGGGACATGCCGCCACCGTCAAACTGGCGGCAGTGACGGATTGACAGGATTCGAGCGTCTCCGTAAAGTCGTTTTTACCGCTTCGTGGCGGCGCAGCATGTATCACCTCATCATCGAAAACGGCACCCGCGCAGGCGAGTGCATTCGACCCAAGGGCGCGGAATTGTCCATTGGACGCGACCCGGGGAATGCCTTGCGGTTGGTGGACGACGGCATCTCCGGCCGCCATTGTCTCATCCGGCTGACGCGGCGAGGTATTTTTGTGCGCGACTGCAAGTCCACGAATGGCGTCCACGTCAATGGCAAGCTCATCCAAGAGGAGACTCGATTGCCCAGCGGCTCTCTCATCGAAGTGGGCATGGTGGCAATGCGATTCGAGTTCCTTCACAACGTCGACAGCCACAAGCTGCGCACCACCCTGCTCTTCTGGATGGCATCCGCGATGGTGGTGCTGACGTTCGCCGTCCAGTTGGCTGGCATCGGCCTTGCCTTCTGGACGCGGCATCACCGGTTCACGGCCCAAGACACCGCCGCGATCCAGCAATGGTTTCCGTTGCCGCCGGACCTGCCCGGCACGCAGCCCCCCGCTGTTGTTCAACCCAACCCCGCCGCGCCTGCTGGGCCGGCGTCAAACCAAGTGAGGTTCTGATGGCCACTGTTCTTCTCATCGTGAATCACGACCGCGCGGTCGTGGACTCTCTTGCCGCACAACTGATCGCGCCGCCGTTCACCGGGCGGTTCCTTATCTATGGCGCGACCACGCTCGAAGAAGCCCTTGGCGCCTTCGAGGGCCAACCCATCGACGTCCTCGTCAGCGACTTCGACGTTGCCGGAACGCAGCTCGCCGAGTTTGCCCGCTCGCGTTTTCCGGATCTCAAGGTCGTCTTCACTGCCGATGCATCGTCCGCCGACATTGAGAGCCAGGTGCGCGCCGCCAATGGTCTGGGTCTGGTCGTGCAACCACTCCGCGCCGAGAACATCGTGGCACTGCTTACAGTTGCGCCCGCACCCGTGGCCCCGGCGCCGGAACCCATACAGGCGACCGCACCGCCTCCTCCACCGCAGGTGAATCCAGTTCCTCCCGTCCCCGCGACACCAGAACCCGTCCCTGAACCAACACCCGCACCGGTCGTCAGCGCACCGCAGGCGGTTGTCACAGCACCCGCGCCACAACCAACACCACCGCCACCTGCCGCGCCGCGTGCTGTCGCAGCCGTGCCTCAAGCAACACCACCACGCGCACCTTCAGTAGTCGCCAAGGTCACTGCACCGCCACTGCCTGCCGCGCCAGCGCCGCGTGCTGTGGCCACCGTGCCCAAGGCAACGGTCGTGCCAAAAGTACCGGCGGCCGTCGCAGTTCCGAAGCCCGCACCAGCGACTCCGCCGCCACCGCCTGCCGCACCAGCACCACGTGCTGTGGCCACCGTGCCCAAGGCAACGACCGTGCCGAAAGTGCCAGTCGCCGTCC
>CAZGGF010000121.1:0-3928 GCA_964524715.1 uncultured Verrucomicrobiota bacterium | reverse complement strand
GAGGTCGCTCAACGCCTCAGGCCAGAGCTGGTCCAGCCGAAAGCCGGTTTGCTGCTCGAACGCTGTCGCTCCCACGCCTTCGTTCATCCGCAGCGCAAACGCCGCCAGTTCGCCGGCGCGCGCCCGCGGCGATAATCGCTCGGCATGGTCGCTTGGCGGCTGGCCACTTTCGATGCGCGCGACATAGGCGTCGATGTCCGGCACGTTCTGGTAGCGCCAGCCATCCACGAAACCGCACGCGCTGGGACCGACGCCGACGTAGTCGCCGCCACGCCAGGTGTTCAGGTTGTGACGGCATTCGCGCCCGGGGCGGGCGATGTTGGAAATCTCGTATTGGCGGAAACCGGCCTCTGCCGTCACCGCCAGCATCCGTTCGTGCATGGCGATGGCGGTTTCTTCACCGGGGCGCTTGATGCCGTCCGCTTCCAGTTGGCGAAACAACGGCGTGTCGTCTTCGTAAGTCAGTTCGTAGGTGGACAGATGCTGCGGTTCCATGGCGATGGCTTGACGCAGCGTCTGTTCCCACTGCGCCGGCGTCTGGCCCGGGATGGCGAAGATGAAATCAAGGTTGAGGTTGCTGAATCCGGCTTCGCGCAATGTCGAAATGCTTTCGCGCGCCATCGCCGCAGTGTGGATGCGGCCAAATCGTCTCAGTAGTGTGTCATCGAACGACTGCACGCCCAGCGAAGCGCGGTTCACTCCGAACGCCCGAAGCAGCCGCGCCTTCTCGGTCGAAACGGTGGCGGGGTTCATCTCGAGGGTCCATTCGAAGTCGCGACTTGTGGCTGGTGATTCGTGACTGGTGATTTGAGAACGGAGACCCGGGATACGGTCTTGCAGGTGTGTGAACAATCGTTCGAGCTGGCGTTCGGTCAGGATGCTCGGGGTGCCGCCGCCAAAGAAGAGGGTCTCTGGTTCCAGTCGCGCCGCCACTTGTTCAATCTCGCGGGCAAGCGCTTTTAGGAAGCGTTCGACGCGCGCTTCCTGCGCTGGCACGGAGTAAAACGCGCAGTAGTTGCATTTCGCTGCGCAAAACGGGATGTGGACGTAGAGATGACGGACGATGCGGCGTTGAGGCTTCACGCGAGGATACGGCGGGCGGTCTGTTCATCACGCTGGATTTGAGCGCGAAGTTCGTCGAGGGAGGCGAATTTCTTCTCGTCGCGCAGGTGCGCGACGAAGAAAACCTCGATGTCGGCGCCGTAGAGGTCGCCGGAGAAGTCCAGCACATGCAGTTCCGTCAACGGCACACGCTCGCCGCTCTTCACCGTGGGACGCAGGCCGATGTTCAGGAGGCCGGGGCGCATCCTGCCCGCGATGCGTGCACGCACCGCATAAACCCCGTAGGGCGGAGCGACTTCGTTATGGCGGTTGATGTTGGCGGTGGGGTAGCCGATGGTGCGGCCAAGCGCATCACCGTGCACAACGGTGCCGAGAATGGAGAACGGCCGGCCGAGCATCCGGGCGGCTTTGTCCAGGTTGCCTGCGGCCACCGATTTCCGTACCGACGTGCTGGAAATAATCTCGTCCTGCAGCATCAGCGACGGCAGCTCATGCAGCCGAAACCCGTGTTTGGCGCTCATTGCGCGCAGCAGCGCGGCGTTGCCCTGACGGTCGTGGCCGAAATGAAAGCGCGAGCCGACGCAGATGGTCTGTAGGTCCGGCGTCCGGGTTGCGACCTTTTCAACGAACTTTTCGGCCGGCATTGTCGCGAAGCTGTGGTTGAATTTGATCACGAGACAAGCGGTGACACCGAGCTTTTCAACCAATTCCAGTTTGTGTGGCGTGGAGGTCAGCAAGAGTGGCGCGCGATCGGGCGCTAGAATCCGCATCGGATGCGGATCGAACGTCATTACCACAGCCTGGCCGCCGCACACGCGGGCATCGTCCACTGCGGCTTGGATGACCGATTGATGACCACGGTGAACGCCGTCGAACACTCCGATGGCAAGGGAAAACCGCTTTCCCAAACGTTGCAGGCCATCGAAATCGTGGACGACTTCCATGGTGATGACTACGGTTTTATCAGGCGCGCCACGTCGAGGAGCGGCATGATCCATTGCGGCAACTGCGCTCGTGGTTGCGCCAGGATTTGTTCGAGTGTGTGCGCCTGTTCCAGTTTGAAACTGCCTGCTGCGGTCCGCCGCAACCCGGAGAGATGGGCGCCGCAACCCAATTGGCGGCCGATGTCGGCTGCCAGCGTGCGGACATAGGTCCCTTTGGAACAGTCCAGCCGGAAGTTGATGCGTGGCAGTTCAGTGCCGAGAATCCGCAGATCGTAAATATGGACCAGACGAGGTTCGCGTTCGACCTCTATGCCTTTTCGCGCCAGCTTGTAGAGCGGACTGCCTTGATGCTTGATGGCGCTCACCATCGGCGGCGTTTGGTAGATGTCGCCTTTGAACTTTTGGAAAACGGCCAGAAGGTCGGCCTCGGTCAACGGCGGCACGGGTTTGGTTTCGATCACCTCGCCGTCGGCGTCTTCGGTGTTGGTGGTGACACCGAGGAGAATCGTTCCCTCGTAAGCCTTGTCGTCGCTGGTGAGTTTTTCACTCAGCCGCGTTGCCCGGCCGAGCACAAGCACCAGCAAGCCCGTGGCCATCGGGTCGAGCGTGCCGCAGTGCCCGACTTTCTTGAAACCGAAGTGCGCACGCACCTTGGCCACCACATCATGCGAAGTCCACGCCGCCGGTTTGTCCACCAGCAGCACACCATCAAAGGGAGTGAATTCAATCATCCGTATTCTCTTCCGATCAAATCTGGGTTTGCGTCACAGTATGAATTGCGCGCCGGGCTTGCAAGCTCAGCGCGGAGGCGCGGCAGAATCGCCGGCTGCCCGAACGGCCTGCTCGATGACCTTCAGCACAGCAACCTCGACAACGGCCGGTTCACCGGGGATGCGTGCGCCTGCGGCTGCAGCGTGACCGCCACCGCCAAACTGCGCGGCAATCTTGTCCACGCTGATCCTGTCGGACTTCGAGCGCAGGCTGATGCGGACGCTGCCCTTGTCGTCCTGTTCGAACACGGCAGCGACGAGCACCGAATCAATCGCGCGGACATGATCAATCAGTCCTTCGGAATCCTCGGGGAGCGCGCGACTCTGGTGATACATCTCCTTGGTCAGCCACAACCAGCCGATGCGGTTATCGGCAGATAGTTTCATGTTCGCCAGCGCCAATTGCAGCAGGCGGACACGGGAGAGGGGATAGCTGCCGAAGCTCTGCCGGGATAACTCCGCGACGTTCGCACCGGCTTCGACCAGCACAGCCGCGATGCGCAGCGTCTCCGGTGTTGTGTTGGAGTACTGGAATGAACCGGTGTCCGTGGAGATGGCAACGAACAGGTTCGCGGCAATGGCTGGCGTGATGGGCCAGCGATTATCACGGAGCAGTTGGTAGACAAGTTCCCCGGAGGCGGCCGCTTTCGGCTCGATCCAGTTGATGTCGCCGTACCGGCCATTGCTGTTATGGTGGTCGAGGTTTACCAGGACCTTCTGCGACGCGATCCGCTCGCGGATGCCGCCGAGGCGGTCTTGAGTAGCGGTATCCACGGCGAAGACAGCGTCAAAAGCGCGAGCTTGCGACGGTGGCCGGCGGACAATGTCGGCGTGTGGCAGAAATGAGTATTTGTGACTCATGCCGTCGGGGTTCCAGACCTCGACGGTTTTGCCGAGCGCCTGAAGCGACAGGCCGAGTGCGATCTGGCAGGCGAGCACATCGCCGTCGGGCCGGATGTGGCCGGCGACGAGAAATGTCTGGTGGCTGCGGATGATGTCGCCGATCTGGGTTGTGATGGATGGGCTCATCTGGCTCAGCCTTGGCCTTGTTTCAGGATTCGCCCGAGGGCTTCTCGCGCTCGATCTCGTCCAGAATCCTCTCGATACGGTCGGCGCGCTCGACGCGCTCGTCAATGTGGAAGGCAAGATGAG